>JAILFA010000018.1 GCA_024687125.1 Lachnospiraceae bacterium
TCGATGGCATCCTTTTTCTCAAGGCGGAACGGGATGACGAAATCGGGTTTGACCGCCTTGGACATCTGTCCGGCGATCGCCGTGGGATTGCCGCAGTACGGGCAGGTCGTCACGGCCGTCGTCGCATCCGTGTCAAGTGCCGCACCGCAGGAGGTGCAGACATAAGTATTGGTCTCCATCTCGCCGCCATAGGTCTGAGCATCCGCGTTGGCCGCGTCGATACGTGCGTCCTCCTTTTCCCTGGCCGCCTCAGCCTTGGCGGTCTTTTCCGCCATGAGCTTTTCCACTTCTTCGACCGTATAGAGGCCGTCGCAGTAATCGCATTTGAGCTTCTGTGTCTGACCGTCGAAACGCAGCGGTCCCTCACATGCCGGACACTTGTAGGAAGTTACCTGTTCTGCCATCTTTCACCCCCATAAGACATGTCAAAAAACGCACGCTGGCCCATATGTTGCACCAACGTGCGTATTATACCACAAATACATGGATGGGTCAAAGAATTATGCCGGTTTTTTTGCCCGTTTCTGTGCCCATTCCTCATCAAACGCGCGGCGTCTTTCCGAGGCTTCCTCATGCGCTTCCGCAGCCTCCTGACGCCTCTCTTTCCGATCGGCGAAGAGCTGTTCCACGCGCTCCTCTTCCTCCTCCCTGTGCCTGCGCATCTTTTCGGCATATTCCTCATTCAGACGCTTCTTCTCGGCGCGGCGCTGAGCGGCTTCCTCTTTGAGCTTCGCCTTTTCCTCGGCGATGCGTTTTCTGCGGTCCGCCGGACTCTCCTCCTGAACCTGAGAGGATTCCGTATCATCCGAGGCTCCGCCGGCGGATGCCCCGTTCAGCTTTGCCGAAAGAGAGGAAACCGGGATCTGCAGCGCGCCGTACCCCGAGACGAAGTTTTCGCCGCCGACCGCCGCATCCGTCCCGGGCATGCCCGAAACGATATCCTCCCGTGAATCGCCGACAGCCAGATCCACATGCTGGATCGTCCCGACACCGCCGCTCTCCTTTATGAAGATCCCGGTGGAACGGATCCGGCCCCACTCGCCGTTCAGCTGATCCGTGAGACTGAACTGCGTCTGCTGCTCACCGAGCCAGATCGCGCCGACGTCGGCGGTCTTAAGATCCACCAGCTCGTCTTTGCCGTCCCCGTTCCTATACCAGACGCGAAGTCTCGAAAAGATCTCGTCGTTTTCGTCGATCCAGCCGTTTCCATCGCTGTCGTACTCCCTGAGTTCTCCGAAGCCGTCTCCCGTCATCGCCCCGAAGAGTTCCGAGCCGTCCCCGATCCTGCCGTCTTCGTTCTTATCCAGTGCGAGGAAAGCACTCCCGCGTGTCGGCAGAGCAACCTCTTCCTCGGTTCCGTCGGCATCAAGGTCAAAGCGGAATGTCTGCGTACTGATCCCGGCCGTGGCCGCTCCGACATTGATCACCAGAGGATCCATCAATGCAGAGGCAAGGCCGGGCCTTGTCACCTGCGTGACCACGGCAAACTCCCGGGACATGAACAGCCTTAAGTCAAACGTGATCGTCCTGCCGTCCTCCGTATGTGCCTCCCCCTGCGCCGTGAAATCCATATCCTCGTATTCATAGGCGCTGACAGCCGCGATCGTCGCACCGGCTGTCGTGCCTCCGAGGATGCTGCTCCTGAAAGAACTCCCTCCGAAGATCCTCGCAAAAAGTGCCTGAAACAGCGTATCCTTAAGCGATGTGGTTCCGGCCAGGCTGCTGATCCCTCTCCTGCCAAGCTCTTTGGTCTCCGAGGATGCCTGCGCATAATCGCCCGTGCGCGTATAGGAATTGTTCAGGAGGTCGCTGAAGCCCTCCGTGAAGCTCTTTTTCTCATCCTTGTCGGCCGCCGCATTTTTCACGAAAGAGCCGAGTTTTTCCAGCGTGCTCTCCCCTGAAGTTCCCTTGCCGGATCTCTCCAGGGACGAAGAGGACGTCTCTCTGCGGATAAGATCGATCCCCGAACCGGAGCTCTCCAGCTTTACATAGGTTCCGCTTGCGGCCATCTGCATGATACTGTCTGCGATCTTCATGTGTTTTCCTCCTTCTGTATGCAGCCCGCCTGACAGACAGGCATCTGAGAATACAGAAGGAGCGCACAAACCCAAGGCGTCAGCCGGCTCAATCCCTTGAAACCGTGCTCCTCTTGGACTTGTGCGCTCCCTCGCTGTCCGATATCTATATCGGCAGGATCAGGATAATCTTTAGCGCTTTTTAGGCTTTCCGAAATCCTTCCAGGCAGGATACAGCGGGATGATCGCGGAAAACTGCCGCTGCAGGGCCTGTGAAAAATCGGAGCCCTTAACTGAGTCTGTGCGGCGCCTGACAAAGTCGTCCATCTTGACCATATATTCCTCTTCCGGCAAAGTTCCGTCCGCAACCATCGTGAGCCCTTTTTCCCAGCTGGCTGTGAGCGCCGGATTGAGCATCGGCTTCATTGAGCAGGCAACCGTATCGTAGATCAGTTCCCCAAGCAGCGTCGGCGTGATGATCTGTGTCTTTTTGTTCAGCGCGAGATAGTGGTAACGGAAGAGCTTTTCCAGGATCCCGGCCCTTGTCGCGCTCGTGCCGATGCCGCTGCCCTTGATCTGCGCGCGGAGCTCCTCATCCTCAATGAACTGCCCCGCGTTCTCCATCGTGAGGATCATCGTGCCGGAACTGTAACGTTTGGGCGGACTGGTCTCCCCCTCCCGGATCGCGGGATCAAGGAGCGTAAGAGCTGAGCCCTTTTTCAGTCCGGCGATCGCCTCGGCAAGTGCCTCATCTGTCAGAGTCACCTCCTGCGCGCCGTCGTCCTGAGCCTTATCCTCCTGCGAGGAGTTCTCCTGCCCGGCTGCGTCCTCCGCATCGTTCTTCGTTCTGCTCTTTTTTTCCTGCGTTCCGCGATCGAGCACATGCAGATAACCCTTGGAACTGAGCAGTTTAAAAGAAGACCGGAACAGTTCCGTATGCTCCCCGTTCTGTGCGGATACCAGGAGCGATGTTTTCTGCCAGACAGCTGGCGGGTAAAAGACCGCGAGGAATCGCCGTGCAATGCACTCATAGACCTTGGCGGCGATGGGCGAAAGGCTCCCCAGTGCGGAAAGGCCCTGCCCCGTCGGGATGATCGCGTAATGATCCGTGATCGCCTTGTCGTTGACGTACTTCGTCTTTGCGATCCCCTTCCAGGACTCATGCTGCAGGATCGCCCGCGCAAAAGTCGAGACCTGCGGCACACCGGTCAGTCCGTCGATATTCCTGCGGATCTCCTTGGCGATCGCCGTGGAGAGTACCCTGGCATCCGTACGCGGATAGGTGGTCAGTTTTTTCTCATAGAGCTCCTGCGCGATGGAAAGCGTCTGATCCGGACTCAGTTTAAAGAGCCGCGAGCAGTCATTCTGCAGCTCCGCCAGATTGTACAGCAGAGGTGCGTATTTCTTTTCTGTCTTCTTCCCGGCTTTTTCTACTTTTCCGGAGGCGGAACCCGCAGCGCCGAACACGCTGTCAATGAGTTCCTGCGCATCCTCTCTCTTCAGGAATCCGCTGTCCTTGTACAATGCGGGCGTACCCGCGTATTTGCTCTGTTCTCCCGCGAACCACTGCAGCGGGATCCTTGATCCGCCGATCTCCGCCTGGGCTTCCACACGGAAGAAAGGCGTCGGGACAAAGGATCGGATCTCCCGTTCCCGCTCCACGACGATGCCGAGCACGCAGGTCATCACCCGGCCGATAGCGATCACGCAGCGCTTTTCCGACTTCAGGCTCCGCTGGATCACACTGCCGTATTTGAGTGTCAGTACCCGGGAGAAATTGATACCCATCAGATAGTCTTCCTTGGCGCGCAGATAGGCCGCGGCCCCCAGGCCGTCGTACTCGGAGTCATCCTTTGCTTCCCGGATGCCGCGCAGGATCTCCTCATCCGTCTGCGAATCGATCCAGACGCGCTTTTTGACTTTGCCCGTGACATGCGCCTGTGCGTCGACCAGACGGTAGATATATTCGCCCTCCCGTCCGGAGTCGGTGCAGATGTAGATCGTGTCGACGTCCTCGCGGTTCAGGAGTTTTTCTACGATGCGGAACTGTTTGGCGGATGCCGGGATCACCTCGTACAGCCACTTTTCGGGGATGAACGGGATCGTCTCCAGAGACCAGTGGTGGTACTTTGGATCATACACATCGGGGTAGCTCATCGTGACAAGATGTCCGACACACCAGGTGATGACGGCTTCATCACTCTCCATGAAGCCGTCACTGTTCTTCATCCTGTATCCCAGCGCGGAAGCGAACTGCCTCGCAACGCTCGGTTTCTCCGCAATGAACAGCTGCTTACCCATGCTCGAGTTCTCTGATACCGACCAGATGCAGACCGATCACATGCTTCGCCGCCTGGATGAGCTCCGTCCCGAAGCCCTCGGCAGAGAACAGATAGCAGTGATCCGGGCGGATCTTTGCCTGCCTTGCATAGCCAAGAAGAAAGTGATAATCCTCCTCCGTAAGAATACGGTCATAGACGCTCAGGCCGATGAGTGACTCTCCCTCTTCGCTCTCGGCGATGAGATCGATCGAACCGGCCTTGCCGTTCCACTCTCCCTCCTCGGCGATCGCAAACGGCAGCGCCCCCTTTTCATCCTGATCTTCCATATACTCCCTGCAGATATCGCGAAAGCTCTCCGTGCAGGCTTTGATCAGCGGCGAAGAAAGGTACATATCAAAGAACTTGTCCGGCGTCATCTGACGTCGAAGGCTCTCGTTCGGATAGAGCACCCGGAAGTAAAAGCGCATAAAGGGATTGCTGATCCGGTAGACCCCCTTCTTTGTCTTTTCGTTCGCGGCGGTTCCGAAAGAAAAGACTTTTTCTACATAGCGCGGGCCCATGAGTGTCTTGAGATATACGGAAAGCTTGGCCCGCGGGATCTGCGTCGCATGATAGAGATCCCCGAGTTTTTCCCTGCCGCTTGCCAGACCCGCCAGGATCGTCGCATAGACCGCCGGTTCCCGCACAAGATCGGAGAGCCTCTGCATCGCCAGATCCGAGATCCCGCCCGGGCCGTCCGTCAAAAACAGGCGGCAGATGTTGTCCTTAAAGGAAACCGCCGGATCATAAAGCTTCCACAGTGCCGTTTCTCCGCCAAAGACTGTATAGAGCGCGGTCGCCTCGGCAAAGGAAAGCTTCGGAAAGGCCTTGCGCAGTTCGGTAAACCGGGATTCCCTGCGCTTCACAAAGCCCGACACAGCTGCGGCGGACGCTCCCGCTTTGGACACGAAGGTGTTCTCCACCCACACCTCATCATCGGAAAGGAGCAGAAAAAACAGATCGCCCTGTGCGGCATCACGGGTCGCCGAGACATCTGCGAGCGCAGAAAAGAAACCGCCGTCCTCATAGAAGAAATGCTCAAAGTGATCGAGCACGACGATCAGTTTTCCTCCCTCAGCTGAGCAAGCACGGATGCAGGAAAAAAGCTCCGGCCAGGTCGGGTACTCAGAGATCGCCGTCCCCTTTTCACGGAAGATCGCCGCGAAGCGTCTCCTCTGTTCCCGATCCGTCACGCATGCAGCGCTGTAGAAAACAGACCGCTGATCCCGCAGAAAACCGGACAGAACAGGCGCCCTGTCGATATATTTATTCCCGTAACAGACAACGACGGCATTGCCGTCGTTGTCCCGATAGCGTCTGAGCGACGCCAGAGTCTGCGTATCCGTGCGGTTCATCATCTGGCTGTGATATAGCCCTGTGCCTTAAGGAGCTCAGCGCAGAGCACAGCGCCGCCTGCCGCACCACGGATGGTGTTGTGGGAAAGGCCCACAAACTTCCAGTCAAAGAGGGTATCCTCACGGAGTCTGCCGATGCTGACGCCCATGCCGTTCTCATAGTTGACATCCAGGGCGACCTGCGGACGGTTGTCCTCGGTGAAGTACTGAATGAACTGCTTCGGTGCGCTCGGAAGTCCCAGACTCTGCGGCTCACCTGAGAAGGAGGTCATCGCCTCGATCAGTTCCTCTTTGGAAGCCTTTTTGCGGAGCTTCACAAAGGTCGCCGCCGTATGGCCGTATAGCACAGGAATCCGGATGCACTGGCTCGTAATGACCATCTCATCGCTCGGCACGATAGCACCGTTTTCAATGCGGCCGAAGAGACGCAGCGGCTCCTTTTCACTCTTTTCCTCCTCGCCGGAGATAAAGGGGATCACATTGCCGACCATCTCGGGCCACTCGTCAAAGTTCTTGCCGGCTCCGGAGATCGCCTGATAGGTCGTTGCGAGCACCTCATAGGGCTCCCACTTTCTCCAGGCGGTGAGGACCGGCGTATAGCTCTGGATCGAACAGTTGGGTTTCACACAGATAAAGCCCCGCTTTGTTCCCAGCCTCTTTTTCTGGAATTCGATGATGTCCGTGTGCTGCGGATTGACCTCCGGAACGATCATCGGCACATCCGGCGTCCAGCGGTGCGCGCTGTTGTTGGAGACCACCGGTACCTCCGCTTTTGCGAACTTTTCCTCGAGATCCCTGATCTCCTCCTTGCTCATCGCAAGTGCAGAGAACACAAAGTCGACTTCGCCCGCGATCTTGGCGATCTCGTCCACGCCGACGATACGCAGGTTCTTTACAGCCTCCGGGATCGGCGTATCCATCTTCCAGCGGCCGGCGACCGCCTCTTCATAGGTTTTGCCGGCAGAACGCGGGCTCGCCGCGACCACCTTGACCTCAAACCACGGGTGGTTCTCCAGGAGCGCGATAAATCTCTGCCCCACCATGCCCGTCGCACCAAGTATGCCTGCTCTTAATCTTTCACTCATCACTTTTCTCCTTTTCTGTCATATCGGCCAGATCATAGGCCGCAGTCCAATCGTTTTTGAGTATCTCTTCGGATGCCCGGATCTCCTCTTCCATCGCCTGCCGTCCCGGTGCTCCGGTCGTCAGTCTCTTTTCCACACACGTCTTCAGGGAGATCGCGTCAAAGACATCCTCTTCAAATGTATCGGAAAAAGTCTTAAACTCCGCAAGCGAAAGATCATCGAGAGCGCAGCCTTTGTCTATGCAGTGCAGGACAAGTCTGCCGATGATCCCGTGCGCATCGCGGAACGGTACCCCCTTGCCGACGAGATAATCCGCTGCGTCCGTGGCGTTGGTAAAGCCGAGCGCAGCACTTTTTTCCATGGTCTCTTTTCTGAACTTCAGAGTCCGGAGCATCGAGGTAAAGAGGCTCACACAGGCAGCTGCCGTGTCGATCGCGTCAAAGGCGCCCTCCTTGTCCTCCTGCATATCCTTGTTATAGGCGAGCGGCAGCCCCTTCATCGTGGTGAGCAGCTGCATCAGATCGCCATAGACCCTTCCTGTCTTGCCGCGGACCAGCTCCGCGATATCCGGGTTCTTTTTCTGCGGCATGATGCTCGAACCCGTCGAATAGGCGTCATCGATCTCGACAAAGCCGTATTCATTGGAATTCCACAGGATGACCTCCTCGGAGAACCGGGAAAGATGCATCATGAGGATCGAAAGCGCCGACAGGAACTCGAGCAGATAATCCCTGTCCGAAACGGAATCCATGCTGTTGCGCGTGGGGCCCTTAAATCCGAGGAGCGTAGCGGAGTACGCGCGGTCCAGCGGATAGGTCGTCCCGGCGAGGGCTCCCGCCCCCAGCGGACAGACGTTGAGTCTGTCGTACAGATCCTCAAGTCTGGAAGAATCCCTGGTGAACATCTCGAAATAGGCACCCAGATGATGCGCGAGCGTCACCGGCTGCGCCTTCTGCAGGTGCGTAAACCCGGGCATGATCGTGTCGATATGCTCCTTCATCAGATCAAGAAGCACGCTTCGCAGTTCCCGGAGCAGATGGTCCATCTCGATCACCCGGCTGCGCGTATAGAGCCGCATATCAAGCGCCACCTGATCATTTCTGGAGCGCCCGGTGTGGAGCTTCTTGCCGACATCGCCGGCCCGCTCGATCAGATTGGCCTCGACAAAGCTGTGGACATCCTCGTACTGATCCGTGATGACGAGAGCGCCGCCGTACACATCCGCATAGATCCCGGTCAGGCCGCGCACGATCTCGCTGGCCTCCGCCGATGTCAGGACGCCCTGCTTTTCCAGCATCTTGGCATGTGCGATGCTGCCCTCGATATCCTCTTTCAGGAGCCGTCTGTCAAATCCGATGGAAGCATTGAACTCCCACGCCGATCTGTCCGTCTCTCCTTCGAATCTTCCGCCCCAGAGCTGTGCCATAGTTCCTCCGCCCGGAAAAAAATGAATATTTAAAGATGAATTATAGCAAAAAAGACAGGGATTTCAAGAAAAATCGTAAGAATTCAATCAGGAGTTAATGAACCTCTGCCGAAAAACGCCTCTACGGCAAGCTGCACCGCCCCCATGATCCCCTGATCATCTCCCAGGGACGCCGGGACAATGTAATGGTCAATATCCGCGAGGAGTTCCGTATTCAGATAGCCAGCGACCGCTTCCAGTGTCTTTTTCCGGATCATCGGGAAAAGCTGCTCCTGATGCATGACACCGCCGCCCAGGATGATCCTCTCAGGGCTCAGGATCATCACGAGCGAAGTGAGAGCCTGTGCGATGTATCCCGCTTCCAGTTCCCACACCTCTGTCCTGTCCGCCAGTTCCCTGCCGGGCTTTCCCCATCGCTCTTCAATGGCGGGGCCTGACGCCATCCCTTCAAAGCAGGTACCGTGATAAGGGCACTTTCCCTGATAGGCATCCCCCGAAAGCGGCCGCATCAGGATGTGCCCCGCCTCCGGATGAAGCATGCCGTGGAGCAGTTTCCCATTCGTCAGGATCCCTGCGCCGATGCCGGTCCCGATCGTGATGTACACAGCATCCGAAAGCCCCCTGACTGCCCCAAAGGTGACTTCTCCCAGGAGGGAACCGTTGACATCGGTATCAAAGCCCACCGGAACATGCAGAGCATCCGCCAGAACCTTTGCGATGGGATAATGCCGCCAGGCAAGCTTGGGCGTATCCAGGATCATCCCCCAGGTATCGGATGTCCTGTCCAGATCCACCGGTCCGAAGCAGCCGATGCCGAGCGCCGCAATGCCCTTATCACGGAAGTATGCTGTGATCAGCGGGACCGTCTCCTCAGGCGTTGTTGTGGGAATGGAGGTCTGCTCCAGGATCGTGCCGTCCGCAAGCCCCAGAGCGCAGACCATCTTTGTGCCTCCGGCTTCCAGCGCACCGTATATTGTTCTTGCGTTTTGCATACCCATATGCTATACTCTCCTCTTGTCAAAGAAGGCCGCCGCAGGGTTTTCCCGCGGCGTTCTCATAGCAGATGCCGGCATGTCGGAATTGGCAGACGAGGCAGACTCAAAATCTGTTGATGGCAACATCGTGTGGGTTCAAGTCCCGCTGCCGGCATTATAAACCGTACAAAATTCAACGCTTCCGGGAATCCGTGTTGCAAGTCGTGTTGCAGAGGGTAAAAATTCAATGTTTCACGGACTACTTTTTACCCTTTTTGACGCGTCCTGTTCCGTGACACATATTGCATTGAACATACCCACTATTACCGCCCGTTTTCAGTTTCCGGGTCTTCGTTTTGACCGTCTGTTTTACTTTCGCCATAGATATCACCAACTCCTGTCACGATTGCGTCACCTTCGCCCGTCTCAACCTCTTGTGACACTTCGGTTACAACGTCTTCAAACTGATTCTCATACCACATCCACCCGGCATTTGTCAAGATCAGAGACAAGAATGTGACGATCCACAAGACGAACATCCTCTTACTATGGAGTTCTGATCTCGCCATTTCTGCCTCGTGTGCATAGTATGAAATAAATTCGGGTTTGTCCATGTAATCCTCCGTAAATCTTCCTATGATTATAGCATACACATACTCGGATTGCAAAAAGCACGGCAAGGATCTCTCCATGCCGTGCCCTTTGTTATGACAGTTTTCGCATGACTGCATCATGTAATCGAGGATTGATCGCCTCCAAAGTAGCCATTAGTTCATCAAATACAGGCCACACTTCCTTTTGCCTTCTTCCATCAACCGCCCGCGCAAGTTCACTCTCCCCCGGAAAGTCTACAACGGAATAGTCCGTTTCAATCGGCGGTGCGGCATAAGTGAAGTTCTGTGGCGTTCCCGGATAAAGATGTTCCTTGATCGTATAAAACGCCGCCAATTTGATGCACGTTGAGGAGTCCGGGTTTCGTTTCCCTTTGCACTCCGCTATGGCTTCTTCAAGATCACGCTCTGTAATCATCTCTCATACCATCGTCATAAGCCCTGCGAGACGTATAACGTCCCATACTGTCGCGCCCTCTCGCATACGATCTACGCCCTCTTGCGTAAGATCCATCATCAAAAGAGCCGCCCTCTGCGTCCATCATAGCCATTGTGGTCTTGACAGACTTGATCCCGTGCGTGAGTTTATCCATCATCTCAAGATCAGAACCGCTCATCTTCCAACCGTTCTGCTCGATCTTATCAACCATCTCGCCAAGTTCACGGCTCATGGCTTCACACGCACCATGCAGATCATTGTATAAGTCTTTCATGGTTCTCCTTTCCTCACCGATCAAAGGTGATATTCGCCGCTGATACCTCGATTGCCTGTGTACTCACATTTCGGATCGATACCGAAGAACACTTGCAAATGCACGGGACAGTAGCAATTATCCCTGCCCCAACATTAAACGGTTCTTCGACCGCCGCAGGTGTTACGGACATAATGCTCGACGGATCTTCTTCACCGTCAACGAACACGGCAAGGCTGATCGTCTCAACCGTTCCTCCTGTCGGAATCTGAATGTTCGCATGGAAACCTACTTCATAGTTTGTTCCTTTGCACGGGCAAGTCCCGGCAAGTCTGAACAGACCGCTTCCGTCTCTGTGATACACAAAACCACGGTTACAAGGTACAGGTGACTCTGTAAAAATCAC
>JAILFA010000023.1 GCA_024687125.1 Lachnospiraceae bacterium
ATATTTGACGCCTCCGTATACATCCTTGACGATCTCGTTGACTGCATGGCAGGACATATGTTCAATGCCTTCCTCACAGTGTTTGAAGATCATTCTTGCCATGTATCTGAGGTTTTCGATAGAAGACGATACGGCGACCGCATGAATGTGGTTTTCCTTGGTCGTGGTGAAGATCTGTCTGATGTTGACGGTCCGGGTTCCCACATAATTGAGGACATCCTCAAAGCCTTCAGGGGTTGTATCGATGTCGATGAGCATCGTGACCTCTCCCTCTTTATAGATCGTGGTGTTGTATCCCCGGATTACGCCGGCCTCCTCCAGCTTCTTCACCCGTTTCTTGGCTGCTACGCGGGACATGCCGATCGCGTCACCCAGCTCCTGGTATGACATCCTGGCATTCCCTTCAGCAGCTCCAGAATCTTTTCGTCTGTCTGATCCAAAACCTCGCTCCTTATAGATGCGCGCCATCTATGAACAATTCAAGTATATAGGGCGTATTTGGGGCGGTCAACCCCGGAGGTTTCGATTCGAAACCAGTGCTGTTATTGTGGCTTTTCCTGTGGAGCAAAAGAGCCTCACCGGCCCAAAAAACACTTTATATCCGCAGATTCTTGACAATAAATAGATTATATGTATAATGTAAGTATGGATGATTTGATTTTTGAATGGGATGAGAATAAAAACCAATCAAACCAGAAAAAGCATGGGATCTCATTTGAGGAAGCACAGGAAGTGTTTTACGATGATGATGCTATCCTGTTTGATGATCCGGACAACTCCGAAGATGAAGACCGATTCCTTATGATCGGTCTGACGCAAAAGGAACACCTTTGTATTGTTAGTCACTGTTACCGGGGAAACGATAATATAATACGGATTATTTCAGCGAGAAAAGCTGTGACATCCGAGATTCGTGTTTACAATGAATATCGAGGGGGTGAGTGGTCATGAGAGAAGAATATGATATCAAAAAACTGAATCCAAGGAAGAATCCGTATTCCAACCGGACAAAGAAGCCTGTTACGATCAATCTGAACAGCGATACGATTGATTATTTCAAGAAGGAATCCGAACGATCCGGCATCCCTTATCAGACTCTCATCAATCTATACCTTACAGATTGTGCACTCAACAAGCGACAGTTACAAATGGCATGGAACTGATCTGCATGGGATGTGATCAAAGGATGCTTCCAGGCAGCATCCCTCAATCTCCCATGCCACGCCCTTCTAATGCGTTTTCAAACTCCTTCTGAAATGCTTTCAGTTTCTGAGCACTGACGTTTTCCGTCACTTCGATATAGTCATCCAGACAGTCGTGGATCTTGAGGTGCGTCTCAAAGACTGCCCCTTTGCGCTTTATATCAAACCAGTAGAAAGGCTTTGGTATCAGCTCAGGATCGTCCTCGGAGTAATGAAACTCATCCTCCTCTCCTTTGATCAAGCGGTCCAGATTCTCTGAAAAGGCCCTGATTGCCTTGAACGAGAAATAATGATCCAAAACGACGCCCCACCCCACTCCTTCAATGGAGAAATTGAGGAATACCTCTAAGTGTTCTCCGTCATGATACAGCCGATCAGAGAACTCTATGCTGATATATCCTGTCCCATCTTCTAAGCGCATGATTCCTTCTTCTTTTTCCAGGGCAGTTCATCATCTGACGCCTTGAAATTGTAGACCGGCTTCATGATATCGATGATATCTACGGAATCCCTGATGACATCGATGATGTCGTCTATGGACTTATACGCCATAGGTGCCTCATCAAGGGTTTTCTCATTCACCGAGGTCGTGTAGATCCCCTTCATGGAATCGATGTAGGCTTCCATGGTAAGGCTCTCCTTGGCTTTTGACCTCGACATGAGCCTGCCGGCTCCGTGCGGCGCGGAATAATTCCATTCGGGATTGCCCTTTCCGGTCGCGATCACAGAGCCATCTCTCATATTGATGGGGATAAGCACCTTTTCGCCGGCGTGAGCGGCGATCGCGCCCTTTCTGAGGATCATCTCCTTTGTATCGATATAGTTGTGGATCGTATGGAAGCCCTCATCTCTGCCCATCTCGGTCCTCTCGAGGATCGTCTCTGCCATGATCTCCCTGCTTCTTCTCGCGAATGCCTGGCAGATCTCGACGTCATGCAGATAATCCTCCAGAAAGGTTCCGTACAACCAGCAGATGTCCTCCGGGATCGCCAGATCCTGAGTCTCATAGTTTCTCTTAAGCTCCTTCAGGGCCTTCTGTATCTCATCCCTGCGGCCATCCTCCTTATAAGTGCGGATGATCTCATCCCTCTTTCTGAAGTACTCTTCCCTGCCCATATGAAGGTCGACTGCCAGCTGCTGATACAGTTCCGCCACCTGTTTTCCAAGATTTCTGGACCCCGAATGGATCACCAGGTAAAACGTGCCGTCGGAAGCCTTATCGATCTCGATAAAGTGGTTACCACCGCCAAGCGTGCCCAAGGAGCGCTCCAGTCTTTTAGTATCCTTTAAAGACCGGAAGCATTTCAGCCCCGTGAGGTCAAAGTGTTCCTTTCTTCCCTCCCATGTGTTCAATCCCGAAGGAACATAATGACATGCTTCATCGATCTTTTCATAATCGAGTTCCTTGGCGTCAAGCTTTACCGTATACATGCCGCAGCCGATATCCACACCCACGATATTGGGGCACGCTTTATCGACGATGGTCATCGTCGTTCCGATGGTGCATCCCTTACCCGCATGGACATCCGGCATGATCCTGATCCTGCTTCCCTCTGTAAGAGCATAGTCACACATCCTGCGGATCTGCTCGATCGCGCCTTCTTCTATGACATTTGCATAGCAGATCGCTGTATTCTTATTTCCTTTTATTTCAATCATTATTCTGTCCTCTTAAGCGGAGCGCTATGCCGCTATCTTTGCATAGCGCTCACTTTCTATGATCTCCATCATGAACTTAAACGGAGACAGCTGGCCTCCCGCCACCATCGAGAAGATCCTCGGTGTCACCCCGGAGATCAGCGCCACGCCGAGGTCATTCTGCCTGACAGGCTGCTGTCTGTTTCTGCTCGCGACATTCCAGAAGATGATCTGCGGTAGTCTGTATCCATGTGCCGCATACCTGCTTGCCGCATGTTCAAAGTTCACAGCCGACGCATCACGGACACAGGAATCAAATTCCATATCCGAGATGATGATCAGTTTTGCGGGCAATTCTTCCTGCGAAACCTTATTCTTCACGGCAGCGTTCAGTATCACGTCAAACACAGCCTCCAGATTTGTGTTGGCCACTTCACTGAACGAAGCGACATAGCGCAGCCTGTCCGCGAAGGTGTCACCCTTGACCTGTATGAGCTGCGGGTTTTCGGAAAACTCAATAAAGTGGTTCTTAAAGATCCCCTTATTATGCTCTGCAAAATAGAGGCCCAAAGACAGCGCAACAGCGGCAGGCAGCGGCTTTCTGTCACAATACATCGAACCGGAGGTATCGACGACCGCGATGGCATTCTCATCGCCTCCAAAATCGGGCATGGAGTCCCAGGTAGCATTCAGAACCCTTTTCTCCTCAGGTGTGATCTTTTTCATATAGCAGTTCTCATTGCAGCCCCACAAACCATCCAGGTACGGTTCGACAAGTTCATACGGAGCGACATTGTCCGCATGCAGCTTTGCTTCTCCGGCAGAGACCCTGTTCAAAAAGGCGTCATACCGATCCCTGTCATTTCTCATAAAGGCCTGTCGATACTTGTACATTGCCCTGGAAGGCTGCTTTTCGTAGTCAAACGAATAGTCCCTCACTCTAAGATTATTCTCAATGATCCGGATCCTTGCGCGCAAAGCTACTACACACTTCCTGTATTCGGCATCCGAAAGTCCGAACGCCCTGGCGAGCTTTTTTGCTGTAAGAACGTTCTGTCTGTTGGATGCGTTCACGGAAGGAAGCCACTTTGCAAGAAGTGAAACGTCCTCGTCACTCTCCAGCGCTGCCACATCTTTCCTGAACTGATCTTTGAGATATGAGATCATCTCTTTTTCACAGGAAGTCCCCATCAAAGACAAAAGGTCATCATACCGGCCGTATTCAGCGACATAGCCTATGTTCTTTCTTACAGAAGCGGGTTCGTTGTCAGCGATCCAGTTAAAGATCGTCCGGAAAACGCGTCTTTCACCCAGGCCGCCTCTGATATCTCTTGCAAAGAACAGGATCTTCATTGCCATATCAGGGTTTTCTGTATAGGCGCGGGTAAACCGTGTGATGATCTCCTCATCGCTCTCCCCGCGGAGCGCACCGATGGCCGCAAACAGATCCAGACAATCCGAGCCTGTGGAGCGGTATGTCACTGCACCGTTCTCTGTAAAGGTTTTGTTCATTTCTTCTTTCATATGATTCAGCATGGTTTTTACCTCCTGCATTTTGTGTGACAAGGCACCGTATTCAACATTGGGCTGACAACCAGCCGGATCTCCTGTATCCATGGCTATAGTCCTCCTCATCCGGTTTTGGTAACCGGTTTTGTTCGCACGGTTTGCTGTTGGTGCCTTTTTCCATGTTCAAAGCACATTCAGGGTTTCGAACCCAATAGGGAGTATCTACTTACTCGTTCACCATAAGGAATTGCTGTATGTGCTTTTCTTTCAAGACGCCGCCTTTTCGGCTTGAACGCCCACTATACGTAGGCGAGGGACCTTCCCCCTAGAATCTTGTCAATTGCTGTTTGCGTCTTTCAGTAAACAGACAGACACTGGCAGGCCTGTTCTGTTTACATGCCTCATTCTATTCTCATGCCGGGGGAGTATCACGGAAAAAAAGTTGCGAACTGTTTACAGTCCGCAACTTTTTTGAGCGATCAATCGTTTCTTTATCAGATCTACAAAGGGCTCCGGTTCTATCACCTTAACCATCGGGCCGAAGGAAAGGAGCCTTATCACAATCTCTGTTTCATCGTCTTTATCATATCGTATGGTGACCCTGTAGCTGTCTTTTCCGATCCGCTCTGCTTCCTTTTCAAAATGTGCAAAGTGCAAAAGGACTCGCTCCAGTGCGTTTCTTCGGTCGTACAGTTCAAATACGACGCTGTCCATGACGGGGATTACCTCTGTATGATCGCCTGTATTGCAGTCTCCATGGAAACGCTCGCAGCTCAGGATCCTCCCAAGGTTGAAGATCCCATTGAACGTCTTTCCGGAAGCGATCAGGCGGAATTTGTCATCTTTTTCGGAATACTCCAGATATTTAGGCATGAGGATCCGCTGGACGCGCCTTCCGTGGCGGTTATTCATTTCTATTCTGATCGGATATTCATTCCTGATCGCGTCCATGATCAGCCGGAATCTCTGTCTGTATGCTTCGTCTTCATAATCGTCACCGTCTGCATACTTATCAAAGATCGTATAGTCATCCTTCGTAAACAGCGGCTCCACATCCGGCAGGATGTCGGTATCATCGAGGAACAGGCGCACCCGCGGATCCAGCAATACCGCCTTGAGCCAGCGCTTTTGTATGGTCGTCAGAGGCATCTGCGGAGCCAGGCGGATATTGGTCGTCCCATCAGGCTTAATGATCTGCCAGCGCTCCTCAAGGATCGCCGGTTCGATGCTTAAAACACTCTCGCCAAAAGCGTGTTTTTCGACGATCCGCCTGAGCTCGCCCTTTTGTACAGGATGATCCAGGGCCGTCCTAATGATGTCCGCCACGGCATTATAATACGCGCTGTATAATTCACTGAAGATCATGAGCCGTCACCACCTTCCAGATCATACAGGGCGTACATTTCCTTTATGTCATGCTTAAACTGCCGTTCGAGCCTTTTGTCAGAAAAGTGAACCTCCGTAAGCCGGCAGAGAAAGGTCCTGATCCAGGGAATGACCTCGCTGGCATCGTACACATCCGCGCTGAACCGGCATGTGTGGGCATCGATCCGCTCGACCGTGCCGCATCGTTTTTCGCGCTCCAGGCGTTTGGGGATATGCTGTTCGTCATCCGCGTATCGCACCGTAAACTCAACATGCTCCAGTCTGTCACCGGAGCGGCTCTGTGTGCTGACGCCCCATAGATGCTGCTTCATTCTCTCAAACTGTTCCCTGTGCTCATCGAACTGACCGCTCTCCTCTTCTGTCTTTACAGAAGTGATTTTGTCGACCCTGAATGACGTGATCCTGTTATACCCCGTATCATAAGCCATCAGGTACTGGCGTCCGTTCTGCACGCTGATCATGATCTGCAGCGGGACGACATGGTTCTCCGAGACGCAGCCCCCGTTTCTGCTCACTGATTCCATGGTTATCGTCTTTTTTCCGCGTATCGCCAGAAACAGGGAGCACAGGATCTCACTGTCCAGCGCGCTCGTGATGTAATGATGTTTGAAAGCCAAAATCCCCTGATGTTCTTTCTTTTTATCAAGCAGGAAGGATCCGATCACTCCGCAGGGGGCCGTTTCTGAAAAGAAATCCAGCATATCCGCATCACAGTGATCAAGGGCCTCAGTACTCTGAACACCCTTATAACATACTGTCTTTCCCTGTTTTTCTGTACAGACGATCCCTTCCGCGGCGTATTCCTTGAGTTTTTTACGTATGGTTGACTCATCAAAGGTCTTGGGATCATCAAAAACGGACAGATATGTATCGATCTGTTCTGCGATCTCAATGATCGTGAGCGGCCTGTCAGATGTCGCGAGCAGGTCCATCAAGATAAAATGGAGCGTAATATCACCATCTGTAAAGCTTTTGGCTTTCCAGGCTTTAAACAGCGGATTATGACGTGTCACGCGGCTGTCAATGGATAGAAATACATTCTTTCCTTCCGGTGTCTGCCGAAATTTCATGTAATCTCCAAGCCAGCTTTCCAGCCTGCGCCGCTCATCGTCATAGGACCTGCCGCTCTTTTTCCTATACTCATCGCGGCTCTTAAATCCATAGACGAAGAACTCCCGCATATAATCCCGTATTTTGTTGAAGTTTTTGATCACTTCACTGTATGACACAAGTATCTCCTTTATATCCAAGATCACATTGAAACAATAATACCTTTGAAGCAATCCGGCAACTCGATTGAGTCAATGGGAACTGAGTCAATGGGGACGGTTCTGTTTGACTCCTTTGGGAGTCAATGGGGACGGTTCTCTTTGACTCCCTTTGAAATAAGCTTATCCTGCACTTCTTCAGGCAACTCAAGGAGTTTCAACGATCGTCTCACCTGTTCTCTTGATTCCTCTGCCCGATCATGGATTTCATCCGGATCAAGCTCATCCATCATTAGGAGCTTTTCTGCCGATCATTCATTTTCACAGATTGAACTGGGTCAGACAGTTTCTTGTCCCCCCACACATACTCAGCATTATACCTTTCGTGCATAAGACTACATATTTTTGCCAAGTATTCCAAGTACAATTGATATCTCACATTAGATGATGGGCTCACATTCCATTCTTCACCCGATCGATCACCGGCGCACTCCAGCTTTTCGTATTTACGTATATAACGAATAAGCCGATCGCGTTCTTTCATGAGATCATGATAATCAGCAGTCAGAAAATCGCTTATGTATGTTTCAGGTGAAATCATAATCATAATATGGCCTCACTTTCTACCCCACAACTGATTCGAGAAAAGCGACGAATCGATCCATAGCTGTATCTCCTTGTTCTTATGACGCCACCTTAAGAAACGTCTGTCCCGGATTCCACGCCGGACTTCTGCGATCGATCACGCGCCGCCCGAAGGTCGTCTCCATGATCATCTTCTTGAGGACTACACCGTGGTTGAATCCATGGATCGCGTTCAGTACAAATCCTCCCCGGTTCATATTGATCACATTCCGCAGCAGCCTCTCCGCCTCTTTTCTGGTCAGCTGATGCAGATCCAGGTCAACGCACGCCGCGCCGTCCTCCGTTTCATTCACCTCGATCCGGCTCATCTCCTCTCCCGACAGGATCATGCTCATGTTCCTTATCATCTGTTCTCTGGTCATCTTTCTCACCTCGCCTTTCTGAGGTTTGAGGGCTTTTCGCACCCCGTTTCCTCGACCTCTGACCCCAGTGTAATTTCGAACGTGTACAATAAAAACACCACCCCGCGAACCCACGTCGTTACTGGGATTGACATGCAGGCACCACATTTACGTTGCGATCTATGCAGATTAGGGACGAATTATAACAGTCCCCGAACAATTCATAGTGTTGCATGGTTGAGTTGGGGTTGTTGTAAACGAACTCCATCTCCTCATCCAGCCAGTCAAGATACAGATCATCCCCATTAGGGTAGCCGGTAAGTTCCATATGCTTTTTCACATACCCCAGCAGGTCTTCGACTTGATCGAGCTTTGTATTCTCCCTGCTGTGTCCGTCACGCATCCACCAAGTATAATCATCTTCAGCATCTCTAAGGACATATTCCGCCAGAACAGGGCATGGATCGATTCCCAGGCCATCGAGAATGCATTTTGAGAGATAAAACGGTATATCTCCATAGCATTCTTCTTCATCACATGCGTATGTATAGTTGCGATACAGATTAAAGAGCAGGTAATATGCCGCCTCAGGCGGATAATCACTTATTTCTCTGGTATATGCCATTACTGCGATCTGGTTCCTCGATAAGGCAGGTTTTCCGTCATGGAACAGCTTTTCATACAGGGATCTGATCTTTGTTCCTTCAAGCCCCCTCTTTTTCATAATCTGTACAAGCATCTCCATGCAGTGGGTATCTTCGGCAAATACATATCCTTTCATAAACTCTTCCGCAGCGTGTTCATAGGATATTTCACATCCGATACCTTGTAAGTGGCAATTTCCCAGCAATTTAAAGCTTTTGACATATCCCAGATCAGAAAGCTTTTTAAGGTACGGGAATGCATCCGGATCAGGCAAGCCATCTGCGCCGTTTCGGTACTTTAACGCCATATGCTTGATCGCAGATATGATCCCGGCATCCGCGCATCTTCGGCAACATGCGTCGATATCGGTTCTGAAATCGCCATAGTCGCATGCCTTCAATTTCTCCGCCAGTCCCGCTGCTTCGTTTAGTTTTCCCTGTGAAATGCATGCTCGCATATCAGACGCCATGCCATCAAAGATCTCCATTTCGGATGCCTTTTCGTACTGGTGCTTTTGATATGCAATAAACTGATCCATATCGATATCGATTTCCCGGCAATCCTCAATAAACTGCCCTAATTCATCCAGTGAAATGTCGAATTCTTCGTTCATATCCATATTCCTCCGCAATGAAACCCTTTCTGTTCCACAAATCACGGCCTTTACTCAACCTTTGCCAGCTTTCCCTACTTCCCTACTCCTCCTACTTCTACTCCTACCCTGACAAAAGTGTAAATGACGACGTGTACAATAAAAACGCCACCTTGACAATCCTATTCAAGGAATCCTATTCAATAGGATATTATGAAAGCATGAAACGTACCTTTATCGAGACAAAATACTTCACCAGGAAATGGCAAAGCCTGGAATTACGGATGATGACCTACGGCAGTTGCAGCTGTTACTGCTTGAAAACCCAAAAGTTGGCGATCAGATGCAGGGAACCGGCGGACTTCGTAAAGTGAGGTTTGCTTTCCCGCATCGAGGCAAAAGCGGTAGCGTGCGCGTCTGCTATACCGATGTGGAAGAAAAAGAAACGATACATCTGATCGGTGTATTCGCCAAAAACGAGAAGGATAATCTGTCTGCTGCAGAGAGAAATGATATCAAAAAGCTGATCGAGTTTATCAGAAAGAACGGATGAGAGGTGTCGCCATGAGTACAATGTATGAAAGCCTGATGCAGAGCCTTACGGAAGAAGTAAATGATATCAAGAAACATGGCAGTTCTCAGGGAAGAAGGACTGTCATCGAGATCAGACCGGTAAAGACATACACCGCTGATGAAATAAAAGCGATCCGTGCCAAGACCGGTACAACGCAGGCAGTTTTTGCCAAATGCTTTGGTGTCTCCAAAAAGACCGTGGAATCCTGGGAAGAAGGAGTCAACATCCCCAGTGGGCCGGCCGCAAGGCTTCTCGAACTCCTCGGCCAGAATGCTCTCTCGGTCGATCATTATATGATCGCGCAGTAAGCTCCCGTCACCTCATAAACATATTTTTTTCCTGCTGAGAGTGCCGCCCTCACCATTACAGAATCCCGGTTTTCTTCTACCATGGGTATTCCTTGAGATATGTTTTAAGGGCACTCTCAATTCTTTTATCCGCGCAATCCTTGAAACATAGTGCCAAAGAGACAGGATCAACAATCCCTTTGTATTCGAACAACGACGGATCATATTTCCACAGTTCAAGCTGTATTCCTGATTTTTCCGTTTCACATCTAATATCTATTTCTCTAACTGTATCAGGCCTTATCTTATCTTTGAATATGGCGTGAGACTTAAGAAGCGACGGGAATCCAATCCCCGAACACTTGGACAAGGCTGTTTCTCCTGAAAAAGGGTGCTGGATGTATTCGATTTTTCCCTTCACCGTTATGACTCGTTGAATCGGGTTGATCATGTACGGCTTTGCCATTTCGTATAACTGCAATCCTGTCTCTTTTACTTGCATATATACTTCTTTGCCGCGCTTCTCCTGAGCGATAAGCCCCATAGTAGATAATTGGTCGCTTGCTCGTGTAATAGATGCTCTCGTAGTGCCCAGATTCTCGGCCGCTTCTTTTTTCTGAACGCCTTTTCCATCGCTTTTGTATAACATGTATAAGAAAAGCATTTGCGAAACAGGCATCATTTTCTCGGCATTAATCTTCTTTGGTTTAACAAATCTATTTCTCAGTGCCATTCCAAGAAACGGAAAAAACAATTGATCTCTAGCAACAATAAACGGTATATTTCTATCAATCAGCTCATCTCTCTGTCTTATGCTTAGATATTCAAACCTAAACGCAACCGGAAACCGATACGTTTCAGTTATAAGAGCCGTGTCGTTCTCATACTTAGATAATCCGAAGCGTTCGTTTGCTGGCACCCCAACAAGGATAAAACCAATATCCCGCCAGGATAATAGGGTAAATGTCCTTTGAGAAGTAATGTGTTTGGGAAGCGATTTGGTATCTAGCTCTGAGACCTCGAAACTCAGGCCAAAAAAGCCGACTCTGTAATCTTCCATTTTAGTTCCTCTGACATGCTTTCTGTATGAAGATCAATTTCCAATACTCTTCTATACTATCACAAATTTCGTAATTATGCTTAATTTCTATTTTTATGTAATTTTACCATATTACAAATATTATGCAATTTTGAATAGTTACACTTATGATTGGTTCTTCGATTCCATGTTTCAGCTGTTATCGCTTCCAATATACGGCATTCATCACAACACAATCCTTTTGCCTTTGTACACTTCCATGAATGCGTTAAAGTCTGACTCTCGCACTCTCACGCTTCTGCCTATTTTCACCTTTGGAAAATCCGGCAGATTCATAAGTTTATACACCGTTGCATGGCTCAGTTTTAAACGTTTCTCAATATCTTTAGGTGTAAGATATTCTTGGTCCATATCAGTCCCTCCATCTTCTGTACCTTCAAGGAGTCGATTTATGCTTTGAAATTCCTGTACCGCTGCCTTGGCGTTATCGTCCCTCAAAGCCCCTCTAATGCATATTAGAGACATATCTGGCCGCCATAGCTTCTTCTCGGTATACGCCGTGTCCAAGTTGAACATTAACGTGTTGTATTGTCTCTGCCTTACCGTGATCTTTTCTGAACCCATCGTATTCATCTTGCGCCCAACTCTTTCTAAGAGCGTGGTTCCCCTGATAGAAATACTTTCCCCGGAGCCCTAGTTTATCTTTTTTTCTTCGTACACTCGCCATCACCGATTTTACTTTTATCTTTCGTCCATCTCGGCGGTGGACAATATGTTGCCTTGGCGCTGTCTGCTCATAGAGTTCCTTAAGAATTTCTATCTTTTGAGGATCTTTAATTTGTACATCCCTGTATCTGCCGCCTTTCTCTCTCACATGGACAATTGCCATATCATCCTTCAATTCTATATCCTCTTTAAGAACCCAACAGCAGCCGGCCACTCGAAGTCCTGCTGCCCGCGATAATAGAAGCGCACAACGGCCAGCATCAGTTGGATGACGATAGGAATCAACCAGTCTTTTAAAATCATCATCGTCCATTCCTTTCGAGGTCCGGATCGGTGCTGGATCAACGGCTTTTGGACGCTCGATTTTTGCTATTTCAATCTTGGTCGTGCCATAAACACTTTCAATCTCTCTGGCTAAGGATCGTAGGTTTGACCTGTAGGTATCAAGCGTGTCCTGCTTGCATCCACACTTAGCCTTTTGGTCTAGGTACTCCTGGACGGTACAAGTATCTATTTCAATCGCTAGCTTGATTTCTGGGTGTTGGTTTTGGACCCATGTGCCAAATTCCTCGACGATTTTCTTTCGATCGTCAAACGTTGAATAGCTATATATTCGCCCGTCCTGCGGTTTCCTTTTGCCTTTCTGCGCATGCTTGTCCTGTCCAGGTCGCAAGCTTTCTCTTACAACATGTGTCAGTTGATGCTTTAGGTTATGCATAACGTTCCTCCTTATCCCCAAAATCGTGCATTTGACCACGATGAACTAAGCTGCCCCATATCCTTTACCCGGACAGCTACAGATTGTAAATAAATAAATCAAGGTACGTGCAACGTTTGCTTTCAGGTAAATCCACCTGTTGACCCCAACAACAGGCCACGGGAGCGCGCGTCGCTCGTTGCAATAAGCGATCGGACCGCTTGCTGGTTCTCTCTTTCCAGCTCCTCAGTGTGTTCCCGCACTGACCTCCACCTGCATATGCAGGCAAAGCCATCATTACATGGCCATCGCAGATCTCCAAATCTGCGCTTGAGAGAGTATTGGGCTGCATACAGCCCTGTGTTTTTTTCATCTCCCTTCCGGGAGCGGCTTTTTTAATAATCACTTCATTCATATTTCTCCTTTCTTGTGAGGCAAGCATCCTCTTTTTTCTAGCGAACGCTGATGTCATCATACTTCTTCTACTCAACGTCTATTCTGTAATCGTGCCATTAAAGGCCAAACGGCACACAATGGAACAGTGGTAAACCTTCTCTTCCATGGCGACGACCAATTCATCTTTGATTCTTTGCTGATTTTTGGCAAAGCGAACGCCTTGCCGGTAAACGATGACTAATTGGACTATTTATATGTTTAGTATAAACCGCTAAACGCCTAAGTCAATCAGAACATTTTTTCGTTTTTATATTCAAAAAACTAAATGGGGGTGAATAAGACAAAAAAGAGAAAACTTATGCTTTAATTCTAACCGAATCAAATTGGAAGTCAATCAGAATCTTTGTTCTGGCCAAGTTACAATCCAGATGACTTTTCTTGTTCGATGGTTCCACGTCACGTCGTTGCTCTCCGGACGCGCGTTGAGATGCATTTGCGCGCTTTCTTGCGCCTGATACCTTTGTATTCTATATACAAAATTGTATATTACACCAAAAACTTATTATTCAGCTTTTCAAAACCATCAACAAAAAGCGTAGTTGTTGCCGAGAGTGTGCGCGCGCGAAAAGTATCATTTTGAAAGTGCACTTTTTGTGCACTTTTTCTCTCCAAAATGGTCAAAACTTTAGTCCGTGAAAGTGCAATCAAAAAGGCGGGAACCCTTGTCAATTCTGGATTCCCGCCCTCGTCGAGGTGACTGGATTCGAACCAGCGGCCTCTACGTCCCGAACCGGGTCATTGCGATTACATCATTTTTAACAATGTTTATCTATGCCCTGTCATTATTGGTTTTCTGTTTCTCTGTGTTCTGTATCATGTAACCTGATTTAACAGTTTTTCGTTATGTACGGTAGGCAAACGGTAGGCAAAAGCGGTAGGCATACATAAAAAGCGTGTCGGTAGTTCACATGATTGCCTTTCGCTTGCTGTCTATTGCCTGTCCTAATATGTCTGCTGCTGCCCGGTCGCTCTCTGTAAAACTGTGCGAGTATATGCGGAGCGTTGTTGTCGGGTCGCTATGCCCTAAACGGTGGGCGACTGCCACGGGATCAAGACCAGCAGCAATCATAATACTTGCTGCGGTGTGTCTACAATCATGTAACCTGATGCGCGGTAACTGTTCTTCTGCTGGCAAGGTTGCGTTGATAGCGTCAAGGATTCTATGAAACTCTGTCCCCGGTGTTGATATGTTCATTTGTTGCCCGGTTTCCTGTGTGAATATATATCCTGTGGTCTGTGATCGGTCGCCCGTCCATGTGCTACCAAGTAGCATTATTTCTCTTGCCTGTTCTCTTTTCAGTTCCCGGAGTTCTGAAACGGCAGCAGCGGGGATAAACAATTCCCGGTATGATTGCTTTGTTTTCGGCGTCCCCGTATATTGCCCGGTCTTTGCTGTGTAGTGGGTCGCTTTCCTGATAGTCATTGTACCCGCTGCAAAGTTTATGTCATTCCAAGTAAGGGCTACTATTTCTCCACGCCTACAACCGCAATACAGGGCAAGGGAGAAAAAGGCGCGATACTTTAGCGGGACTATGATCGGTCGCCCGGTATACTCTTTTATTGATACGGGTTTTCCCCGGCGTGTTTGTGTATGCGCTGGCACAACAACCGGGATCGGCGTTCTGATGCGGTCAAGAAATACTGCTGCCTGTTCGGGCGTCCATGCGTTAATAATCCGCTCCTGTCGGTCGCTTTTCTTCTTCCGTTTGCGAATAATACAGGGGTTGTTCTGTAATAACCCATCTTCTACGGCAGCAGATAGGATAGAGGATATTGTTATCCTGATTCCCCGGAGCGTTTCTTCGCTGTACTTTTTGCGGCGTCCGTTCTTTAGCTGATAGCCTTTTTCCCGGATAGCGTTTACTGTGTTCTGAATGGTCAACGGTCGGATTGATGTTAGTTTCATATTTCCGATGTGAGGATATACCAGCGCGAGGTAATGACGGTAACTTTCGAGCGTAGTCTGTTCAAGTTCCTTTTCACCGTATACTGCTAACCATTCTTCTGCGAATGACTGAAACGATTTCCCGTCCCCGCGAGATAATCCGGCTTTAACTCTGCGCTCAAAGTCTGCGGCAAAAGTCATGAGTGCTTTTTCATTCTGCCTGTCTGTTCTTCCTGGATCAGGGGTAAAGGTTGCTGTGTCTATTATCTTCTTTCCGTCCGGGGTGCGTCCGTTGCTGACCGTGATTTCATAACTGCCGCCCCGCTTCCTGATACTTGCCATTGTTCAGCGTCCTTTCTTCTGCTTTCTTTTCCCGGCGCGATAACCTATAACGGCTGCTGCCTTGAATGTCATGTAAACTGCGTCAAATATATTACATTGTGAGATTTCAACAAGGTGGTTTATGTCTGCTGCCGTCATACTGCAAAACCGACTATTTCTGTATGCCCGTCTGTCGTATTCCTCTATTGCGGCGTCTATTGCGCGGTCGCATCTGCCCGCTCCTGATGTGCGGATAAATGGAATTGCTTCTGCTGCTTCGTCTGATAAGCGTGGGGCGGGATTGGGGTCGGCGGCAGCGCGGGGCGTTTCCCGTTCTGATGTGCCAGCAGTAACGGCAGCAGCCCCGGAGATTGCCGCGCGGCATAATATGCTAATTGCGTCTTTTACGTTCTGTCGGGCTGCTTTATACCCGTCAAGCAGCAGAACAATATTACTCTTTTCTTCGCTGTCTGCTGCCCGGTATGTCTCAATAATCCTTTGTTCGTCTGTTGATCGTCCGGGAGATTTCATAAATACACGCTCCTTTCTGTTGTGTGCGGAGCGTCCCTGTTGTATAATCGGGGTGTCGCTCCTTTGGTTGGGGGAGACATTTCGGGGTATCGGATGGTTGACTGCCTTGTCGATGCCCCGTATTTATTTATCGTTCGCTTTCTTTTGTTCTCTGTGAATTTCCCATAGCATTCCCGCAAGTTCCGACCATTCCTTTTCAAGTCCTGGCGGTACTGCGGGTGGATCGCCTATTTCCTCGCGTATCATAGAATCCATATATGTTTCCTCGCCGATATCCGTTCGAGTTGTGGCAAGGTAACAAACAAAATCCTGTATAGCGTCCATTCGTTCACAAAAAGCCCCGTATTTCATGGGTGTGCCGTTGATTGTCACGCTCTCAATTACGGCTTCATGCTTCCCGGTTATATCCTTCGCTATACACCGATGATCGGAAAACGAAAACCGTTCAATAGAGTGCGCGGGTATGGTGTGTCTCTCTCTCGGTGCGCTGGGTGGCGCGTCCCTATCTTCGTCTAATTCTCTATCTGCTATCACATATACGCAAATAAAATCGATTCTTATACCGAGTGCCAATAATAAATTTACTACCGCTTTATCTGCTGCCCCGATTTCGTTTTCTTCGTCAAGAATCATCCATGTGTTATTGATTGGCGCGTCTGTTTCCCCCATTATGTAAGCGGGCGTAACATTAAGAGCGGCTGCAAGTGTTGCCGCCCTGTTCCACGTTATACTTCGGTCGCCGCGTTCTAACATAGAGATATAATTGCTTGCATATCCTGACGCGATAGCAAGTTCTGCCTGCGTCATTCCTGTGGCTTTTCTTGCCGCTTGTAAACGCTTTCCGGGCTGTTTATCCATTAGACACCCCCGTCACTATAACAAATAGTAACTATAACTGTTTGTTTGAGTTTCGAATTGATGATGATATGATGATGATACAAGAGTATCACAAAGTGATATATGCGTCAAGTTCAAACAGAAAAGGGGGTGTTATAAAACATGGATTATGCAACTAATGAAAAAGTGCGAAAGGCAGCAGCGGTAAACCGTGTGTGTATGTGGGAGATTGCTGCGCGGCTGGGAATATCCGAACCGCAATTTTACAGATGGCTACGAAAAGAGTTTGACCAGCAGCGGCAGCAGCAAGTATTACGGATCATCAAAGAGATTGCTGCGGAGAAAAAGAAAGGGGGCAACAAATGACGGATGAAGCATTGCGGAATGTGGCAAGGGAAAGCGGCGTCACATTTTCTGATGTTGCGGATAGGCTGGGTATTCCTGATTCCCTGTTTCCCCCGGTGCGGTGTCGCGGGTTTGGGGATCGGCAGCGGCAGCAGATAGCGACACTTATAAAGGTTATAGCAGCCGAAAAGAAACGGGGGCTATCCTGATGGGCGCGGGGATCAAGGCAGCAGAACAACCAGCAGCTTCAAACATTGTACCGCTCCCGGCTGCTGCCGATGATATTCCCGTCATGCTGGGAATCAAAGAGACTGCTGCTCGGTTCGGGTTGCCCGTTCACTTTATCCGTTCCCTTGTTAGTGGGGGTTGCGTCAAATGGGTGCAAGCGGGGTCAAAGAAAATCTATGTAAACCAAGGTAGCGTTATAGCGTTCCTTAACGGGGGCGAGAAAGGCGGTCAATGATGGCAACTGTTTCAATGGAGATTATAAAAAGGATTGGGGTTATCTCACAATCGGGAGAGAAAACAACTAAGGAACTGAATCTGATTTCATGGGGCGGGAAAGAACCCGTTTACGATCTTCGGAAATGGAGTAACGGCAAGGCGTATAGGGGTATTACGCTTTCTCTTGACGAGTGCGCGGAATTATCCCGGCTGCTGTCTGAAATGCTGACGGATGGCAAGGGGCGTGATTCCTAATGGCGAGAGCAAAGCACAAATACCGGGCATACCCTTTCGAAAGTGTGGGTGAGAAATTTATTGATGAAAGCGGAAAGACGAGAAAAGAAACGTCCGCTAATCTTTTCGAGAGTATGCTGCTATCTGCTGCCTATAAATCCTTATCAGATAGGCAAGCCCGATTATATACCGTCTGCAAAGCGCAATTCTACGGCAAGAGGAAACCCGGCTATGATTACAAAGAATCCGGGCTGTTTCAAGGTGATGAGTTCTTTTATTTGAATTGGGCGACCGTCCAGCGGTACGGAGTTTACCCGGCGTCCAGCAGCAAAAACTTTTACCGGGATATGCAAGCATTACAGGATCATGGGTTTATTCAAAAAGTGGCAAGTGGTAAAGCACACAAAAAGAAAAATGTATATTCATTTTCTGACCGTTGGCAAGCATGGCAACCGCCGTAAAAGTTTATTTGTAGTATGGTCGTAGAACCTTACTTATAAGTGAGGTCGTAGAACCTTACTTGATGGCAAAAACACCACTACAAGTATGGTCGTAGAACCTTACTTCTTTGCAAACAATGTGTGTCCCAAGTATGGTCGTAGAACCTCACAATATATATACTATACCATTCCATATAAGCATTAAAAAACGTTTTCCAAGGCAGAGATAAGGTAGAGGAATCACAAACGGTCGGCAGCAGCCCTGGAGATTGAAAAAACCTTGCTTTCCGGGGAGTACCAAGGTGGATTGGGGCGAGATTGGGGCGAGGTTATGACAAGATGGGAAACATGTTCATGTGATAGGGGATTTACCGGGCAGACAAAATCAAACAGCGGTCATTCTGATGCGTCACAATGGGGGTATCAGGGAAAGGGGGGATTATGGTCAAGGTGAAAGAGGTTTTGGGCTATGGTCGAAATGAAGCAAAAACCGGGCGGCAACTTGCCGTGTTGTTGGGAGTAAGTACAAGGGATATTTGCAGTATGGTTCAGTATGAGCGGCGAAACGGTGTTCCCATTTGTTCAACAACAGGATCACCAGCGGGCTATTACCTTGCAGCCACAAAACAGGAAATAGACTATTGCTGCGCTGAATTGTTTACCAAGGGTGGCGAGATAATGAAAACACGGCGGGCGTTAATGCAGATTAGAGATTCACTTCCTGACGATGAAACAACAGAGAATCGGGGGCGCGTTCCCGACTGCTGCCCTGTTTCTGTTCTTCCTGACAATCAGCAATCGGTATCAAATTAAACCTTTTCAAAAAAGTATCAAAAAGTTATTGACAACAGCCCCCGGCGTGGTAATATAGTTATATCAAAATAAGCGGTCGTTTAAAATGATATACGACCACAACCGCAAAGGGGGTGCAACATGAATAGAGTATACGGCTATGCGAGGGTTAGCACGATGAAGCAGAATATAGCGAGACAGATTGACAATATAAAGCGGTCGTTCCCTGATGCGGTTATCATTACAGAGGAATACACCGGGACAACCATTGACCGCCCGGCATGGAACAAATTGAAAAAGCAATTACGGAACGGGGACACGGTTATATTTGACGAGGTTTCCCGCATGAGCAGAAATGCGGCAGAGGGTTTTCGGCTGTACCGGGAGTTATACGAAAAGGGTGTAAACCTTGTATTCATCAAAGAACCGCATATAAACACCGATGTATACAGGAGCACCGCACAAGCCCCGGAGACCGGGGAAAAGGATTTAGACGAAACTTTAATAAAGGGGCTCAACGAATACCTGATGCGGCTTGCCGAAAAACAGATTGAGATTGCTTTCCAAACAGCACAAGCCGAGGTTGATTTCCTACACCAGCGTACAAGCGAGGGAGTACGGAGAGCGCAAGCCGAGGGAAAGCAAGTAGGCAGAGCAAAGGGGTCAAGGATCGAAACAAAGAAAACAAAGTCCGTCAAGGCAATTATTGAAAAGCACAATAAAGATTTTGGCGGCAGCCTTAATGACATTGATACTATGAAACTTGCCGGGTGTGCGCGGAATACATACTACAAGGCAAAGCGAGAGTTAAAGGCTATGTAAAAGCATGATAAGGTTATAGTAAGGTTAGAGCGAGGATCGCGGCAGCAGTCCCCGCTCTATTTCTATCTGCCGCCCTGTCCTTCCTGATGCGGTCGGGCGCGGGGGATCGTTTAACTATTCGCTAAATGCTGTTTGGTGTGCTGCTGTCTGTTCCTGATCCTGATGGGGTGTGTCATGAATCGGCAGCAGATACGCCCCGGATATGTGCCGTATTTCTTTTGTGCGCTGTTCTTCCATACCAAATGAACAATTATTGTTCGGTTGATTCCGTGAGCATACAGGGCAATTCTGTGCGTGTCGTGCTGCTGCCTTGCGTGCTTCCTGTTCTGCTGGAAAAGAAAAAAGGATCTGAAAAAATGAAACGTGCGGTAGGCAAACGGTAGGCAAATGGGGCAAAATCGGGCAAAACTTTAGCTTGTGAAAGTGGCAACAAAAAAGCGGAAACCCTTGATATTACTGGATTTCCGCTCCCGTCGAGGTGACTGGATTCGAACCAGCGGCCTCTACGTCCCGAACGTAGCGCTCTAGCCAAACTGAGCCACACCTCGTTATCTGACTGTCCTCGATTGCGACTCACTCCGCCCAAACATAGCGTCCAGCCAAACTGAGCCACACCTCGTAACAAAGCAAAGAATATAATACCGCATGTATCTATGGCTGTCAAGAAAAAATCACCGGCCCTGCGCGATCACACGCGGGCCGGTGAATATGAGCCTGTACAGTCTTTGCCGCCTTTGCAGTCCTGGCTGCCCTTACCGTCCTTACGGCCGATACGGCTCGTAGCCGAAGATGATCTCGCCCTTTTCGTTGAAATACAGATACATCAGGTATTCCTTCGGGCCGTCGTTGAGATAATCGATGATGTTCATCGCGGTATAGGGATTGTCCTCGCTGGGCTCATACTGCAGGAAGAACATGGCACCGTCGGCGATCTTATAATCCTTCGTCTTGCCGTCGACATCCTCGATCGAATAATCATTGGTCATATCATCTTCCGTGAGGCCGTACTTTTTCATGGCCTCCGTGTCATCAGATGAGACCCAGGTGACCTGATCGGCGACCAGGTAGTAGGTGCTGCCATCCTTGCTCGTCTTGCTCCTGACGATCGCGAGGATGGACTTGTCCTTGTCGATCTTCCCGTCGGCGTCGCCGCGCATCATTCCGTATTCGTGGTCGGAATGCGCGTACATGCGCATGGGGATGACGCCGGACATCAGGAAGCTCGCGGCCTCGCCCCTGAAATATGCATCCTCATCGGAGATCAGCGCGTAGATATAGATGAAATTGTCGATCACCGTGATCTTGGCATCGTATTCGACGCCGGAATCACTGTCACCCCAGCTCGCATAGAGGCAGGGGACCCCGTCAAGATCATTCATCTTATAGATCGACATCACGTAGAAATCCTGATTGGGAGGATAGATATACAGATTTTCTACATTCTTTGCCCCCATATGGCTGATGCAGAGATCCACCAGCTTCTGCTGATCCTTTTCCTCGATCGTCAGCGCATCCTCGTTTTTGAAGCACGCGTTGTAGATGCTGAATCCCAGTTCCTCGCTGCTGTCGAGGATCTCATAGGTCTGCTCGAGATAACTGTAATCATCCTTCTTGTTCTCAAACCCGGGGAGCTTTACACGGTTGCAGAGGACGTTCCTGTTGACCAGAAGGCTCTCCGAATACCAGCCGCATCCGGAGGGGTTATACAGTCCATAGAAAGGCATTTCCACGGGGAGAGCGATATCTCCGAGTTCGGCGTCATAGAACTCCCAGTAGACCCAGCTCACATAATCCTCGGGTAACAGATCCGTAGACATCATCGGCGCATAGATGCAGAGCTTGTCGGTCTCCTCCAGTCCGTAGGCGCCGGTATAGATCCTTCTCTCCCCGTTCTTGATCTCCTCCGTGCCGGGTTTGACCGCGTATTCCAGCTTCAGGATATCCACTTCATAGGAGTACCAATTTACCTCCCTGAGGTTTCCGAGCGCGCCGGTGAAATCGCACCAGCTTACCGTTCCGCCCTTCTCGTAGCCGGGGCCGGTGTCACCCATATCGTAGTCGTAATAGGTGCCCTCAAAGGTTCCGTCCTCGTGGATCCGCATGGTGGTCTCCCACCCGCCGGCGCCGCTCGTGAAATGGAACTCATAATTGGCTATGTCGGCAAAGACCGCATCCGCGTCAAAAGTCTCTTCCTCGGGCGCTTCGGGTTCTGTTTCCGGCTCCTCGGGCTTTTCGGGTTCTTCGGGCTCTTCTTCGTCTTTCTTCTTTTTCTTCTTCTTGCTCTTCTTATCCTCTTCGTCTTCGTCCTCGTCGTCATCCCTGTCCTTTTTGGAGGACTCTTTTCTGCTGCTGCGGTCCGAAGAAGAGTCGCCGCAGGCGGTCACAAGACCGAGTCCGAGGACCATGAGCAGTGCGAAGATTCCGATCTTTTTTCTGAGCATTCTGTTTCCCCCGTAAAGCAATTCCTGTCATGCGCTGAACTTCCCGTCAAACGTTGAACTTGCCGATCGTCTGCTGGAGCTCATCGAGACCGCCCAGGACGTGGCGGGTCTCCTCGGCCACGGATTCGCTGGACTGCGTGATCGCCTGCAGATTATTGTTGATCTCCTGCACCGCCTGGCTGAGCTGTTCCTGTGTCTGGTCGATCGTTTCGATCTCATCGTTGATGCTCGACATGGAAGCGGAAAGCTCCTTGGCATTCTGATTGAGCGTATCGCTGACCTCGCCGTAGAAACCGGCATCGGATTCATAGCTCTGCGCCAGCTTCTCCATGTTCTCGTAGTCGCCGAGAACGACCTCGTTGAGGAATTTCAGGATCGCGTTGCTCTCATCGGAGAGTGCCTTGACACTGTCTGTCACCTTCTGCGTCAGCGCGTTGACCTTGTCGATCTCGCTCTTGGTCGTATTTGCGAGGCTGTTGATCTCATCCGCGACCACAGCGAAGCCCTTGCCGGCCTCACCCGCTCTCGCCGCCTCGATGGAAGCATTCAGCGCCAGCAGGTTTGTCTGGTTCGCGATGCCGCTGATCGCGTTGGACACGTTGACGATCTCATCGATGACACGTGCCTCCTCGATCGCCGCGGAAAGCCTCTGCTGGGACTCGCCCGTTACCGCGACCGCGTGATCCTTGTTCCTCAGGACCTCGGGAACCATCGAATGAACCCGGTCGATGATCTCTTTGGTGCGGACGTTCATATCCTCCGTCTGCTGCATCAGATCTTCTACCGTCTGATTGACCAGCGTACTGGTCTCATTGATACTGCGGATACTCTCTGTCTGCATATCCACGTTGGCACCGGTCTCCTCCATCGTGGCGCTGATGATGGAGATATTGCCGTTGATATCGTCGATCTTGCCGTTGGTATCAGCCATCTTGCTCTGGATCACGTCGGATTCGCTGCGCGTCTTCTGGATCGTATCGATGAAGCGGTCCTCCAGTTCGCTGATCAGATAGTTGATCTCTTCGACCTCATTTGCGGAAGCTTTGACATTGTTCTCGCCGATGATCTTTTCCCGGACAAAGCTCTTCATCTGCTCCATCGGGGCAAGCAGGCGGCGGATCAGCCAGAGCATGATCGCGATCGCGGCCGCCAGGGATACGATCGCGATGATCACTGTCGTGATGATCATGCGGTTTCTTGTCGCGTTGACAACAGAGGAAGGGATCGCGATGCCCAGCACCCAGTCACTTTTGGTGATCGCAGCGGTCGCGAAATAGTTCTTCTCACCGTCGTAATCCTTGAGCTGCGGCGTACCGCTGCCGGGGGAGCTTATCAGGGAAGACAGTCCGCTCATCTTGGAGGTGACGGCAACCGCCGTATCCTCGCCGGGTTCAAACGTCTTGTCGGGGTGGATCACGTAATTTCCGCTGGCGTCCGCCAGAAAGCCGTACTGGCCTCCGGTGGTCGGGATACTGGTCATGACGGAATTGATCGTATCCAGCGTCACATCGGCTCCGACAACAGCGATCAGCTGGCCGTCATGATAGATCGGCGTCGCGATCGTGATGCACATGCCGCCGATCAGAACATCCATGTAGGGATCGGTGACGATGGTCTTCTTTGCTTCCTTGGCGGCCTTGTACCAGCCGCGTGCGGTCGGATCATAGCCTTCCGGCGTTGTAGCTTCCGTATCGGACTGTGCGAAGTCCTTGCCCTCCGTACCGATGTACATATTGAGAAGCTCCTTGCGGTCTGATGCCTGCGCGCGCACGATCAGGACCAGATCGTCAAACAAAGGTGTCGCTGTGCCGAGTTCCTCGACATCCTTGGCAACGCCTTCCGTCAGCGTCCGTTCTCCTTCGAACCAGGTGTCGATCATGCCGGCATACTTATCGGCCTCCACCTGCAGCTTTTCCGTCTGCTGCGTCGTGAGGTTGCTGCCTGCGACCGCCACGCTGATGCCGTTGGAGATCAGCAGCGTGAGGACGACGATCAGGATGACTGTGATAGTGATCTTTGCGTTGATTGTCTTTCCCATTTCTTTTCTTCCTCCCTGAAAAATAAAAAACCGGGCCGTCCTCGTCCGGACGACCCGAATATTTTACCACTAAGCACCGATAATGTCTATGCTATTCTGCGCAGATCAGCCGTGTTCCGCGAGATACCGGTCAAAGATCTCATCGATGACATCTAGGTGGACAAGGGACAGTTTTTCCTCCTTAAGACACTTGGTCAGATCATATTTCAGCAGCTCGCGGTATCTCTCCACCTCTTCCGCCGGCATGCCGTCGTAGAAGACATTTTTCACATAGAGCTCTCCGATGTATTCATAGATCTTTTCAAAATCATCCCGGACGCCGTAGCAGCTGTTCCGCGTATCCTCGTAATACGCCGCCGACTGCGCCTCGATGAGTTCAAAAAGATCACGGGTGGAAAGCTCCATATCAGCATTCTGTCTGTCCACAAACTCTTCAAGGAGCCTGACATCCATCATCACCAGGTCCCGGGGATCAAAGCCGGGCGTGGCTTCCAGGATCACCCGCAGGACATTGCCGGCCAGCGGGATTCCCAGATCCTCAATCTCATATCGATCCCGGAACGGATAGGTCGTCACGATGACATTGCAGGCTTCTCTGATATAGAATCCGTAGCCGTCTCTCATCACATCGCAGTACAGGTATTTGCCGCTCTTCGTCTGCGTTTTATTGAATCTGCACATATTGAGCGAGTGCCCAAATTCATGGCGCAGGACGATCATGTCGTGATTTCCCTCCTGCGGATCCATATCATGGGAGACATCGAGATACGGTTGTATCACGGGGATCGAAAACATCGCTTCCGCGCCGGACACCGGAGTGGCAAAAGTGTCCATATCCTCGATATAGCGCACCTCCATGTTCCTGATATTATAATCAAAGACTCTCATGTCGATCCCGGGATAGGTATGCATGATCGTCTGGGCAAATTCCGCTGCGATCGACTTGAATTTCTCCGGCAGCTCGGAGCTCTGGATATCACTGAGGAGCTGTTCCTCGCTCGGATTGTCCGCGGAATCGAATTTGTCGAGTGCGATCGTGTTGTAGATCTGGACGTTCAGTTCGTTCTTTTCATGATAATACGAATCCAGTACCGTACGATCTCCGGGGGCATATTCCGGGATCTGATAGCCGTGCGACAGATCAATCACGGGAGTACCGACAGGGTTCTCCGCTTCCGTCTCCTGATCACCAGTCCCGGCGGACTCGGTATCCATGGCGAGCACCACGTCGTCAATGGTGCCCCATCCACCGGGCGCGCACTTTACGGATACACCGACCGAGATCTCATCGCCGGCATTCGCGGTAAAGCGCACTACAGGCTCTTTCCAGTTGACCCAGCCGGTGAGCTTCACCGGATCGGAGCCGGCCTCTTTGCCGTTCACGAGGACAAAGAACCGGATATCCGCATCATTCCCCACATCACCGCCCTGCATGAAAGCGCTTGCGACATAGGGGCCGCCCGCGGGCGCGCTGACGGTCTGCTTCATCGTAAACTCCACAGCTTTGTCGCTCCAGAAATGGAACGCGTTCTCGCCGCTCTTGGCATCCGCCTCCTTGGTCAGGCGGTCCGTCGGATCCTTTCCACCCTCATAGGAGACCTCCCACATGGAGATGTCTTCCTCCTCAAATCCGGCATTCTTAAGGAGCGTCTCCGCCTCAGCGGGCGCCGCTGCAGCCGACGGATCCTTGCAGTAACCGCTCATCGGGTCCGCGCTGCTCTGCGTCCCGGTAAAGATCCCCCGAAAGACATCCAGGGACGAAAGGGCCTTGCCCGAAAAGTCAAAGAACGCCTGATTCTCCCAGGAGGAGCCGCCGTAGTATTTCCCGGCATCCCCCGGGTCATAGGCACCCGCATAGCTGGAGGCCCAGCCGGAACCTTTTTCTTCCCAGAGCTTCTGCTTGGCCTCTTTGGAATCGCCGGGGACCGGGATCCAGGCGCCCTCCCAGTAGCACATGCCGATCGCCCCGCCGTCGGACGCCGCTGCTGCCACATCCCGTACGGCCTGCGTCTGTCCCTGTACGCTCACATAGTAGTTGCCGAGCTCGGCCGTTTCCCCGGCACTGTTCCCGGAGAAATCTCCGTCCTCGGTCGTATAGGGAAAAGCGGTCTCCAGGACCATGACATCCTTGCCGGTGTCCTCTCTGGTCTGCGTCAGGACTTTGGACAGATTTGCCAGTGAACCGTGCCAGTACGGATAATAGCTCACGCCGAAGATATCGTAGTCAAGCCCGCCGTCTTTCAGCCAGGTCGCCTTGCGCGAGATGAACGCCGCGTCATCGATCTGCGTGAAATGTACGGCGATCCGGATCGTCTTTCCCTGCTCCGCCGCTGTCTCCCGTACCGCCTCGGATGCGCGTTTTAAGATCTTCAGGATCGCCGGTTCCTGTGTCTCTCCGGCCATTCCGTAGTTGATCTCGTTTCCGAGCTGTACGATCGTCACATCCGCACCGGCCGACAGGATCTTCGTGAGACTTTCTTTCGTGTAGGTGTAGGCTGATTCCGCCTTTTCATCGGCAGTCATGCCTTCCCAGGCCTTGGGCGCCATCTGTTTTTTCGGATCCGCCCAGAAATCGGAAAAGTGAAAGTCGATCATCGTCTGCATGCCGCTGTCCGCGGCACGTTTTCCGATCACAGCCGCCTTGTCGGCGTCGCAGTTGCCGCCGCCGTAGCCGTGCCCATCCTTGTCATAGGGATCGTTCCATACACGGACGCGGACCATTCTGATCCCGGAATCCGCGAGGAGCCCGAACAGATCACGCTCCGTGCCGTCATGATCGCGGTACACCACACCGCTCTCTTCCTCGGCGATGACGGAAGAGATATCCATCGCGGTGATAAATTCAGACGTGATTCCCGGCACCGCCTCGATATAGACATCGGACGAAAACACGGATCCGGGGGACATGTTTTCGGTGGATACACTTTCGGAAGACGTGTTCCCGCAGGCGGTGAGAAGGAGGATCGCGGCTGTAACACCGGCCAGGATGTTTCTGAGATGTTTCCTGAGATTCTTCATATCTGTACCTGCCCTTTCAGGAAAGTCCGCACGATTTCCCGGCGATACCGGGCATCGGCGCGCACTCAATAGTCATCCGGCAGATCGTTCTCCAGCAGCACGACGCGCGGCCGCCCGGGAAGGTATGCCGTCATGCGGTTCATCGCTTCGGCGAGCGTCGCGCAGGCATGAAGCTTTTCCTCCGGGAAACCGGCTTCCTTCGCTCCGCGGGCGATCGCCGCTGCATTCGTCTTTCCGACCGTCAGGATCAGATCGCAGACCGCGGCGGCCTGCGTACCGAACGCGGCGTTGTATTCCTCCTGCTTCTCGCCCAGCTCGACCATCCCGGGAGTCACGAGGATCTTTACAAAATCCCCGGAAAAAGCGCCAACCGCGTCGATCGCGGCTTTCGCTCCGGCGGGATTGGAATTGTAGGCGTCATCCAGCAGGACCCCGTACGGCACGCGCTTCATCTCCAGACGGTGCTCCGCGGGAGCAAGGCGCCTTGCCGCCATCCTGATCTTTGCCGCCGGCACCTGAAAGCACAGCGCAACGGCGATCGCGCCGAGCACATTGATCACATTGTGCTCGCCGACCAGCGGGATCGTTACGGTCAGATCCCCGCTCTCTCCGGCACGTTCCGCCATCTGACCGGAGAGCAGCACGCGGAAGGTCGTCCCGGTCTCATCCACGGACACGATCTCGCCGCGGACATCATTGCCGGCGCCCAGTCCGTAGGTGACGGCTCCGGGGTTCTTAAGATTCGCGCGGATATTCGCGTCATCGCCGTTCACAAACGACAGATGCTCCTTTTCCGGGCTGCCCGCGGCGTCCGCGGCCACAGCGTCGAGCAGCTCAAACTTGGTCCGGATGATGTTCTCCCGTGTGTGGAATGTCTCCAGATGCTGGTCGCCGATCGCCGTCAGGATCCCGTCCTGCGGGTGCACGATATCGCAGATCTCTTTGATGTCGCCCACATGGCGGGCGCCCATCTCGCAGACAAAGATCTCATGGGTGGGAAGCAGATGCTCGCGGATCGTCCGCACGACCCCCATCGGCGTATTGAAGCTCCCGGGTGTCATGAGCACCGAATATTTCTCGGACAGGAGCGCCGTGACATAGTGCTTGACGCTGGTCTTGCCGAAGCTCCCGGTGATCCCGAGGATCCTGAGTCCCGGATGTTCGCGGATCATCCGCACGGCGTCATTGATGTACCAGCGCTGGATGGCTTTTTCTACAGGGAGCATAAGGAGCGCCGCAAGCGACGCGCTTAAGGGGTGCAGCGCAAGGCAGATCCCCAGCGCGATGAGCAGGACGCCCTGCAGATCGCTGACAGAGGACAGCCCTGTAAGCGGCAGAAAGAGCACGCACAGGACAAACGTCAGCGCCGTCAGCAGGACAAGCGCCAGGATCAGGCGTTTGACGCGCGCCGTGACGACAAACTTCTTCTTGGCTTTCCGCGGGAAAAAGACGATCAGGCTCAGGACCGCCGGGATCCCGATGATCCAGCTGTCCACCACGCCTCTGGCGATGAGCAGAAAAAAGACAACGCCGGCGGCGCACAGAGCAGGCGCCAGGACCGTGAGCGGATGTGTCCGAAGCACGCGGTAATACCCCTGCTGCTGATACGAAGAGAGCTGCAGCATGTGAAGATCGTATCGGAAGGCCAGGAGCAGCGCCGCCGCCCAGACCAGCATGACAAAGACAAACAGGATATTCAGAAGAGTTCCGCTCATAGACAATCCCCCTCAGCCGTCCAGTCCCAGAAAGCTCGCCAGGATCCGCGAGAACAGGTACGGGTTTTCCAGGAAGGAAAAGTGCCCCGCGCCGGGAATCTCGGCGAGTCCGGCTTCCGGCATGAGCTGCTCCATTTTCCTGCCGTCGGAGAGCGGCGTATCCCGGTCCTCCGTGCCCCAGATCAGCAGTACCGGTATCTTTATCCGCGGCATCTCCGCGGTCAGATCCGTGTTCACGACGTTGACCATGCATTTGCGCATGACGGGAGATGCCGCCGCGTAGTCGGCGCTGCCGAATTTCTTCTGCAGTGCCTGCAGGGCCCCCGGAAACAGCTTTGCGATCCCCGTCTTTGTAAGAAGCGTCTTGTACCGCTTATACCGGGCGGCCTTTTTCTTCTGGGCGGGCGTCTTTTCCGGGACGATACCCGCGCTGTCAACAAGGATCAGCCTGTCGATCAGACTCTCCTCGGCGGTCCCCGCGAGCGATGCTGCCATGCGGATCAGAATGCGCCCGCCGTGGGAATGCCCCAGAAACGTTACATGATCCGCACCGGGACAGGCGGCATCCAGAAACCGCCTCACGAACGAGACATAATCATCGAGGTCCATGGGTTCGTCAGGCTCATCGGTACCGCCGCAGCCGGGCAGGTCCGGCCCGATCACATGATAGCCTGCTGCGGCCTGACGGATGATCCCGTCATACAGATCAATGCCGGCACCCCAGCCATGCAGCACTACCAGCAGCGGCCCGCTGCCCTCCTCGCGGTAACGCACCTTCATGGTGCCGAGCGTGAGCGTCTTTTCCGCGTCCATCTTTCTAATCTCCCTCCGCCATCAGCATCGCTGCCGCGACGACCAGTTCGGCGTTTTCCACGGGTCTTCCGTAAATCCCCGGATACCCGGCATGTGCGGCGTCTCCCGCAAACCCTGTAAGATAGTCCTGCGCATCCGGATTTCTGCCGCAGAGCACATGCAGATGCTGTTCAAGGATCCTCGTATACTCATAGCTGTAGCTGACATGATCGCAGACGGCCAGGATCCGCATCCGATGCAGGATATCCTCGACCGGCAGCTCATCGTCCCTGCCGCCGAGCTTCGCTCCGTAGATCGAGTGGTTGGAATCGTCCGCCACGACCTCCGCCGCGGCCACAAGCGCCTTCATCAGCTTTTCTTCGGCTTCCACATCCACATCCTGGACGGTGCTCAGATAGGTGACCGCCCCGATGAACAGCGGTTCCTCCCACATCGCTCTCTCGAAGAAGTCCTCCCGGGAAAAGAACGCCTGCAGGCGCTCCGCGTACTCTTCCTGCCCGGTAGCCCGGTACAGAAGGGCCGCTGCCGCGAACACCTCAGGCGAAGCACTGTCATCCGATGCCTGCATGTACCAGGAAAAAGCGCGGTCCGCGGCCCGCAGGCACGAGGTCGCGAATTCCTTATCAAATGAGCGGTAATGGTAGCCGAAGTCCGCCATGGACTGGGCGAACAGGATCGTCGCCTCTGCACTTACAGGCTGCACCTCCACGGGCGTACTCATTGAGTTTTCCTGCGCGTCCCTCCTGGTCAGCGCGCCGCCGTAGACACCGCCGGATTTGCCGTCCTGCATCTTCAGGAGCCACGAAGCCCCGATCCTGAGCTCATCCAGAATATCCGGCACCTTGTTTCCGCTCTCGGGGATATCGCTGTCGTCGGCAAACGCCGCCGGGTTCAGTTCATAGGCCAGGAGCAGATTGAGCATCACCTGTGCTCCCTGCCCGGTGAGCCGGTCGGCATACTCATTCATGTGCCATCCACCGGCCACATCGATCGTCCCCTCCCCTTCGGTCAGGGCGGCAGGTGCGCTGTGGCAGACGCCGTGCGCGTCCTGTCCCGCGTATTCCTGCGTGAGCGCGATCCCGCAGCGGTTCAGATAATAGCGCCGCAGAGCCGTTTCACAGATCTGCTCCGCGGGGCTCTCCGTGATCTCAAAGGCACAGGATTCTCCGAGAAAAGGCGCATACAGATAGTATCTGCCGGCAGTATCAAGTGATGTGAAGTCACCGAACGCGACCTGCATGGAACCGCCTTCTTCGGCGTCAGCGCCGGCGATGATACTCAGATCGCCCTGATAAACACGTTCTCCCGTATCATCCCTGCGCACCTCAAATGTCGCAGGAAGTACCTCGGCGCAGAAGATCGCCCGTTTCTCGGCGCGGGCGGCATATCCGAAGCGGTCCGTACGGATCCCCGGGATCTGCGCCACGTACATATCGGAAAGAGCATCTGATATGGACAGAGCAGAGACCGCCGGTCCCTGCTCCGTACTGCTCTCATCCGCGTCCGCAGCCGGCAGTTCCTCGATACTCTCCGTGGCGGCCTGCGCCGTGTCCGGATCCTGCCCTGTCTGCTCTGCCGTCCCCGCGTCCTGGCCGCAGCCGGTCAGCGCAAGGAAGCTCAATGTGATGCATAAGATAACACTTGATATTTTATTAACGGGCGGGCACTTTTTCACTTTGCCGCCTTAAGAAGCGTGTTGTTGTAATTGATCAGGCACCCGTCCAGGATGATCCTGCGCTCTTCTTCGGTGAGCTCTCCGAGCCGCAGGGTAAAAGGTGTGAGCGCCCCGTCTCTGACCGCGAACGCGCTGATCTCATCCTTTTTCTGCGCGACCGCCTCACGGATCTCCGGGATAAAGAGGAAATCCAGGTTCGTGAAGGGAAGCTCTCCCTCCGGGATCAGGAACGGCAGCATCCCCCAGTTGATCAGGTTGGAGCGATAGCGCTTTGTCGCGTATTCATTGGCGATATTGGCCCAGCCGCCGAGCACCTTCTGACAGGAGGCAGCCTGTTCCCTGGCGGAACCGTCGCCGGGTTTGACGGCGAAGATCGTGGAGCCGATACCGGTATTCTCCGGGGTGATCCCGGGACAGGTCTTCCGGATCACCTGCACGGCCGCGGCCAGTGCTTCGTCCATCTCTTCAAACGCCGTCCCGTTCCTGCGCTTTTCCTCCTCGGCATAGACAGCCTTGGCGCGCCCGACGTATTCGGGATCCTTGCGTGAAAGCGCAAACTCCGCGAGTCCCAGCGGATTGGAACGGTAGGAAGAGGTCTCTCCCGAAGGGATCAGCTCGTCCGTCGTGGTCACCGGATCATGGATCTCGGAGACGACCCGCAGCAGCAGGTTATCGGTCAGGGCCACCATCTGCGGCCAGTCCTTGATATTGGGACCGAGCACCAGCTCCGTCTGCGGATCTGCCTGTCCGTGCGAATCAAACACACGGTTTCTGTAGATCGCGGCATCGAAGTGGTACTGCCACTTTTTCAGTTCTCCGTCAAACTCCGTGGCCGGTGTGAGGATTCCGTGGTTTGCCGCGGTAGCGGCGATCGAGCGCGCGTCCATGAGCGCGACGGAAGAGATCTGCCCGTTCTGGATCTTGGAGCCCTCGCGGTTCGGGAAGTTGCGTGTGGAATGACGGATGGAAAACGCGTTGTTGGAAGGCGTGTCGCCCGCGCCGAAGCACGGTCCGCAGAACGCCGTCTTGAGGATGGCGCCTGTTTCCAGGATTGTCTGCGCGGCGCCGTTTTTCAGCAGTTCCATGTAGATCGGTGTGGATGCCGGATAGACGGAAAGCGTAAAGGCATCGCTTCCGATGTTCTGCCCGCGCAGGATGTCCGCCGCAGCGCAGATGTTCTCAAATCCGCCGCCCGCGCAGCCTGCGATGATGCCCTGATCCACCAGGAGCCTGCCGTCGTGCACCTTGTCCCTGAGGGAATAGTTCACCTTGTCGCCGAAGCTCACCCTGGCGCGCTTTTCCGTTTCGGCGAGGATGTCCTCCAGATTGGCGTTGACCTCTTCGATCGTGTAGGCGTTGCTCGGATGGAACGGCATGGCGATCATCGGCCTGATCTGCGACAGATCGACCTTGATCAGTCCGTCGTAATACGCGACATCGCCGGGACGCAGTTCCTTAAAGTCCTCCGTGCGGCCGTGGATCTCGTAGTACTCTCTGATCACATCGTCCGTCTGCCAGATGGAGGACAGGCAGGTCGTCTCTGTCGTCATCACATCGATGCCGATGCGGAAATCCGCCGACAGATTTTCGACGCCGGGACCGACAAACTCCATGACCTTGTTCTTGACATAGCCGCTGTCAAACACCGCACCGATGATCGCGATCGCGACATCCTGCGGGCCGACGCCCTTGACCGGCTCGCCCTCGAGATAGACCGCGACGACCTCGGGCCGCTTGACATCCCAGGTCTGCAGCAGAAGCTGCTTGACCAGCTCCGGGCCGCCCTCCCCCACTGCCATGGTGCCAAGCGCACCGTAGCGCGTATGGGAATCGCTCCCCAGGATCATGCCGCCGCCCGTCGCGAGCATCTCCCTCGCGAACTGATGGATCACAGCCTGGTGCGGAGGGACATAGACGCCGCCGTATTTCTTCGCGGCAGACAGGCCGAAGACATGGTCATCCTCATTGATCGTGCCGCCGACGGCACACAGGGAATTGTGGCAGTTGGTGAGCACATAGGGCATGGGAAACTTTTCCAGCCCCGACGCGCGCGCCGTCTGGATAATGCCCACATAAGTGATATCATGGGAAGTCAGCTTGTCAAAGCGGATCTTAAGATCCTTTGGATCCTCCTCGCCCGAGGTATCATGGGCGGACAGGATCTGCCAGGCGATCGTTTCGTCCTTGGCACGCTCTTTGTTCAGCGGAGCGCCGGTGCGCCCGCCGATGATATCCGCCGCATCGGGGCCGTCCTCTACAATGAGGTAGCCGTCGACGAGATAGGCACCCGTGCCGTCCGCAAGCGTCTGAATCGGTGTTGACATAGTGTTCCTTTCTTAAGTGACCCGGCTTAAAGCTTTACCTTGTCAAGATGCCAGATCTCGTCCACATACTCCTGGATCGTACGGTCCGAAGAGAACTTTCCGGAGCAGGCGGTGTTCATCATGGCCATCTTTGCCCAGCGTTTCTTGTCCTGGTAGGCGATGGAGATCTCCTGCTGCGCCTCGGCGTAGGATTCGAAATCCTTGAGGATGAAGTAGGTATCCGCCCTGGAGGAATTCTGCGTGTTGAGGAGCGAGTTGTAGAGCGGCCGGAACAGCTCCGTATTTCCTTTGGAGAAGGTGCCGTCCACGAGCTGGTCAAGGACACGGTGCACATTGGGATTGCTGCGGTAGATCTCCTCCGGATTGTACCCGCCGCCGCGCTCGTATGCGATGACCGCGTCGGAGGAGAGGCCGAAGATCACAGCGTTCTCTTCGCCGACTTCCTTGACGATCTCCACATTGGCGCCGTCCATCGTGCCGATGGTCACCGCGCCGTTGAGCATCATCTTCATGTTGCCGGTGCCGCTGGCCTCCTTGGAAGCCGTGGAGATCTGCTCGGAAACATCCGCCGCGGCAAAGATGATCTCCGCGTTGGAAACACGGTAATCCTCGATGAAGACCACACGCAGCCGGTCGTTGACCGACGAGTCGTTGTTGATCACATCGGCCACGGAATTGATCAGCTTGATCGTCAGTTTGGCGTTGGCATAGCCGGCCGCCGCCTTGGCACCGAAGATATAGGTCTTCGGATAGAAATCCGTTCCCGGATGATCCTTGATCGTGTTGTAGATATGCATGACATGCAGGATGTTGAGGAGCTGCCTCTTGTACTCGTGAAGGCGCTTGACCTGCACGTCAAAGATGGAATCCGGATTGACCTCGACGCCGTTGTGCGCCTTGATGTACTTGGACAGGCGCTTCTTGTTCTTGCGCTTGATATCCATGAATTCCTTCTGCGCGCCCTTGTCATCGACGTAATCCTTGAGCTTCGCGATCTGGGAAAGATCCGTGATCCAGCCGTCGCCGATCTTTTCCGTGATCCAGTCCGCGAGCAGCTCGTTGCCGTGCATGAGGAATCTGCGCTGCGTGATGCCATTGGTCTTGTTGTTAAACTTTTCGGGCATCATCTCATAGAAGTCCTTGAGCTCCTGCTTCTTGAGGATCTCCGTGTGGAGCGCCGCCACGCCGTTGACGGAATAGCTGCCGGCGATGGCCAGATGCGCCATCTTGACCTGATTGTCATACAGGATCGCCATCTTGCGGATCTTTTCGGAGACATCCATCGAAGGGATATCGCGGTACTTCTTCATGATCTGGTCGACAAAGCGGCGGTTGATCTCGTCCACGATCTGGTAGATCCTGGGAAGAAGACGCTGGAACAGATCGACAGGCCACTTTTCAAGGGCCTCCGCCATGATCGTGTGGTTGGTGTAGCAGCAGGTCTTGGTGGTGATCATCCACGCCTCATCCCAGGTCAGGCCGTACACATCCATCAGATTGCGCATGAGTTCGGCGACAGCGACCGTCGGATGCGTGTCGTTGAGCTGGAAGACATTCTTTTCATAGAATTTGCGGATGTCCTTGTGATGGCGCAGATAGCGGTCGATCGCCTCCTGTACGGAAGCGGAGATGAAGAAGTACTGCTGCTTGAGACGCAGCTCCTTGCCGGAGACATGGTTGTCATTGGGATAGAGCACGTCGCAGAGCTGGCTCGCGAGGTTGGCCTCCTCAACAGCCTTCTGATAATCACCTTTGTCAAAGGAGTCCAGATGGAAGCGTTCGTTGGGCTGTGCATCCCAGATCCGGAGCGTCGCGACAAAGCCGTTGCCGTAGCCGACCACCGGCAGATCATAGGGAATCGCCTTGACCGCCTGATAGCCCTTGTGCTCAAAGATGATCCGGCCGTTTTCATCGGTATAGGAATTGACATAGCCGCCGAAACGCACTTCCTTGGCGTACTCCGGGCGGACCAGTTCAAACGGGTTGCCGTTGTCCAGCCAGTTGTCCGGCCGCTCGACCTGATAGCCGTCCACGATCTCCTGGCGGAACATGCCGTATTTATAGCGGATACCGCAGCCGTAGGCCATGTAATTGAGTGTTGCGAGGGAATCCAGAAAGCAGGCCGCCAGTCTTCCGAGACCGCCGTTGCCCAGCGCCGGATCCGGTTCCTGGTCCTCAACAACGTTGATATCCAGCCCGAGCTCGTCCAGTGCCTCACGCACGGCCTTGTAGGCGCGCATGTTGATGAGGTTGTTGCCGAGCGCGCGACCCATCAGGAATTCCATGGACATATAGTAGACGATCTTGACATCCTGCTCGATCGCCGCCCTCTGTGAGGTGATCCACATATCGACGATCTGATCCTTAAGAGCATAGGAAACAGCCTGGAAGATCTGCTGCTGCGTCGCCTCTTCGATGGTCTTGCGGAAGAGCGTCTTGACGTTGTACAGAACGCTGCGTTTGAACAGATCTTTGTCAAATTCGTCTCTCTTGGTCACGATATCTGTCATTTTCTTATCTGTCTTTTTTTCCATGTGCCCTGTTCCTCCTTATTGTCTGTTCATTGAAACGACCAAACGCTTTATTATACCACGGGTCCGCCTGTCCGGGCAAGAAAGCCGCCCTGTCAGCCGATCTTTTTAACGCCCAGCGTCACCTTGTCCTCGCCGAGATCCCACGCTTTGGCTTCGCCGCACGCGTTCTCGTAGTCGACACGCTCCGCGAGCACCTTGTCTGTGATCGCCTTTTCATGCGCTTTGACGATCGCTGCGACCCTGTCGCTCCCGGTGACCGACATCTCGATGTGGTCCGTCACCTCAAAACCGGCGTCCTTACGCATGTTCTGCAGCTTGGAGATGACCTCGTTGACGATGCCCTCGTCGATCAGTTCCTGCGTCAGGTTAGTATCGAGGACGACCGTGATCCCGTAGTCCTCCATGGAGACAAAGCCCTCCTTCTGCGTCATCTCGATGAGCAGATCCTCTTTGGTCAGCGTCACCTTTTCGCCGCCGGCGTCGAGCACCATCTCGCTCTTTTCATTGAGCTCATCCATCGCCGCGTTGCCGTCGAGTGTCTTCAGAGCTGCCCCGATGGCGCCGACCAGCTTGCCGTACTTGGGACCCACGGTCTTGAGCTGCGGCTTGAAGCTGTAGCTGGTGAACTCACGCACATCATCGGTAAAGGTGATCTCCTTGACGTTGAGCTCTTCGGTGATGACCGCCGTGGCCATCGCGTTGCCGGCGATATCGGCGTCCGCCATGTCGGCGTTCATCCGCACGAACATCCGCGCGATCGGCTGGCGGTTCTTGATATTCGCGGTGTTGCGGCAGGATCGTCCGAGCACGACGATATCCCGGATGATCTCCATATCCTTTTCCAGCGCCTTGTCGATCAGCGAGGCATCGACCGCCGGGAAGTCGCAGAGATGCACGGATTTCGGTGCCGTCGGGAAGTCCGTGGTCACCAGGTTGCGGTAGATCTCCTCTGTCATGAACGGCACCATGGGCGCCGCGGCCTTGGAGATCTCGACCAGGCAGGTCCAGAGCGTCATGTACGCGTTGATCTTGTCCTGCTCCATGCCGCCCGCCCAGAAGCGCTCGCGGCATCTGCGCACATACCAGTTGGAGAGATCGTCCACATAGGCAGCCAGCTTCTTGCCGGCCTCCGGGATGCGGTAGTTCTCCAGATCCTCGTCTACCCCGCCGATCGTCGACATAAGGCGGGACAGGATCCAGCGGTCCATGACCGGGAGCTTATCGGGCTCCAGCTTGTATTTCGCGGCGGAGAACCCGTCGATATTGGCATAGAGCACAAAGAACGCGTAGGTGTTCCAGAGCGTTCCCAGGAATCCGCGCTGTCCTTCCTGCACGGTCTTGCCGGCAAAACGGGACGGCAGCCAGGGCGCGCTGTTCGTGTAGAAATACCAGCGGATCGCGTCGGCGCCGTACGTGGCCAGCGCCTCAAAAGGATCGACGGCATTGCCCTTGCTCTTGCTCATCTTCTGCCCGTTCTCATCCTGGACAAGACCGAGAACGATGACATTCTTGAAGGCAGGCTTGTTGAACAGGAGCGTCGCCTCCGCGTGCAGCGAATAGAACCATCCTCGGGTCTGATCCACCGCCTCGGAGATGAACTGCGCAGGGAACTGCTTATCAAAGAGTTCCTTATTCTCAAACGGATAGTGCAGCTGCGCAAAAGGCATCGCGCCGGAGTCGAACCAGCAGTCGATGACCTCGGGCACGCGTTTCATGTCCTGTCCGCACTTTTCACACTTGATGAAGAACCGGTCGATATACGGACGGTGCAGCTCCACGGTCTCCGCCGCGGGATCGCCCGTCTTTTCGGCGAGCTCCTTTCTGCTGCCGATCGCCGTCTGATTGCCGCAGCCCGGGCATTCCCAGATGTTCAGCGGGGTTCCCCAGTAGCGGTTGCGGGAGATGCCCCAGTCCTGGATGTTCTCGAGCCAGTCGCCGAACCGTCCCTCACCGATGGACTTCGGGATCCAGTTGATCTCCTTGTTGTTGCGGATGAGATCCTCCTTGACCTCGGTCACCTTGATGAACCACGAGGAACGTGCGTAATAGATCAGCGGCGTGCCGCACCTCCAGCAGTGCGGATAGTCGTGCTCAAACTTGGGGGCCGCAAACAGGAGTCCCCGCTTGTCGAGATCCTTTAATACTTCGGG
>JAILFA010000032.1 GCA_024687125.1 Lachnospiraceae bacterium
GGGCGTGAGCACGATCGTGCCCCTGACGATCAGCGCCGCGCCGATGTTGCACTTGCTGATCTCAGCAAAGTTCGGCAGTGCGTCCGTATAAACGACCTGCAGAGGTGTAAAGCATGAACCGTCGTTGAAGGAGATGAAGCCCAGCGCCTTGGAATCGCGGATGTTCCGGATCCAGCCGCCGATGCGCACCTCCTTTCCGGCAAACGCTTCCTTATCTTTAAATATTCCCCTGATCTCCTGTAATTCCATTGTTTTATCCTCCCGACCGTATCCGGTCTGATCAAGTTTTTTTATTTTCCGTCCGTATCGCCTCTACTCAACGATGTGATTGTTCGCGATGAGATAGTCCATCACCTCATCATAGAGCATCTGTTCCCTGAGGTCCTCGATGTCCTCGTTCTTCTTATACTCCTCTATGGTCGCGTAGCCAGAGCTCTCCAGCTCCTCCTCCAGATGCGCGGTCAGCTCCTCATCGGTCACGCTGATCCCCTGCTCCTCGGCGATCGCATCGATCATCAGATAGGTATTGGCCCTCTCCAGAGCCATCTTGTCGAGGTATTCCTCCTCCGTGCCCGTGAAGCCGTCACCGCTCATGACATAGGAGAGCAGCTCGGAAGAAGTGAACTCTGTTCCGTATGCCTGGGAATAAAGATCCGCGAGGTAATCGATCTGTCCCGAGTAAAAGGTCTTCATCCGATTCTGGAATTCCGGCGGAGCCGCCGTGAACACGGAATTGCTCTCGATCGTGTCACAGATCGCACCCTCCAGTGCCATTCGGTGCTGATCCTCCATCTGCTTTTCATACTCACCGCGTAGATAGGCCTCCAGCTCATCCATCGTCGACACTCCGGTGATCCCCAGCGCCGTGACACTGTCATCGGATACCGCCGAAATGGAATTCATCGTCACCTCAAAGATGACGTCCCGTCCCGCCAGATCAGCTCCGCGGTAATCCTCCGGAAAAGTGAGCGCCAGCTCCCTGGTCTCTCCGGTCGTCATCCCGACCATGCCGTCCTCGAATCCGGCGACGAACACATTGGAGCCGAGGATGATGGTCTGTCCCTGCGCCGTTCCGCCGGAGAACTCCACACCGTTATCCGCCAGCGTACCCTTATAATCGATATTGACCGTATCTCCCATCTGTGCCCCACGGTTTGTCACAGGCGCAGGCGGAAGGGCCGACATCTGCGATGAGACGTATGCCTCCATCGCTTCCGGATCGATATTCAGGCCATCTGTCTGGATATCCAGCCCCGTGTAATTACCCAGGGTAACATACTTCGAAGCATCGATCCCACTCAGATAATCTCCGCCGGCTGCATTCGAGCAGCCGGTAACGGCAATCGCCAGCAGCACAGCGGCTGCACCGTGTGCGATCCGTTCCAGCTTTTTCATCATTCTTCCTCCTCTTCTGTCCTAAAAATACACATTTGATGTTATTTTATCATATTTCTCCGGAATCTTCCACGGAGAGTTTTTCACATGAACAGAATACAAAAAGCGCCGCGCGGATCGCTCCGTGCGGCGCCTCCTTAAACAGTTTTGCCGGGATCAGCGGCTCAGTTCCGGCCCTTCTCCAGCGCGAGCGTCCTCGTGGTGAGGTCGCAGACCTCAGCCGGTCCGAAATACTGGATCGCACCGGGATAGAGATAGCTCGTCTTCACAGCCCACTCCTCTCTGTGGGACTCGAAGTACTTGAACGGCGCGCCGTCCAGCTCCACGAGTGCCTTGCGGATGACCGGTTTATCCTCGCCGTTCCTGCGCTCCATGTTCATCATCTTGGTGATCGGCATACCGCCCGCGACCCACTCGTCGGCAGGTCTGGAGATGTTGGAAACCTTGGAAAGGTATCCCGTGTAGCCGTACTGGATGAGCATGAAGGCATTGTAGCCGAGAGAGTAGCAGTAATCCGCGTCAAAATTGGACGGGAACGCGCATCTGCCCTCGTAGCCGAAGAAGTGATGCTGGGAGCCGAACTTGCCCTTGTAGGTGCCGGCCGCCTTTCTCTTTGCCAGCTCGCTCTTTACCATCTCGGAGAAGAGCTTTTCCGACTCGATGAGGGAAACCTGCACATTGCCGTGCGGATCTCTCTCAAGGAAGAGCTGCTGCTGCACGAACTGGGGCAGGATATCAAAGACGGCGAACGCCGATGCGGACAGACCCTTTTTGATATAGTCGTACTTCGCCGCCCAGTCGGGAAGGGCGTTGAATTCCTCGGTCTTGCTGCCGGCCAGGAGCTCGTTGATCTCGCTGATCAGCGCAGAGAATTCCGGAACGAATTCCACGATACCCTCGGGAATGATGGCGACACCGAAGTTCTCGCCGTTCGCCGCTCTCTTTTCCACGGAATCCGCGATATAGTTCGTGATATCGGCCAGAGACATCTTCTTCGCCGCGACCTCCTCACCGATGAGGCAGATGTTCGGCTGAGTCTCCAGCGCGCACTCCAGCGCCACATGGGAAGCGGAACGTCCCATGACCTTGATGAAGTGCCAGTACTTCTTCGCGGAGTTGGCGTCTCTCTCGATGTTGCCGATGAGCTCCGAATAGGTCTTTGTCGCGGTATCAAAGCCGAAGGAAGCCTCAATATCCTCGTTCTTGAGGTCGCCGTCGATGGTCTTCGGGCAGCCGATGACCTGTACGCCGGTATTGTGCGCGGCCATGTACTCGGCAAGGACCGCGGCGTTGGTGTTGGAGTCGTCTCCGCCGATGATGACGATCGCGGTCAGACCGTGCTTCTTCGCCACCTCGGTGACGATCTTGAACTGTTCCTCGGTCTCCAGCTTGGTGCGGCCGGAACCAATGATATCAAAGCCGCCGGTGTTGCGGAATTCGTTGATATACGCGTCATCGAACTCGATATAGTCGTCATCGATCAGACCGCTCGGGCCGCCCTTGAAACCAAGCAGCACATTGCCCTTGTCCGTGGCCTTGATCGCGTCGTAGAGACCGCAGATGACATTATGTCCGCCGGGTGCCTGGCCGCCGGAGAGGATGACACCCACCACCTGCTTCTTCGGTGCGGAGGTGTTGGCACCTTTTTCAAAGGTGATCTCATTCTTTCCATAGGTATTCGGGAAAAGTGCGCGGATCTTGTCCTGGTCCGCCACACTCTCCGTGGGCGCGCCGTCCCGCACGCAGATCTCCGCGATGCCGTTTCTGAGCATCCCCGGAAGCTTGGGACTGTAATCGTATCTTGCCTTCTGAAGTGGTGAAAGATTCATTTTGGCTCCTTTACTGATAAACAATGAATTGAAAACGTGACGATCAGCATTATAGCACGTTTATCAGGAAACGGGGAGACTTTTTTTGACGCCGGGAATATTCTCTGCTATAATTTCGTGGCAGTTATCATTTCCGATTTACAGAGTTTTTCAGGAGGAACCAGATGCATCCCGCACTCATTGTATTGATCGTTGTTCTGGCTGTCATCACGATCGCGCTGATCGTCCTGACCATCCTCGGCAAGAGAGCCGAGAAAAAGCAGGCGGAGCAGCAGGCACAGATTGAAGCAGCCAAGCAGTTCTATTCGATGCTGATCATCGATAAAAAGAGAATGCGCCTCAAGGACGCCGGCCTTCCGCCCGCTGTCCTGGAAAAGACGCCCAAGCTCCTCAGAGGCTCCAAGCTCCCGATCGTCAAGGCCAAGGTCGGCCCGCAGATCATGTCCTTTATCTGTGATGAAAAGATCTTTGACCGCGTCCCGGTGAAAAAGGAAGTCAAGGCCGGTGTCAGCGGCATCTATATCACGGAGATCAAGGGACTGCACGGCAAGATCCAGACCGAGGAGCCCAAGAAAGGCTTCTGGAAGCGTCTGGTCGCCAAGGCACAGGAAAAGGCAGGCGCAAAGCCCGTCAAATAAACCGAAGGGGGGTCACGTCCCGCTCACAAGAAACACCAGCAGGTGTTCCTCATCAATAGAGTCAACCAGTCGGTAGCGGATCCTCACCTCGATCCGCTGCCGTTCTTTTTTGACATGAAGCTCGGGGGTCTCCACTTCAAAGTTCAGCCGCCCGTAGGGCGTCTCCAGCTGCAGCGGCTGCGCGGGTCCCTCGCAGAAGACAAACGAGGAAGAGATCTCTCCCCGCCGCTCAAACAGCACTTTGCTGTACTCTCCCCCCGCATCCGCGCAGACAGCCAGCATACAGGCCGTCCTGTTTCCGGCAGCATCCGTCTCCTCATACGCGATGCGGATCCCGGTGCTCTCCTCCGACAGGCTGCAGGCGATATTCTCCTCCCTCTGCGTCTCCGAAGATCCATCACCGCCCGGCGAAACCGTCGCCGTCTCATACGTCAGATTCCAGCTGCCGGCCATCACTCACCCTCCTCTGCAAATCTATGCGCGCGGACCGTATCCAGCGTGATCGGGCGTGCCGTGCGGATATCCCACTCGGGATGCCCCTCACGAAGCTTCTCTTGCGCTCCGGCCGCTGCCTCTTCCTCCGCAAAGATGCCGAACACGACCGAGCCGCTGCCGGTCATCCGGGCACCCAGTGCGCCGGCCGCAAGAAGCTCCCGGCGGATCACATCGATGTCCGGGATCATCGGCGCGGTCACCGGCTCCAGCACATTGGAAAGAAGCCCCGCGACACCCTGCAGATCCCCTGCGCCCAGGACCTCGGAAAAAGTCTCCCACGACGGATGCAGGATTTCGCCGCCGTCCAGTGCCGTATAGATCTCCTTGGTGGAAGCGCTTCCCTGCGGCTTTACGAGCAGCACCGTGCAGTCCGGCAGCTTCGGAAGCGGCGTCAGGATCTCACCGATCCCCTGTGACCGCATGGTCCCGCCGGTGAGACAATACGGAATATCCGCGCCCAGAGAAAGTCCTGCCTCAGCGATCTCCTGATCAGAAAGTCCCAGGGAAAAGAGCCTGTCCAGCCCGATCAGTGCCGCCGCGGCGTCCGCACTGCCCCCCGCAAGCCCCGCACCCATCGGGATATTCTTTTCCAGTGTAAAATGAAGCCCTTCCTCCTGCGGGATCTTTTCGGAATACCTCTCCCGAAGCGCCTTTTCCGCGCGCAGGACGAGATTTCTTTCGTCGTCCTCCAGACCGGAAAAGCGCCCATCGGGATCCCGGATCTCCAGGCGGCTCTTTCCGGGCCTGCCGGTCCGTTCGATCCGCAGCGTGTCGTGCAGATCCAGGGACTGCATCACCATATTGACCAGATGGTAGCCGTCCGCCCTCCGGCCCGTTACGTCCAGGAACAGATTGATCTTCGCAAAACCGCGGACTGTGACTGACTTCATCGCATCGTCTGGCATCCCATTCTCCTTACACGTCAGAAGTTGTATGAACAAAACAATAAGAATTTCAAAAAAGTATGGTATTTTCTGGATTTTTATGATATTATAGCGTCGGAGTATACCCTACTCTTTGTATACCATGTTTCTATCAACCATGCAACCGATGCACCCAGCATCAGAAAAGGAGTTCAGTATGAGTGTAAATGGAGTTACATCTGGGGTATCCGCATCAACCTACGCGTCTCAGACGACTGCGGCGTCTGCGGCACCTGCTGCTTCCACAGCGAGCAAGGCTGCCGAAACCACTGCGGCAGAAGAAACTGCGGCAGCGACCTATGAGGGAAGCGTAGAAACCAAGCAGGCTGGTTATTCCAAGATCCAGCGCATGTCTGAGGAGGATCGCAGCAAGATCGTCGCTCAGCTCAAGGCGGATCAGGAACAGCGCCAGTCACAGATGGTCGATCTCGTTCAGAAGATGATGACCGGCCAGGGCGTTGCGTTCAACAACGCCAACGACATCTGGAGTTTCCTCCGCGAGGGCAATTTCACCGTCGATGCGGCGACCAAGGCACAGGCGCAGCAGGACATCTCCGAGGACGGCTACTGGGGCGTCAAGCAGACCTCCCAGCGCATCCTTGACTTCGCGGACGCACTGGCTGGGAGCGATCCAAAAAACATCCAGAAGATGTACGATGCCTTCAAAAAGGGCTATGCGCAGGCTGAGGAGACCTGGGGCGGCGAGCTTCCCGAGATCAGCAAGCAGACCTATGATTCCGTTCTTGAAGGCTTCCGCAAGCGTGCCGAGGAAGCGGGCGTCACATTAAACGAAGACTGAGCGCACGTCTGACAAAAGTACAAAAACACAAGCCCCGGCGGGTTTCCCGCCGGGGTTTCGTTTTCCCGTTTATGACACGTTCTGACGTCTGTCCTATCCCTGCACTGCGCCGATCAGCTCGCTGATGTCCGTGATCCCATGGCGCCCCAGGTATTTCTCCATCTCATCAAGGATCCGCAGCATCGCGCCCGGCTCATGAAAAGTCGCCGTTCCGACTGCTACGGCCGAAGCGCCTGCCAGCATCAGTTCCAGTGCGTCCGTGCCGCTCTGCACACCGCCCATGCCGATCACAGGGATCTGTACCGCGTGCGCCGCTTCATAGACCATGCGGACCGCCACAGGATGGATCGCGGGTCCCGAGAGACCGCCGGTGCGGTTGGCCAGCAGAAATCTCTTTTTTTCTACATCGATCTTCATCCCGGTGAGCGTGTTGATCAGAGAGATCGCATCCGCGCCGCCCGCTTCCGCCGCGCGCGCCAGCACGCGGATGTCCGTCACATTGGGGGTGAGCTTCATGATGACCGGCTGCTTTGCTCTTTCCTTGCAGGCCCTGGTCACCTCCTCCAGCATCTTCGGATCCTGGCCGAAGGCGATCGCCCCCTCTTTGACATTCGGGCAGGAGACATTGATCTCCAGCAGATCGACCGGAGCCTGCGCCAGGCGGTCGATGACGCCGAGATACTCCTCCACGCTGTGTCCGCACACATTGACGATGACGCGCACACCCTGTCTCCGGACCTCCTCCAGGAACGGCATCTCTCTCTCCAGGAACACATCGATCCCGGGATTCTGAAGGCCGATGGCGTTGAGCATGCCCGACGGCGTCTCCGCGATACGGGGTGTTCCGTTCCCCTCCCAGGGGGTGAGCGACACGCCCTTGGTCACCAGAGCCCCGAGCCTTGTGATATCGATCAGTTCCGCGTATTCACGGCCGTTGCCGAAGGTCCCCGATGCGCTCATGACCGGATTTTTCAGCGTCACTCCCGCGATCGTCACTTCTGTTCTGCAGGCTGTACCCATCTGTATCCTCTTTCTTTCGCTGCTGTTTACCAGGCGATCATCTCCGCGTCGAACACCGGTCCCTCGACGCAGATACGCGCGTTGTTCACACGGCTGTGCTCATCCGGCTGCGTCGTCTTTGTGACGCACCCCAGACAGGCACCAATCCCGCAGGCCATCCGCTCCTCAAGTGAAACATAACACTTGATATTTTTCTCGTCCGTGCTCTTCTCCCGTGCATAGGAAGCAACCGCGCGCAGCATCGGCAGCGGCCCGCAGGCATAGATGACGTCACAGGAGATATTCTCTGCGCGGATCGCGTCGACCACGGTTCCCTTCATGCCGATCGAGCCGTCGTCACTCGCGAACACCACCCTGCCGAAACCGGTAAACGCCAGTTTCATAAAGGTCGAAGCCTCATCCCGATAGCCGAGCACCATCGTCAGAGTAGCGGGTGATTCCGCCCCGCCGCGTAAGCCAAGCATATGGAGAAGCCTGGAAAGATAATACATCGGCGGAACACCGAGTCCCCCGCCCACAACGAGAACATCCTTCCCAAACGCTGTCCGGGGGTCGTAGCCGTTGCCGAGGTTTCCGACCATGCGCACGGTATCGCCTGCCTTCAGCGCCGCAAGCTCAGCAGTACCGGCGCCGACGACGCGGTACACCAGCTTCATGCGTCCGGAAAAGACGTCACATACACTGATCGGCCGCGGCAAAAGCCTCGCGCCGTCCCCGCAGTACAGATTCACGAACTGCCCCGGCATAGCGTCCTCCGCGAGCGGGGTTTCCAGGATCAGTTCACGGATATCCTCCGTGAGACTGTCCTGTTTTTCTACGCGCGCGGTCACTTCTCTTTTTTCATACATGCTCAGTTCTCCCCTGACACAGGCGCATCCTTCCATGCGATGCGGCCGCCGCAGACCGTCATCTTCACGACGCCCGGGAGCGTCTCATGAAGGAACGGTGTGTTCTTGGACTTCGAATGCAGTGTCTGCTCACTGACCGTCCAACTTCCGGACGGATCATAAAGGACAAGATCGGCCGCGGCGCCTGTTTCCACCCTGCCGCCCGGCAGGCCGTAGACCGCGTAGGCAGCGGTCAGCCGTTCGACCGCCCGCGGCCAGGTGAGGTACCCGGGCGTCACCAGCTCCCGCTGTACCAGGGACAGCGCCGTCTCCAGCCCGACGATCCCGCTCGGCGCGTGCGCGAAGTCCCTCGCCTTTTCTGCTGCCGTGTGCGGCGCGTGATCCGTCGCGATCATGTCGATCGTTCCGTCGGCAAGGCCCTCGATGACTGCCTGCCGGTCGGCTTCCTCCCGAAGCGGCGGATTGATCCTTGCATTGGTGCCGGCCGTTCTGACCGCGTCCTCTGTCAGCGAAAAATGATGCGGTGTCCCCTCGGCGTGTATAAGGACGCCTTCGGCCCTGGCCTCCCGGATCAGCTCCACCGATTCCCGTGCGCTGATGTGCTGCACGGTGATCTGCGCGCCGGTCTCACGGGCGAGCCGGATATCGCGCTCCACCATTGTGATCTCCGCCCTGCGGTCCGCTCCGCATTCAAAGCCGAGCTCCCACGCGACCTCTCCGTTATTCACCCCGGCCTGTGTGACATACTGCGGATCCTCCTCGTGGAGAGACAGGACCATTCCGGCTTTTGCGGCCTCCTCACAGGCCCTGCGCATGACCCCGTCGTCCCGCACCGGAAGTCCGTCATCCGTGAGCAGTACAGCCCCCGCCTGTCTGAGCGCCGCGAAATCGGTGAGTTCTCTGCCCAGCATGCCCCGGGTGACATTTCCGCACGAGTGGACACGGATCCCGGTCTGCCTGCCCCTGTCCAGTGCCTCTCTGATCACGTCCGGATCGTCCATCGGCGGGCGGGTGTTTCCCATCATGATCACGGACGTAAACCCTCCGTGCGCCGCCGCGGCCGCGCCGGTC
>JAILFA010000054.1 GCA_024687125.1 Lachnospiraceae bacterium
TGTGCTGATCGGAAAACGCGGACAGACACTGGATTCCCTGCAGTATCTGGTCTCTCTGGTGGTCAATCGCGAGCAGGAGGAGTATATCCATGTCAAGCTTGACACAGAGGATTACCGCGAGCGGCGCCGCGAGACGTTAGAGATCCTTGCCAGAAATATCGCATACAAGGTCCGCAAGAGCCGCACAAGTGTGTCTCTGGAGCCGATGAATCCCTACGAGCGCCGGATCATTCATGCGGCGCTGCAGAATGATCGGTTCGTTACGACGCACAGCGAGGGAGAGGATCCCTACCGGCGCGTGGTGGTGACGCTTAAGTAATTTGCCGGTCAGTGTATCGAACTGATCCCGGAGGTATCAGCTGTTCGTCCGCCGGGATACCGGGCGCTCCATCGAGCCCCGAGCATTCGCCGTTTCGAGCAGAGGCTCTCACGGCTCATGGGTCTCGATTCCGCAGTATCAAGGCGTCCGAGACAGCTGATACGCTCCGGGATCATGATAAGTTACTTCTACCATCAGGTATTTGATAAGTGTTTATCCCAGTAACAACTGCTTTTTAGACTGGGATCGATCCGAATCAGTATATATTGATCTACAACCGTGTGAGAGGTCTTTTACCGGCGCGGGGCTTTTGGAGGCATTGATATGAATGCCCGGTTTTTCGGACATTATTACTAAAAATGCCACAATCAGAGCCGAGAGGCGTCCCAGCCGGAAACGGATATTTCACACGGTTAATTTGTTTATGGGAATTATGAAACCGAAAAATACGGTGTCAGAGAAATCAGAAGACACGATCGCTGCGATCGCGACCGGTCAGGTGCCGGCCGGGATCGGAATTCTGCGGATCAGCGGCGGAGAAGCGATCGCGGTCGGTGACAGGGTCTTTCGGAATCTGCGTGACGAGAGGGTTTTACACGAACAGGATTCCGGAAGGATGCGGCACGGTTTTGTAGTGGATGAGACGGAATCCCGGATCGATGAGGTGATGGCGGTGGTGTTCCGCGGGCCGCATTCCTACACGGGGGAAGACATGGTAGAGCTCCAGTGTCACGGGGGTCTTTTTGTGCTCCGGCGGGTACTGGAAACCGTGCTGTCGGCAGGTGCGCGGCCGGCTGAACCGGGGGAGTTCACCAGGCGGGCATTTTTAAACGGCCGCATCGATCTGACGCAGGCGGAAGCTGTGATGGATGTGATCGCTGCGGAGAATGATTTTGCCCTGAAGAATGCGGAGCGTCAGATCGGCGGTGCGCTGCAGGAACGGATCCGAACGCTTCGGGAGAAGCTGTTGCGGGAGAGTGCCTTTATCGAAGCCGCTCTGGATGATCCGGAGAGCTTTACCGGTGAGCTTACCGGCTATGCCGATCGATTGAGATCCGTCGTGTCGCTTTGTAACGGACAGATCGCGGATCTCCTGTCTCATGCGCAGGATGGGATCCTGCTTCGGGAGGGCGTACGGTGTGCGATCATCGGGAGACCCAATGCCGGAAAATCTTCTCTCTTAAATCTTCTGGCGGGGAGAGAGCGGTCGATCGTGACGGAAATCCCCGGCACCACGCGGGATACGGTGGAAGAGAGCGTTCGGATCGGTGATCTGACGCTGCATCTCATTGATACGGCGGGATTGATGGATCCGGCAGACAATTCCTCGCCCGCGGGATCCGCAGATCCGTATGATGGTCGGACGGAGAATGCAGAGAGAAGGAGGATCGATCCGGTAGAACGGATCGGGATCGAACGGGCCAGGCAGGCTCTTAAGGAGGCAGAGCTCATTCTGTTTGTGGTCGATCAGAACGAACCCGTTACGGAGGAAACGATCCGGTTGTTCAAGGAAACGGCAGGGAAGCGGCGGATCCTGTTATGGAACAAGATCGATCTGCGGACGGATGCGTCATCCATGGAAAGAGATACCGCCTGGGTTGACCCGGAGGTGCCGGTAGTCCGGATCTCCGCCAAGACCGGCGAGGGACGTGACGATCTGGAAAGGGCACTGACCAGACTGCTCCTTACGGATGATCGCTGGCAGACGCAGGATTTCGTGATCTCCAGCGTCAGACATGAACGGCTGTTAATAGATGCACAGACTTCTCTGACCGCACTGCTTAAGACGATCGATGAAGGTCTGACGGAAGATTTCTACACGGTGGATCTGATGAATGCCTACCGGTCTCTCGGTGAGATCATTGGTGAGGAGGTAGGGGAAGACCTGGTGAATGAGATCTTTTCCCGATTCTGTATGGGGAAGTGACTGATCTGCTTCTGTGGGAGTGGTTATCTGCGCTGCAGGTTGTTACAGGAAATCTGTAATACTGCGGTTTGTGCATCGACTGTGAATGGAAGAGAAAGATAAGTGTTCCTGATGGAAAACAAGGGAAAATTATCGGACAAATATATAACGCCGGGAGAGGAATACGAGGTTATTGTGATCGGGGCCGGCCACGCAGGATGCGAGGCGGCCCTGGCATCCGCACGCCTGGGACTTAAGACTCTGATCCTCACGATGAGCGTCGATCATGTGGCCTTCATGCCCTGCAATCCTCACATCGGGGGTTCCTCCAAGGGACATCTGGTCCGGGAGATCGATGCTCTCGGCGGCGAGATGGGCAAAAACATCGATAAGACTTTTCTGCAGTCTAAGATGTTAAACACTTCCAAGGGCCCGGCCGTTCATTCGCTCCGAGCGCAGGCAGATAAACTTGCGTATTCCATGGAAATGCGAAAGGTACTGGAGGCACAGGAGAATCTCACGATCAAGCAGGCGGAGGTAACCGAGCTTTTGACTGATCCGACAGAATTAACGGCAGGACCTGACGGACAGACGCAGCACGTACGTGGCATCCGTCTGGCCAGCGGTCTGATCTATGAGGCGAAAGCGGTTATTCTGTGTACCGGAACCTATGGGCAGTCACGGTGTCTCTGCGGAGAGTCCATCACGGAGACCGGACCCAACGGTTTGCAGCGATCGGTGGCGCTTTCGGATTCCCTCCGGGCGATCGGGATCGGACTTCGGCGGTTTAAGACCGGTACTCCGGCCCGAATGGACGGATCCACGGTGGATTATTCACGCATGTCCGAGCAGCCGGGCGATGTTCCGGTGATCCCATTTTCCTATTCCACCGATCCGGCAACAGTACAGCGCGAACAGGTTCCCTGTTATCTCACCTGGACGAACGAACAGACCCACGAGATCATTAGACAGAACCTGGATCGGTCGCCGATCTATGCCGGTATCATCGAGGGGATCGGACCACGGTACTGTCCCTCCATAGAAGATAAAGTCGTCAAATTTCCCGATCATGAGAGACATCAGGTTTTTGTGGAACCGGAGGGTGCCTACACCAACGAAGTCTATATTGACGGCATGAGTTCTTCGATGCCGGAAGATGTGCAGGTGCAGATGTATCGAACCGTTCCCGGACTGGAACATGCGCGGATCGTCAAGAACGCGTATGCCATTGAGTACGATTGCCTGATCCCGGGGCAGCTGACGCCCGCATTGGAGATCCGTGCTGTCCGGGGGTTATATTCAGCCGGACAGATCAACGGCTCCAGCGGTTATGAGGAGGCGGCAGCACAGGGACTGGTCGCCGGTGTGAACGCTGCCATGCAGATCCTCGGGAGAGAGCCGCTCACGATCGACCGGTCGGAGGGTTATATCGGTGTATTGATCGACGATCTCGTGACGAAGGAGAACCGGGAGCCTTATCGCATGATGACTTCCCGTGCGGAATACCGACTGCTCCTAAGACAGGACAATGCGGATCTGCGTCTCCGCGAAAAAGGGTACGAGGTCGGTCTGATCTCGGAGGAACAGATCCGGACGCTTCGGGAGAAGCGGGCAGCGATCGAGACGGAGAAGGAGAGGCTTAACAAGATTAAGCTCGGGGCTTCCTCTGAGGTTCAGCAGTTTCTGGAATCGCATGGCAGTTCCCCGCTTAAGACCGGAGTGACAATGGCGGAACTGATGAATCGGCAGGAGCTATCCTATGAAATACTGGCACCGTTGGATAAGGAAAGGAAGCCATTGCCTCCTGCGGTGATCGAACAGGTCGAGATCGATCTGCGCTATGCGGGATACATTGAGAGACAGGAGCGGCAGGTTCAGCAGTATCGAAAGGCAGAGCACCGGAAGATCCCGATCGACCTGGACTATTCTCAGGTAAAATCTCTTCGATTGGAAGCGCGGCAGAAATTAAACCAGTTTCGACCTGTCAGTATCGGTCAGGCTTCCCGGATCGCCGGCGTCACCCCGGCAGATGTTTCCGTCCTCATGGTCTACCTCGAGAGCAGAAGCCGACGGTCTGATCATTGATCGCCGGGGGTTGCATGCACAGCTGATACCTCCGGGATCAGATAGATTCCCTAACCGGTAAATACCAGAGGCACGAGGGATGTTCGCTATCCCGACGGACGACCATTGCTTATGGCTGATGGATTATCAATATAAGAGGTAAATAATGGACATTTCAGTACTGAAAGATGACCTTGCCGCACTGTCGATCGGAATGACCGACCGTCAGGCGGAGCAATTCTCGCAGTATGGCGACTTGCTGCTTTCGTGGAATGAACGGATGAACCTCACCCGGATCGTGGAGACAACAGCCGTATGCAGGCAGCACTTTCTGGACAGCATCATGCCGATCCGGTATGTAAAGCTGGACGGAAAATCATTGATCGACATCGGGACCGGAGCCGGATTCCCGGGGATCCCTCTGAAGATCATGCTGCCGGATATGAAGATCACTCTGTTGGACGCCTTGGATAAGCGATGCCGTTTTCTGCAGGAGGTGGTCAATCAGCTGGAACTGACCGAAGTTACGATCATCCATGGTCGTGCGGAAGATATTGCAAGACAGGAAGACTGTCGACAGCAGTTTGAATTTGCAACCTCGCGTGCCGTTGCGAGACTGAGCATCCTTAGCGAGTACGCCATTCCATTTCTTAGGACGAACGGAACATTTCTTGCTTATAAACTTGATGACAGCAAGTCGGAACTGTCGGAATCTGAGAACGCTTTTCGCATTCTTGGGGCCGAATGCACGAAAAGCGAAAGTTACCTACTGCCAGGAGTCGAACCGGAACGTATACTCTATTTCATTGACAAAAAATCCCCCACTCCGGATAAATATCCGAGAAGAGCTGGATTACCCTCTAAAAAACCTCTTTGATTTCAAAACAACCAAACTGATTTTTACGATAAAAAGAAAGAAATGTTTCATGTGAAACATTTCTTTTGTTATTCAACATCTAGTATTTTAATGTTTCATGTGAAACATTTCTTTGTGATTTACGGAAAGAATTTGGAGTATGTTTCACATGAAACGTGTAATCCGACACTTTTTACGGTTGCACATCAAATCAAAACGCATTAAAATGTTTTTTACGCGCTGATGGGCAAAAGAAAAGGAGAGAAGAATATGGGTAGAGCAATAGCGATCGCCAATCAGAAGGGTGGTGTCGGAAAGACAACGACGGCGATCAATCTGAGTGCATGTCTTGCCGAAAAGGGAAAACGAGTCCTGCTGATCGATACGGATCCGCAGGGAAATACGACGACCGGAGTCGGTGTTAAGAAGAACGAGATCGATGCAACGATCTATGAACTGCTATTGGGGGAAAAGACCTTCGATGAGTGTGTCGTTCGCGGGGTCGCAGGCGGTATGGATCTGTTGCCGGCCAATGTCAATCTATCCGGGGCAGAGATCGACTTCATCGACCAGGAGAACAAGCAGTTCATTTTACGGGATCGATTAAAGGATGCCCGTAAGGATTATGACTTCATCATCCTGGATTGTCCGCCGGCCCTGTCCATGCTCACGATCAATGCGATGACTACAGCGGATACCGTATTGGTCACGGTACAATGTGAGTATTACGCATTGGACGGTCTGAGTCAGTTATTTAATACCGTCAATCTGATCCGGTCGCGTATGCACGGGTCATTGGAAATGGACGGGATCGTCTTTACCATGTATGATCAAAGGACGAATCTTGCCTACGAAGTGGTAGAGAATGTTAAGAGTAATATCAAGGAACATGTCTACCAGACGATCATCCCGAGAAATATCCGTCTGGCCGAAGCACCCAGCTACGGACAGCCGATCAACATCTACGAACCGAAATCGGCAGGAGCGGAAGCATACCGGCTGTTGGCACAGGAAGTAATAGACAGGAAATTCTGAACTTCGATGGGGATGGGATAGAAGAAGCTGCGATGCGATCTTTCCCGGAAGTTTGGACGAGACAGAGACAGAGGAGAAAACATGGCTAAAAGAAGAGGTTTGGGCGGCGGACTGGAAAATCTGATCCCCGCCGGACTCCCTGCGGCAGATGTCGCGGGAGTGAAGATGCCGGAAGGACAGGTGGTTCAGAGCATCAACATCACACAGATCGAACCCAACAAGGCACAGGCGAGAAAGAAGTTCGATGAGGATAAACTGAACGAACTGGCGGAATCGATCCGACAGCATGGTGTGATCAGTCCGATCCTGGTGGTGAAGAAAGGGGATCATTATGAGATCGTCGCGGGCGAGCGCCGGTGGCGTGCCGCTCATAAGGCGGAGCTCAAGGAGATCCCGGCGATCGTGCGCGAGGACCTGACGGAACAGGAACTGGACGAGATCTCCCTCATCGAGAATATTCAGAGAGAGAATCTGAATCCGATTGAGGAAGCGCGCGCGTATAAACAATTGATCGAGGAGTATCATCTCAAGCAAGATGAGGTGGCCGACCGGGTATCCAAGAGCCGTACGGCGATCACAAATTCGATGCGGTTATTGAAGCTCACGGAAGAAGTCCAGCAGATGCTGATCGATGAGAAACTGACGACCGGTCATGCGCGTGCTCTGATTCCGATCGAGGAACCGTCGCTGCAGATCAGTCTTGCCGAACAGATATTTGACGATAACCTGAGTGTTCGGGATACGGAAAAACTCGTCAAGAATCTGGACCGTCCGAAGAAGCAGAAAAAGGGCAAGAATAAGGATCATAATCTGGAGACGGTCTATCGGAACCTCGAGGAGGAACTGACCGGGATCGTAGGGACGAAGGTGACCGTGACCTCTGGGGAAAACGGCGCCGGAACGGTCTCGATCGAATTCTACAATTCGGATGATCTGGAAAAGATCGTGGATCGGTTGAGAAACCGCGTCTGAGGATAAAAGCATGGTGACGGTAAATCTGGAAGTATTACTTCCCTTTGTGATCGTGATGGGTCTCTGCATAGTCCTGATGGTGATGGTCGTGGGAGATCGCAAAAAGATCGCAGAGATGGATAAAAGACTGAAGCGCCTGACAAGAGGAAAAAACGGCACCAGTCTCGAGGCGGAGCTCATCCATCTGTTTGAGTCCAACGATATCCTGACAGAGACAGCGCATGATCTGCAAAAACAGGTGCAGGAACATGAGAACCGGCTGAGTACCTGTTTCTGTAAGGTGGGTGTGATCAAATACGACGCATTTAATCAGATGGGTGGTAAGCTTTCCTTTGCGTTGGCATTGCTAAACGAGGAGAATGACGGGGTAGTCTTAAATTCCGTTCACAGCCCGGAGGGGAACTTTACTTATGTGAAGGAGATCCTGGAGGGAAAGAGTGAACTGGAACTGGCAGTAGAAGAAAAGCAGGCATTGGATCGTGCGCTGGCACAGACGATGAGTTGAACAGGAGGAATGGATCATGCTGGACATTAAGTTTGTCAGAGAAAACCCGGATGCGGTTCGTGAGAACATCCGCAAGAAATTTCAGGAGGAAAAGCTTCCGCTCGTCGATGAAGTGATCGAGCTGGACAAAAAGAGCCGCGAGACACAGAAGGAGGCGGATGAGCTGCGTGCGAACCGCAACAAGACCTCCAAGGAGATCGGAGCATTGATGGCACAGGGCAGGAAAGAAGAGGCAGAAGCGGTCAAGGCCCGGGTTGCCGCAGACGGAGAGCGCATCAAGGAACTGGAGCAGATTCAGCGCGAGACGGATGAAGCGCTTCGCGAGAAGATGCTCGTGATCCCGCAGATGATCGATGATTCTGTACCGATCGGCAAGGATGACAGCTGCAATGTGGAGATCGAAAAGTTTGGCGAGCCCTTCGTGCCGGCATTTGAGATCCCGTATCATACGGATATCATGGAGCGGCTCCATGGCATAGATCTGGATGCGGCCAGACGTGTGGCGGGAAACGGTTTCTACTATCTGATGGGGGATGTGGCGCGTCTCCATTCCGCAGTCCTCTCCTATGCGCGTGACTTCATGATCGACCGCGGATTTACCTATGTCATCCCGCCGTTCATGATCCATGCCGC
>JAILFA010000063.1 GCA_024687125.1 Lachnospiraceae bacterium
TGTGCTGAGCCTGACCGTACCGAAGAGGGAACAGCCCAAAGTCCCGGAAAAGAAGACCATAGCGATCGAGGGATGATCCTTACGCTGGTTCAGTGTTAAGAATCTGCGTTACGGATCTGTGTTAAGCGATCCCTCCGCAGGATCAGTGTTAAGCGCCATTCATCAAGGTTTTCATCAAGAACCGCCCCGAACATCTCACCTGTTTGTGTGAGCATCCGGGGCGGTTTTCACGCTTTTCCTTATCTCCGTCCAAACGCTTTCCTATTCCTGCGATCACTTGGGCGTTTTTCGCGGTTTCTCCTCATTTCAGCCCAAATCACGCAGAAAAAAAGAGCCGGGATCAGCGAAATGCTCTTTTCTGGTTCCATGGTGCGCGATAAGGAGAATAGATAATAGAATTATGAAATGCGGATAGTGGGACTCGAACCCACACGCTTTAGGGGCACAGGAACCTAAATCCTGCATGTCTGCCAATTCCATCATATCCGCACGGCAAAACACCTGCGTGTTCGACACGCATTACCTATCATAAACTACAGCCTGGGGGAAATCAATGCTGGCCACCAATCCTCCCGTCAGCCGCCGTCCCCCGCCGGTCTCCGGCTATTTCCTCGTCTCCAGCAATATCCCGATCGCCGCGCCGCCCAGGATATTGCCGACGGTCACGACGGCGATCTGAAAGACGGACTGGCCGATATCCGCGCCGCCGACCGGCAGGAAGTACATGTTGGCAACGCTGTGCTCAAAGCCCAGCAGGACAAACGCGAAGACAGGGACAAAGGCCGCGATCGCTTTTCCGGCGGTCTCTGTGGCATTGATCGCCGTCCACACAGCGATGCAGACAAGGAGATTGCACAGAAAAGCCCGCACCAGCATCTCCGGCACGTCCATGGCGACCTTGGCTGCTGCCGCAGCCTGCGCTGTCTGCGTGTACGCGTCACTCATCCCGATCACAGAAACGCCGCCGGCCATCAGGAGGGAGCCGACGAGATTCCCGAGATAGCTGACGCCCCAGACTTTTCCGAGATCTGCCCAGGAGATCTGTCCGGTCCAGGCAGGCCCTGCCAGGAGGCAGTTTCCGGTGAACAGTTCACTCCCGGTGAGCACGACCATGATCAGCCCCACCGGAAAGACCGCCGCGGAGACAACCTTGGGAAGCCCCGCCGCCGCGATCAGCTGCGAGCCATACCCGCCGACCGCGATCAAAAGGCCCGCGAGGATCCCCTCGAAAAACAGACGGCCTACGGACTTTGCACACTTTTTCTTTGCTGCTGCAAGATACATTTCAATCCTCCTGTATACAGAAACCGAGCGATCACCGATCGCCGAAAAACGCAGTTTCTTTTTCGTCTACTATAGCATCCGCGGGACAGGATTTGAAGCATGCCGGTAAAAAAATAAGTAGTTTGCGTCTGCGGCGTATTGTATACTTTTCTTATATGAAAGGGGGCAGGCGATGAAACTGCAGGCAGGCGCTTACGAACTGGCATTTGAAAACGGCGGAACTCTGATCCGCAAAAACGGGCAGACGCTCTATTACAACAGACGCCCGATGTACGCGTTTGTAAAGACCACCCTGGCTGTGACGGAATTCTTCGACCGGGCCTACGAGGAGGTCAAGGAAACCGACGACGGCAGGATTTCCGCGTTCGGCATCCTGATAACGCCGAACGGTTCATGGCTTTCTTTTCTCGACGTCTATGAAACAGCGTCTGAAGGCTTTCTGATCTCCCGCACCGTTACGGTTCTTGAAAAAGGTGCCGAGGATCTCGGCTTCGCCTCAAAGATCTCCTTTGTCCTGCAGGACGCGGAAAAGGTCCGCGACCTCCACTGCTTTGCTCCGGCGACCTGGTACCGGGACAACGAGTATGCCAGACCCTACGTGACCGGCTTCGATCCGGACTGCGAATACCATCTGCGCAAAGAGACGGCCATGACGCTGCCTCTGTTCGCGGCGAAGAGCAAAAAGAGCGGAGAGACGATCATGCTGTCCCGCAGTAAAGCCGACGTCACGCTGCCCGGCCGCAGGATGTATCATTTCACGCAGGCCATTGACCGCGACTTTACCGCGGGCTCCATCGGCCTTTCGCAGCCGGAGGATCAGACCATCAACTACCTGTATTACGGCTTCCCTGTCCGGAAAAAGACCGGCGCTGTGCGGGACGGCATCACGATCGACTATGTCTACCCTGCCACTGACGGGCAGGTGGGCGACCGCCAGCACAGCTACAACATCGACTACATGATGAAGACCAAATCGCTGAACCGGGTGCTGCATCCCATGGAGCAGGGCTTCTCGGACCATTATGAGGTGCGGCTGGATCTCGCCTGCTTTGATGACTTCTATCCGATGATGCGGTGGGCCTGGCGGTCCGTCTATCAGCGGCTCCGCGACAGACTCTTCGAAGTCGATCAGAATCTGCAGTACCACAACAACATCGAAGCGATGAAAAAACTTGCAAGAGATTACGGCGACGGCGCCTGGGGCGTGCCATTCTCGGCGTTTCTGCCGGACGCGGATGTAGACAGCATCTCCCTGCAGTTCGGCTTTGTCGGTCAGCAGCCCGGCATCGGCTACCAGCTCATGGATCACGGACTCCGTGAAAACGATCCGGAGGCCTTTGAAAAAGGGCAGAACATCATCCGTTTCTGGGTGAAGAACGGAGCAAATGAGCACGGAGCGCCGAACGGCTGCTACAGTCCCATCAACAAGGCCTTTGAGCCGTATCCGATCTGGCTGCGCATGTCCGCGGACGGCCTGGAGAACATTCTGGACGCCTATGTCCTCACCAGGAAAAAGAAAGAGGAGCATCCGGACTGGCTTGCCTTCTGTGAGCGCGCGGCGGCGTTCTTCCTCAGGGTGCAGAACGAGGACGGCTCCTTCTACCGCGCCTATGAGCCGGACGGCACCATGCGCATGGATTCCAAAGCGAACACGATCAGCATCGTGCGTTTCTTCGTCCAGCTCTTCCTGGTCACCGGCAAAGAGGAATACAAAGAAGCGGCTCTGAAAGCCGGCGAATGGTCCTATGCCAACGTCTATGAAAACATGGAATACCGGGGCTCGACCTGTGACAATGCCGACGTCATGGACAATGAATCCGGGATCTATGCCATGTTCGGCTTCCTTGCCCTGTATGATCTGACCGGGGAAGACAGGTGGCTGAAAGCCCTCCTTGGAGCGGCGGACTATACAGAGACCTGGACCTATTCCTGGACGTTCCCGGTGTACAGTGACCAGCCCGCCTGCCCGCTTTCCAAACGGTCCATCAGCGGTCAGAGTCCCGTCACGATCGGCACCGGCGGCGGGGACATGTACATGGCCGCCTGCGCCTATCTCTACTATCGTATCTACATCATCACCGGCGACGCGCATTACCGGGATTACGCGGAGTTCATCCACAGCAACACCCGGCAGGCCAACGACGTGACCGGTGAATTCGGCTACGCGATCCGGGGACTCTCCTGGGAGGGAGGCGGCTTTGCCGACCAGGAGCTGCATACCCTGCATCACTGGCTGCCCTGGGTCACCTATGTGGAACTGGATCCGACGTCGCGCCTGATGGACACCTTCGGTGCTTATGACATCGCGGGCTGCGAGCGGCTGTCGCAGGAGGAAAAAGAAAAGAGGAACCGCATCTATGACGACTACGCAAAATTCGCATAAACTCAGTAACGAAAATTCTTCCGCCGCGGCGCAGAGGCTCTATGATTACCTGTGCGATATCCGCGGCAGAAAGATCCTCCTGGCGCAGCAGGAATCGCCGGTACGCGGCTGCCACGAGCAGGAGATGGAGCATCTTCTGCGGGTAACCGGAAAGCTTCCCGCGATCCGCGGACTGGACTATATCCACGACGACTACGCGGGTGTGAATGACCGTGCCATGCGCTGGGATGAAAAAGGCGGGATCGTCACGATCTGCTGGCATACGGGGGTTGAAGGCATCGGCTACCCGGACAGCAAGGAGGAGACCCCCGCGTTTGAAAAGCTCCTGCAGCACGGAACACCGGATAACGATCTGCTCCGCCGCAGGTGGGAGGACGCCGCGCTGGCGCTCAGAAAGCTGCAGGAGAAAGAGATCCCGGTCCTCTGGCGGCCGTTTCATGAATTCGACGGCGGCTGGTTCTGGTGGGGCAAGAACGGCGGCGAATGGTTCATCCGCCTCTGGCGGGAAATGTACCTGACATTTGCCGAAGAATATGAGCTGAACAGCCTGATCTGGGTCCTCGGCTACGCGGACGATGTGAGGGACGGCTGGTATCCCGGGGATGACTTCTGTGACGTGATCGGTTCCGATACATACCGCGGCGTCACCGCGAACGCGGAATCTTACCGCAGATGCGAAAAGCTGTGTCCGGATAAGCCGCTTTCTTTCCACGAATGCGGGATCTTTCCGGAACCGGACCGGTTCTTTGAAGAAGGCGCCGCCTGGACGTGGGTCATGCCCTGGCACAGCAAGTGGCTGATCGAGGATAATCCGCCGGAGCTGCTGAAAAAGGTGTACGCGGATGAACGGATGATCACGCTGGATGACTATGCGCGCTGAGAACTACAGCCTGACCATCAAAGCCGCGTTCCTCGGCTATGTGGTGCAGGCGATCGTCAACAATTTCCTGCCGCTGCTCTTTATTCAGATGCAGAGTGAGTTCGGCATTCCGCTCTCGCAGATCACGCTGCTCATCACGATCAACTTTCTGGTCCAGCTGACGGTCGACCTGACCTCGGCGCCGGTGATCGAACGGATCGGATACCGGGCGTCCATGATCATCTCCAACGCTTCCGTGATCGCGGGGCTCCTCCTTCTGACATTTCTTCCGGGCGTGCTGCCGGGGTCGTTCGCCGGCATCCTCATTGCCGTCTGTGTCTACGCCGTCGGCGGAGGGCTCCAGGAGGTTCTGGTCAGCCCGATCGTTGAAGCATGCCCCACCGATAACAAGGAAGCGGCCATGAGTCTTCTGCACTCCTTCTACTGCTGGGGACATATGGGAGTCGTGCTCCTGAGCACACTGTACTTTCATTTCGCGGGGATCGCGAACTGGCGCGTCCTTGCGGGGCTGTGGTGTCTGATCCCGCTGGTGGATCTGGTATTGTTCTCCTTTGTGCCGATCGCGTGCCTGGAAAGTGCACCGGAAAAGCAGGCCGGTCCTGGCTCGGGACTGAAGGCGCTGTTCTCACAGAAGTTCTTCTGGATCATGCTTCTCATGATGCTCTGCTCCGGCGCTTCCGAGCAGGCTGTCAGCCAGTGGGCCTCCGCCTTCGCGGAAAAGGGTCTCGGCGTTTCCAAGCAGCTGGGGGATCTGCTCGGGCCGATGCTCTTTGCGCTCTGCATGGGCACCTCCCGGGCCATCTACGGGGTCAAAGGGCACCGCATTGACCTGAAAAAGTTCATGGTCACCTCGGTCGTTCTCTGTCTGCTGTCCTATATCGTGATCATCTTCTCGCAGAATCCTTTCATCACCCTGATCGGATGCGGCCTGACAGGATTCTCGGTCGGCATCTTCTGGCCGGGGACCTTCAGCATGGCGTCCGCCGGCATCAGAAACGGCGGGACCCTCCTGTTCGCTTTCCTGGCGCTCGCCGGCGATCTGGGATGCTCTGGCGGCCCCACTCTGGCGGGCACGATCATGTCTGTCCTAGGCACGGACATGCGGACCGGGATCGGCGCCGCGATCGTTTTTCCCGTACTGATGGGGGTCGGGCTCATTCTCGCCGGGTCGTCAAAAGTTGACCGCCCGGAGGTAAAAAAATAAGCAGTAAACACTGCCCTGCTGCCCTATACTCATTCTGTAGTCTTACATTCGGCAAAAATCTCACCGCTGCACACATACAGGAGGAAAAAGATGGTTCAGGTAAAGGGAAGATGGGCGCTGATCACCGGCGCCGCCAGGGGGATCGGCTATCTGTCGGCCGTATTCATGGCAAAGCAGGGCTGCAATCTGATCCTGCACAGCAGAAATCTGGAGCACACAGAGCGCGTACTGGGCGAGATGAAAGCCCTCGGCGTAGACGCACGCGCTGTGGCAGCGGACTTAAACGACCTCTCCGCCGTAAAGGGCATGCTCTCCGAGATCGACGCCTTCGGTGTGGATGTGGACATCGTGCTCAATAACGCCGGGCTCCAGATCGCCTATCGCACAGACTACTTTCTCACACCGCCCGAGGACTATCTTGTCAGCTTCAACGTCAACACGATCGCCCCGGCCATGATCTGCTATCACTTCCTGCCGAAGATGATCAAGCGCGGCTTCGGCCGTATCCTCAACACGACCAGCGGGATCCGCCTGGAACCCGAGCAGGCCGGCTATTCCGCGAGCAAGGCGGCTCTCGACAAGATCACGATCGACCTCGGAAAGACGGTCGAGGGGACCGATGTGATGATCAATCTGACGGATCCCGGATGGTGCCGCACGGACCTGGGCGGCCCGAACGCTCCGAATGCTCCGGAGAGCGCGATCCCCGGCATCGTGGTCGGCGCGTTTATGGAGGACCGGAAATCCGGACGCTTCCTGGGAGCTCAGAACTTCGCGGGTCTCACCCTGGAGGAAGCGGTCCGAAAAGCCGAAGCAGAATTCGACAGTCCGTACTGATCGTTTTGATCGAGGAGGTATCCTATGGAAAAAGTGAAATGGGGCGTTCTGGGAACAGCAAATATCGCAAAGTACGCCACGATCCCCGGCATGAAGCTGGCCGACAACTGTGAACTCTATGCCATCGCCGGGAGAAACACCGAAAAAGCCGAGGCCTTTAAGGAACAGTTCGGTTTCCAAAAGGCCTGCACCGGCTACGACGCACTGCTGGAGGATCCGGAGGTGCAGGCTGTCTACATTCCGCTTCCCAATGATCTGCATCTGAAATATGTCCGGGCGGCCCTGGAGCACGGCAAGCACGTCCTGTGTGAAAAGCCGCTGGCTTTCAGCGCGGAGGACGCAAAGGAGATGTTCCGCACTGCCGACGAGAACGGCGTGCATCTGATGGAGGCCTATGCCTATCTGCACAGCCCGTATGTAGAAAATCTGAAAAAGGACATCGACAGCGGTGTCATCGGCACGGTCGACTACATCGAATCGGCGTTCATCACACAGGGCTATCACGAGGATTTCCGTCTGCACAAGGATCAGGGCGGCGGCGCCATGTATGATCTGGGATGCTACTGCACAACGATGATCCTGACCCTGATCGATTCCGAGCCTGTCTTTGTGAAGGCCGCGGCGGAATTCTCGGACCTTGATGTCGACTTCAACACGGCCGCTATCATTCGTTTTAAGAACGGTGCAAGAGCCTCCTTCAACGTGGGGATGATCTTCGGTGCGGGATCGAACTCGAGATTTGACCGTCTCTACATTCACGGGAGCAAAGGCTCCATCAGATCGGATGTAGAATACAACCAGGCGGGAGAGGTCTCCTACCGGATCTTTAACAGTGACGGCGTGACGGAGAGAAAGGTGTCTGTCCCGCAGAATTATGCTCTGGAGATCACCCAGCTCGGCAGATGCATCCTTCAGGGGGAACAGCCGCACATCTCCCCCGCGTTTTCCATCAAAAATGCCGAGCTGATGGACAGAGTATTTGATGAGATCGGATTCTGGAAAGAGAGGTAAGCCATGGCGCTCACGCATAGAAAGATCAATGAACGGATACGTTTTACAGATGAACAGGGAAACCCGCTCGCGGACAGACAGCTCCATGTGAAGCAGACAAACCACAGCTTTCTGTTCGGCTGCGGCGCGTTTGACTTCATTCCGTACGTCATGGACGGCAGCGAGGAATACAGGCAGATCACCGACAGCTGGCTTGAGATCTTCAACTACGGCACGCTCCCCTTTTACTGGGGCGGCTATGAACCGGAGGAAGGAAAGCCGAACCAGGAAACACTGATGAAAACAGCAAAATACATGCAGAGCTACGGTGTTCGGGTGAAGGGACATCCGCTGTGCTGGCATACCGCCTGTGCCGACTGGCTGATGCAATATGACAATGAGACGATCCTGCGCAAGCAGCTGGATAGGATCGACCGCGAAGTCACCGGGTTCCGCGGCGTGATCGATATGTGGGACGTCATCAACGAAGTCGTCATCATGCCCATCTTTGACCGGTACGACAACGCGATCACCAGGATCTGCAAAGAGAAAGGCAGAGTGGGCCTGATCCGCGAGGTGTTTGAAAAAGCGCACGCCTGCAATCCGGACGCCGTCCTGCTGCTCAATGATTTCAACACTTCGATCAATTATGAGATCCTCATTGACGGCTGTCTGAACGCGGGCGTCCCGATCTCGGCGATCGGCATCCAGTCGCATCAGCATCAGGGATACTGGGGAAAAGAAAAGCTCGAGGAGGTCCTGAGGCGCTTTTCTTCCTTTGGCCTTCCGATCCACTTTACGGAAAACACGCTGATCTCCGGCGAGATCATGCCGGAGCACATCGTCGACCTCAACGACTGGCAGGTGAGCGACTGGCCGAGCACGCCCGAAGGCGAGGAAAGGCAGGCGCGCGAGATCGAAGAGATGTACCGGATCCTGTTCGAGCATCCTCTCGTGCAGGCCATCACGACCTGGGATTACAGGGACGGTGCCTGGCTCAACGCGCCCAGCGGCTACATCAGAAAGGACAATTCCTTAAAGCCCTCCTACCATATGCTGAAAAAACTGGTCAGGGAAGAGTGGTGGACGGACACAACAGTTACAACAGATGCGGATGGATGTGCTATAATAGAAGCGTTCAAGGGGGACTACAGGATCAGCGCGGACAGACTCTCCGCCCGCGTATCTTTGACAGGCAAAGTCCCTGACACCGTCAGACTGCTGCACGATTCGTGAGGTTTCCATGGATTACAGTCAGTACGAGATCTACGATTTTGACAGTTACAGCGCTTTTAACATGTCCACCGGATATAAGGAACGCAGTTATCAGATGCACTGGCATTCCTACGGTGAGATCATGCTCGTGGGTCCGGGCGACACAAATATCTATCAGGTAAACCAGAACACCTACTCTCTCGTTCCCGGTGATCTCGTGATGATCTGGCCGATGGAGATGCACGCGATCATCGACGCGGACCGCCAGGAATCGCTGGTCATCCAGTTCAGCAACGCCTTCATGAATTCACTTTTTGATCTGCAGAGGATCATGCATTTCTACAGAAACCTGCATGTGATCTGCATCAAAGCACATCCGGAGCTGACCACTCAGCTGGGGTCGATCGCATATAAAATGAAGGACATCTTCTTTTCTGACGAGCCGGACCGCGAGCTGCGCTGCTGCATGCTCCTCATGGAATTCATGCTCACCCTGGACAGGCACCGCAGCGAATTCGCGCCGGAGCTCGACGAAGAGATCCACAGCAGCTACACGGATGACATCATGCGCCGGATGATCTCGGTCGCAGACTACATCAAGAACAATCTGACCGCCGACGATCTTTCGCAGACCGCGATGGCCGAGATGGCCGGGATCAGCAAGGATTACTTCTCGAGGATCTTCAAGAATGTCACCGGCATGAATTACAGCAAATGGCTGAACACGATCCGTCTGGAAAAGGCCACGGAGCTTCTGGCGTACCATGACAGGACGCTCACGGAGATCGCCATGCTCTCCGGCTTCCAGAGCATCCCGAGCTTCAACAGAGTCTTCCGCAGTGAAAAGGGCATGTCCCCCAGCGAATACCGGTCGTTGTTCGCCGGAAACGGCAAAAGAAAGGGCAATCCGTCATGAAGATGCTCTGGCGGCTGAGCCGGGAGGCGATCCGGTACAGGACGCTCTATGTGATCGCGATCATTTCTACACTTCTTCTCACCGTCATCAACCTCGCCGCTCCAAAAGTCCTCTCCTCCATGACCGGGATCGTGGA
>JAILFA010000078.1 GCA_024687125.1 Lachnospiraceae bacterium
GCCATGTACAGGATCAGCAGTCTTCCATCTTCCCGGAGAAGATCCGAAAGGATCGGCATCACTTTCCTGTGGTCAAAATACCAGAAGCACTGGCAGGCCGTGATCACATCGAAGCTTCCTTTGGGAAGATCAAGTTCTTCCACCGAGGTCCTTCCCCAATCGAACGCTTTCCCGGAATCTATTCTCGCATCCCTGATCATCATCCTGCTTCAATCGCTTTCCTTGCCTGACTGCTTCAACCGCTTTCCTTGCCCGAATACATCAGAAGAACCTCGCTGCAGTCATTGAATTTCCCGAAGTTCTTCAGTGTCCGGTCAAGAGCAGCGGTCAGCTTTTTCGTCTGTCGGATCCCCGGCTCCCACCAGAGGCCTTTCACGCAGAGGATTCCCCTTTTCTTGTCCGGTACAGCCTCGATGCGGCCGACAAAACGGTCACCGAAGAGGATGGGCAGCGTATAGTATCCGTATTTCCGTTTTACCGCCGGGGTATAGATCTCCCACGAATACTGAAAATCCCACAGCGACTGCAGCAGCGCTTTATCCCACAGGATCGGGTCGAGCGGCGCGATGAATGACATCCGGGGCTTTACGTCCGCACTGCCGTCCAGCACCTCCCGCATCAGCGCATCATCCTCCGCGCGGTAATAAAACGGTGTCTTTATGCCCTCCACCATGACGGAACGGATCCTTCCCGCCTCCGCAAGCGCGGCAAACACTTCTCTGCGCTTTTCCGCCTTCAGATCGATCCCGAGAAGCGCGGTGCTGTTCTTATCCCAGAGCAGCCCCAGCGCGCCGATCCTCCGCAGAACGCGCCAGGCCAGAAACGCATCATCATCTTCGCACGGATTCTCGGCCTGCAGAACAGACGCCGGCAGATACTTTTCCGCAAGATCATAGAACTTGCGGCTTCCCTTTTTATGGTGGATGATCAGTTCCCCGTCTGTATAGAGCTGCTCAAGCACCGACCTCGCCGCCTTGGATTTCCCCGCCCAGTTCCCGCTCCAGTGCATGGAGGAGTGCCAGAAGATCTCCCCTTCAATGGGGAGCATGTCGCTGGAAACAGGACCGTTTTCCTGGATGTACGAGATCGCCTGTGCCGTAAGCTCATCCAGTCCCTGAAAGGTTTCTCCCAGCTTCCGGCTGCGCTCCCTGTAGGAGGAAAAGTATGGCCAGTCCTCCGCCGGCCAGATGGACAGCTCCTTATCAGCATAATCCACGAGCTTCCTGTCTTCGTAGAGAAGTTCATGAAGCATGGACTTCCGGAAGCCCTTCACCCGGGACTGCAGTGTAAGCTCCGCGTTCTTTCCGCACACATCGACAGGGTCATACTGAATACACCCCGCCTGACGGACATACGCATACGCTCCATCCTTTCCGATGAAGCGCCAGGGGCCGATCAGCCCCTGCTGTGTGAGGACAAACTGCCTCGCCTGTTGTCCGGTGATCGTCAGCATATGTAGTATCATTTTACCATAGAATCCTCATGACATGGCCTTAACATCATGATATGATTATCACTATGAAAAAGATCGCTCTGCTGACAGATGGCTGGAAAAGATATGTGACCTACGCCTGGGTACACGGCATCAGAGAACGTGCCCGGGAGCTCGGCATAGACATCTGTCTGTACACCTATAACACCAACGGCAACCTAAGTCTTGACGAAAAGCACAATGAGGGCGAATACGCGCTCTACGAGCTGATCGATTACGACGCCTTTGACGGCTTCATCTACGACTGCAGCAACACCTCGGATCCGTATGTCATCGCCTCCGTCATCACTAGACTCAAAGCCGCTTCTGCCCCGGTGGTCAGCATCAATTACTATGTGGACGGGTTCTACTACGTCGGTAACGACAACCGCAACCTCATCATATCCATGGTGGACCACATGGTCAGCTTTCACCGCTGCCGGCGCCTTGTCTTTGCCGGCGGGCCGCTGCACAACTACGAAAATGCCCAGCGTGTCGAGGGTTTTCTTGAGGCGCTTGACGCACACGGCCTTTCCTGCGCCGAAGAGGACATCCTGTACGGTGATTATGATTACGACACAGGTGTGAGATACCTCAGGGAATGGCTGGAGGCCGGCAGAGAGCTTCCGGATGTGTTCATCTGTGCCAACGACAACATCGCGGCCGGCATCTGCGCGGAAGCCGAGAAAAAAGGCCTTGCTGTCCCGGAGGACTTCCGGGTGACCGGCTTCGATAATCTGGATAAAGCCGCGTATTACAAGCCGCAGATCGCCAGCGTGGATCACAACCGCGGCAAGATCGGCGGCCGCGCCTTCGATGTGCTCCTGACCCTGATGGAGCACCGGCAGGCCCCTCGTCATACTTATATGCGCAGCCGGATCATCCCCGCGGAGAGCTGCGGCTGCAAGAATACCGGCACAGTCAATTACCGCGACTACGCCAAGTGGCAGATCGACGCGGATGTAGAAAGAGACCGGCACGAAAACCGTATCCTCGATATGGAAAAAAACTTTACCGACTGCCGGACCCTGGAGGGCCTGTTCGACCGATTCGCGAATTATATCCGCGCGGTCAGCTGCACCGGCATGTTTCTCTGTGTGGACAGGACGCTTCTGGAAGCATCTCCCGACAACACGCTTCCCGCGGACCGCTATGACAGGGACCGCCTCTCCGTGATCGTCGGCCAGGACCGCGACCGGCACCTGTACTCCGTCCGGACCTTCCGGGAAATGATGGATTATATAGGCGCCGTAGATGAGCCGCGCTCCTTCATGTTCTTCCCCGTACACTTCCGGGATCAGCGGGTGGGGACGACTGTCCTGATCGATCCGGAATTTCTCTATGACTACCCGTTTTTCTACGATGTGCACCAGGCTTTTATCGACAGGCTGCACAATCTGTATGTGCAGACCCAGCTTGAAAACGCGGCAGCCAGGATGCGCCGGCTCTATAACCGCGACGCACTGACAGGTCTGTATAACCGGATCACCTGCGATGAGATGATCGCGCCGAGATTTGCGGCGTACACGCGCGAGGGCGTGGTCTGCGCCATCGCGTTCTTTGATGTCGATCATTTCAAGGATGTCAACGACACTTACGGGCACGACTTCGGCGACAGGATCCTGGTGACGATCGCGCGTGCCATCACTTCGTGGAAGCCGCTAGACGCTTACGCGTACCGCTTCGGCGGAGATGAGTTCGTTGTGTTCATCCCCTACGCTTCCGAAGAAAAAGTAGAGCATTTCATCTCGCATGTAGATCATGAACTCGAGGAACGAGGGATCGAGATCAGCCACGGTGTGATCTTCACGGATCCGGACAAAGATGACTCTCTGGGAAAATATCTGACACTGGCGGATCAGCGTATGTATCAGGCCAAAAAAGAGCGCAGGGAGCAGAAAGAGCGTCTTGGGATCACCGGCATCGCGGAGAAAAAGGCCGATGTGGAAACCCCGTTCCCGGAGATCACCTTTTACAAGGGCATGGATATCTCCAGTCTCCCGGAAAAGGAAGACCGCGGGTGTGTGCTGCGCGACGCGGACGGCACGCCCATGGAGCCCTTTGCCCTGCTCCAGAAATACGGCATCAACTCCGTCAGGCTCCGTCTGTGGAATGAGCCCTCCAACCACCCGGAATCCGGCGGATACTGCGATCTGGAGCACACGCTGGCGATGGCCCGCCGGATCAAAGAGCACGACATGCACTTCCTGCTGGATTTCCATTATTCGGATCACTGGGCGGATCCCGGCAAGCAGACAAAGCCGGAGGCTTGGAAGCACTTAAGCGGAGATCAGCTGGCGGAGGCGGTCTACGACTACACCCAGAGTGTTCTGATCGAGCTTTCCCGCATAGACGCGCTGCCCGACATGGTGCAGATCGGCAACGAGATCCGCAGCGGCATGCTCTTCCCCGACGGGGCGGTGCCTGATTATGTCACACTGGCTTCTCTCGTCAACGCCGGGATCAAGGCTGTCCGGGATGTGTCCGAGGACATCGCCGTCATGATCCATCTCGATCAGGGCGGGCGGTTCTTTTCTCTCGAGGAGTGGTTCAACGCCATGTTTTCCGCCGGAATGGAGCGTATCGACGCGATCGGTATCAGTTACTACTCCTTCTGGCACGGCACCTTCAGGGATCTCAAGGATACCATCACGCAGCTGATCGACCGCTACCGGCTGCCTGTCTATGTCGTAGAGACCGCGCACCCGTGGCGCCACTGCGAAAACGACCATATCAACAAGGATATGATGATCATGGCCGGCTATCCCGCGGGGATCGAGGAACAGAAAAAATCGCTTTCCCTGGTCATGCAGATAGCGGCGGAAGCGTCCGGAGACAGAAAGACGGGTGTGTACTATTGGGAGCCGCTCGGCATCACCGGCCAGGACTTCGGCAGCTGGGACGAGAACATGGGGATGCTGGATGACTCCGGCAGAGTGCTGCCCTCGTTTGAGGCCTTCCGTGATTTCGATCCGAAGGATTCGCCGTTTGACGGCCTGGACACCTATATCACTTCACTCTATCAGAGGGATGAAAAAGAGCTCCCTCCGGCAGGAACAAACCTCGTAAAGAACGGGCGTTTTGAGGACGGGATCTCGGGCTGGTGGATCAACAAGTTCCCGGAGGAAGTCACGTACAGCATGGAAAACGGAGAACTGTACGTAGAATCTCAGACCAATTTCACCTTCCTGCTGACAAGGGATGTCCGGATCGACAGAGCCGGCAGCTACCGGTTGATGCTGGATTACCGGGGCAGCAATACCACCGGCGTGTCGGTAAAGATGTTCCTCAAGGTGATCACCTGCAGCGGTGAGACGTTCCACGAAAAGCCCATCTACCCGTCCGATGTGGACTTCATGACCTGTGCGATGGATCCCGTGGAGCTCGAGCCCGGCAGCATCCAGGTGGGCCTCAGGATCGACGCGCCGCCTGTCTATGCCCGGATCACGAATATCACGCTCGTTCTGGAGGAAAAGTGATCTGATCCGGCCGGCTCACACCTTTTTCAGCATCAGCACAACCGTGAATCCTTTGTCGTTGTAGTACTCCATGTCACCGCCCTGCTTCTGCATGTACTGTTTGACCAGATACAGTCCCATGCCGTAGCCGCTCTTTTCCGAAGCGTTGCTGCCCCGGTAGTACTTCTGGGCGATCAGCGGCAGATCGTCTTCGCTTACGCCGGGACCGGCGTCTTTGATCGTGATCCGGATAAAGCTCCCCGTCGTTCCGTCCGGCATCAGCATATCGCTCACTTCATCAAACAGGACCCGGATCTCCGTTCCCGCGTACTTGACCGAGTTGCCGACGATATTGTCGATGACCTGTTCCATCCGCTGTCTGTCCATGTAGACAAGACATTTCGGAATATGGTTCTCCGGCACGATCTTTCCGTAACTGCGCAGGCCCATCAGATATTCCTCGATGACGGTGGCGTACGCCTCTTCGGGATGGACCTCGGCCTTCTCGGAATCCTCCAGGTTGGAATGCAGCAGTTCGGAGATCAGCGCCTGTATGGTATCCGCTTTGGAAGCGATCGTCCGGGTCTTTTCGAGGGCTTCACGGATCTCGGCGACCTCGGCTGCATTCTCGGATCCGGCATCAGGCTCCCCGCCTTCGGTCAGTCTGTCGAGTTTTCTGCGGTACTTGACCTCCATGACCTCACAGACAGCGTCGATCACAGCCACAGGCGTCTTGACGTCATGGCTCAGGGAAGCGACCAGCTCCTTGCGCGCGATCTCGGCGTCCATGCGGCGTTTCTGGGATGCTTTGAGTTCCTCCCGCATGATATCAAACGCCTCGGAAAAACCTCCGAAAAAGTTCGTCCGGCGGATCGGAAGCGGCACATCAAGATTTCCCTTGGCGAGCTCCTCGGAAAACTTCTTCAGTTCATCGACGGGCCGGATATAGACCAGGTAGATCACGAGGAAGATAAGATATCCCATGAGGAGCGTCGCCCCCCACAGGATGAGAGAATACTTCAAAGTCGTACTCATGTACGCGTCCCGTTTGTCCTGCCGGTCCAGCCAGGCGACCTTGCCCGCGTACTCGCCGTCGATCTCCAGATCCAGCACAAAGGCTTCCTGCGCGTAGAGCTCCGCCAGTTCGGGATCATACAGTTCTTTGGCGTAAATGACCCGGCAGTCATACGCTTCCTCGATCTCGGAAAGCGGCCTGCCGCTCCTTATATCCTGTTCGATCCGATAGAGCAGATCATTGTAGAAAACAATATCCCGCTTCTGATTTGAGGTGCCGGAAAACAGACGCAGAAAGATTCCCAGAAAGATGAGCATGAGCAGCGTGAACGCCGCGGCGATCCGTCTTATTCGCATAGCTTCAGCAGATACCCCGTCCCCCAGACCGTCCGGATCAGTTCGGGTTCGTTGGGATTCTTTTCCAGCTTCTCACGAAGCTTTCTGATATGGACATTGAGCGTGCTGTCGCCGAAAAAGGTGTCGCCCCAGACTTCTTCAAAGAGCTCCTCCTTTTTGACGATGGTGTCATGCCGCCTGTACAGGGCCTGCAGAAGTGCGAATTCCTTGGCCTTCAGAGGGATCTGCCTGCCCTCGTATACCGCGGACATCGTGCCCGGGTCCAGCGTCAGCACGGCACTTTGATTGGGAGCGGAAGCAGGCTGACCCTCCTCCCGGGAGGCATCAATGCGCTTGAGGAGCACCTTGACCTTGGCGAGCAGGACCGAAAGGCTGTAGGGCTTTTTGATATAGTCATCCCCGCCGATCGACAGGGCGATCAGCACGTCGTCATCGCTCTGCCTCGCGCTGATGAACAGGATCGGCATGTTCATCTCCTCGCGGAGCTTCTTGCAGACCTCAAACCCGGAGCCGTCTCCCAGGTTGATGTCCAGCAGGACGATGTCCGCCGTGTTCTCCTCAAAGAATGCGTAACAGGCCTCCGCGCTGGTCACAGCCTGCGTGGAGACCTCGAACATCCGAAAGTATTCCGCCGTCGTTTCGACAAGCTCAGTTTCGTCATCTACGATGAGGCATCTGTAGTGCATGAAGCTCAATTCCCTTGAAAAAACATGATGTCAACGGTTCACTCCGTCCATTATACCATATCCTTCCGCCCGGGCGAATCACTCCTCCGTGATCATCTTCACCGGTTCCAGCCTCCGGATCTTTCTGCCCGCAAGGGCGGCGGTGACCATCGCGATGCCGGCGATCATGGCGATCGAGAGCAGATAACTGGACGGATTGATGAAGAACTCAGACTTCTTAAACCCGAAGATGGAAAACATCAGCGTCATGATCCGCTCCCCGAAGACCGACGCCAGGATCATCCCCGGGATCATTCCCAGCACAACCGCCGGCATATTGGAGAGCATCGCCTGCAGGATCAGCTGGCCGGAGGTATACCCGAGCGCCTTGCTGACGCCGAGATTCCGCCAGGTGCGGGTGATCTGCGTGCGGATGATGAGGGACTCCACAAAGGCGACCACCAGAGCGGTCAGGATCGCGATGACCAGCGCCACCGCCTTGATCCCGAGCTGAACGATACCGATGACCCCCTGAACCGTCTCTCTGAAATTTGCCACCTCGGCATCGGGATACATCTCCGCGAATTCCTTTTCAAAATCCGCAAGGGTAAAGCCTTTTTTCAGGAACCCGTAGAATGCAAGCGTCTCAGGCGCTTCCGCGATCCTTTCAAGCCCCTCCGTGGTCATATAGGACATCATCCCCAGGTTGTTGATCACCTGGCACAGGCCTGAGATCAGATAGGACTCCTCGCGTCCTCCCCTTCTGACGGTCACCGTATCCCCGACACCGACCTTGAGCTTGTTAGCCGCGTTCGTCGCGAACATGATCTCGTTGGGGTGCACGGGCATCCGTCCATCGATCACAGCCAGTCCCTTGATCCGTGAGGTGTCGTTATAGCATTTGCAGTTGCAGCTCCATTCCTTGCGCACCTTGCGGGAGGTGAAATTCAGAGTCTCCCAGACCTCGCCGTAGGAATAGTCGAGGCTGACCATACTCTTCAGCGCATCCCCCATCTGCTCGTTTCCGGCGACATAGACATCGGCGTAATCCATCCCAGCCATATTGACCACGGCATCATCGTCGGAAAAGGTGTCCGCCGTACCGAATCCGAGAAGCACGGAGGCCGAGAGCAGCATAACGATGAACAGGACACCGAGGTGACTGCGGAATCTTCCGAAGGTCTCCTTGAAGGACAGCGTGACCGCCACGGGGAAGACACTCTTTTCGAAGGGGAAATAGTTCTTCTTGAAGTTGTGCGCGTTGATGCCGCCCCTGAGCGCCTCCAGCACGCTCGTCCTGCTGTAATCCCTGCCGATGACGAGCGTCAGCATACCGACAATGCCGCACAGCCCCAGGAGGGTAAAGACGAAGACCGTCATGTTGACCGGCTGATTCCAGGGAAGGCCGAGGGTCATCAGAATGATCACGCTGAGCCTGCTAATGGATAAGGCGCCCGCGGCCACCCCGATAAATCCCCCAAAAAGCGCGACAGACACCAGCTGGACCAGCAGGATCAGGACCAGCTCCCTGACGGTGTAGCCGGCAGCTTCCATGATCGCGGTGTTCTTCATGTTCGTGATGATGAAATTCTTTACGGAAAAGTGGATGATGACCATCGCGATGATAAAGATGATCAGCGCAAATACGAACACCATCGCAATGAACATCAGGGGCAGGATCATCGCGGAACCATGCAGCATGGCATAGGGAACAGCACTCCGGATCCCGCCGATGTAATCGGGGTGGGTGACTTTATATTCCGTGATCCAGTCGTTGATCTCATTGAAGATCTCGTCACAGAGCTCATTGGTGTCCAGATTTTTGCGGATGACATCCCTGGTGAGCCTGATCTTGTGATAATCCTCGTGCACGATCGTCTGGGCGTTTTCGAACAGGATATCCTGAAACACGCTGTCTGAGACATAGATGAGGAAGCTGCCCATATTCATGGGGGAGCAGTAGATCGGATCCTCCGCGTATCCGGCGACCGTAAGATCATAGATATTGTCCCCGAACTTCAGGCGCAGCACATCTCCAACGGCATAATCCGGGCTCATCCTGATGGGGAGGACCGCCTCATTCCCCGATAATCCCTTTGTATCCATGCTGACCTTATGGATCCGGATCTCCGTATCATAGGACAGAATGGTAAACGGATACTCGGTCAGTTCCCTGTCTCCCCTGTGACCGTACTTGACGGTCTCGTTGTAGAGGCGTTCGGCCGACTCATATTCCGCGACATAGGGATTTCCCTGAATGACCTCCTGTGTCTTTTCCCGGGCGATCCTGTCCGTGCTGACAGCAAGGATGATGTCGGCGCCGTGGACCTTATCATACACATGATCGATGACACCGCCAATGTCCGTCATGTAGGAAAGCGAGAGAAAGACCAGAAAGGAAGTGATCATCGTCATGATGAAAAAGGTGATCATGTCTTTTTTCTGCTTTTTGATATTGTTTTTTGCGATAAAAAACAGTCTGTACATCTGTAGAAAACCTCTTTCGGATCACCAGCCCATATCCTGCAGGAACTCCTTGAGCTTTGCGTGACGCGCGCGCGCCTCGTCCAGCCGCGGGTTCGTCTCATCCTTGTAATTGCCCGCGTATGGCCCGATATCGATCTCGTCGGAGATCACGCCGTCCGCCAGGTAGATGATGCGGTTCCCCCGCTCGGCCGCCTTGACCGTATGGGTGACCATAACGATGCTCTGTCCTTCGTTATTTAAATCGCTTAAGATGTTCAGGACATTTTCCGTGTTCTGGGAATTCAGCGCGCCGGTCGGCTCGTCCGCGAACAGGACCTCGGGGCTGTTGATGACGCCTCTCACGACCGCGACTCTCTGCTGCTGTCCGCCGGAGAGCTGTGTCGGGAACTTTTTCCAGTCGGACTCTCCGATCTCGACGCTCGTCAGGAGCTCCTTGGCTTTTTCCGCCAGCTTTCTGCGGTTGCTGTGGCGCAGCAGGCCGCAGACCATGATGTTGTCGAGCGCGCTCATGCTGTCGTTGAGATAGTTCTGCTGAAAGACAAAGCCCACATGCTCTCTCCGGAACACCGCCAGGCGGTCGTTGGAAAACGTGGAGATCTCTGTCTCTTTGCCCTCTTCTTCACCTGTATAATAGGTGATCGTACCGAGGGTCGGCCGGTCCATTCCCGAGAGCGCGTACAGGAGCGTGCTCTTGCCCGAACCGGAGTTACCCATGATGACCGTGAAATCCCCTTTGTAGATCGCCAGGTTCAGATTCTTCAGCACATGCTGCTGCACGGAATCATTGGAAAAAGTCTTCGACAGATCTTTGACTGCCAGGATCCGCTGTTTGTCGTTCATGATCTTTGTTTACCTCACACTCACACTCGTTCCGTCCGTAAGCTCCGTATCGTCGTCCCAGATCACGACATCCCCTTCTTCGAGGCCGGACAGGATCTGTACCATCGTATCGTTCTTCACGCCGGTCTCGACGATCCGCATCTTCGCTTCCTTGTTGTTCTGCACGAACACATACTCATGATCGGCGTCCATACACAGGGCATCAACCGGGATCGTGAGCGCGTCCTCAAGAGACGCTGTGGTCACTCTGACCTTGGTCTCCAGCCCCAGGATGATGTTCTCGTCCGGCGCGTCCAGACTGATCTCAACACCGACGTTGGCGCTCTCTCCGCGGCCGGTCATGTGCTCGATGCGGGAGACTTTTCCGGTGTACTCTTTTCCCTTGATCGTGCACGAGGCAGGCTGACCGACCTCGATATCCAATATATCATATTTGTTGACATTGATCCTGATCACCGCGTCCTCGGCAGATTCTATGGTAAAAAGGAAGGTCCCCGTGCCGACGGTCTCATTTTCGGATACGCCGATCTCTGTCACGACACCGGAAAAATCCGCTCTGACGCCGTTTTTCGCCGCTTCCAGGCGTCCCACGGTATCCTGTGTGGAGATCTCTCCCGACGCTTTGGCCGCTTCGATCTGTTCCTTTGTGCCCTCGGTGATCAGTCCTGTATAGCTTGCCGTCTTCTGCGAGATCATCTGCGACTTGAGCTCTCTGGCGGAGGCAAGCTGCACGTTCAGCGCATCCAGCTGCTCCTGCATGCTGAGGACCTCCGGGTCGAACTGCTGGTCATAGGCGTTCATCGCGAGCAGCTTCTGGAGATTCTCATACTCATCGGAATCCGGCTTTTCTGACCAGTCCACCACAGAGATCTGAAGCTTCGCGCCGTAGTCGGCGATGGATGCTCTTTTTGCCGTGATCTCGCGGTTCAGCCGGTCGATCGCCGCCTGCGTCTCATTGATCTGCCCTTCCAGCTGTGCCAGCGTGCTTTTCGCTTCCGAGTACAGCCCCGCGCTCCTGCCCCCGGCCTGAATGATATTGTCATATCCGGCAAAGGTCTCCTTCATCGAATAATCCGCGAGGTCGATGTTTCTCTGCAGCTCGTCCTGATCATAGGAGATGATCGTATCGCCCTTTTTCACATAATCGCCGACCCTGCAGTTCACATGTGCGATCCTGCCGTCGATCTCGGAATACATGGATACGGTCTCCCCGGACACGACATTGCCGTTGATCTCCGCGGTCCTCTCCATCGGTGTCTTTGCTGCGACGTGCGCGGTCACCTTGACCGCCGCGCTCGCGTTCATCGTCACGCTGCCCACTGCCAGAGCCGCCGTAAGGAGCGCCGCCGTTACCGCCACATGTTTCCTGTTCATCTTGATACCCATCTCTTCTCTCCTCTTTTCTTCTGTTCGTCCATCGATTCCGGTTGTTCATCGAGTTTGATCATTCATTGATTCTGATCATTCATTGATTCTGATCATTCATCGATCCTGATCATTCATTGGTCGTCCCCGCAAAAAGGATCTTTGCTGATACTAAACTACCGCAAAGGTCCCTCCCCGTCTTGAGCTGTCTCTTGTGTATTTCTTAACTGATCCTTAAATGAGCTTATCTGACTCTGAAATTCTGGCTCTTCTTTTGCGAAGAGAGCCAGATCCGCCTTGATCCGCTGCGTTGGCTCCTTCTCATCTGGCACTTCTGGGCAAAAATGAGAAAAAATCTGAAATACGCCCAGATTTTCCGAGTGCTGAAGAGATTTCTGGGCTAAATTGAAGAAAAAGCTGAAATACGCCCAAATTTCCAGAGTGCTGGCCAGGTGGCTATTTCGCTCCTGACATACGATGTGGTATAATAATACGCAAATCATCAGTCAGTGATCCGTCTGACACAGGGATGAAAGTGATCCGTCTGACACAGGAAGGAAAGTGACAGCATGAAGATCCTGAAATCAAAACTCATGGTCATGGGGCTCGCAGCGACGACTCTGTTCACCGCAAGCGGCTGCGGCGACAACGAGACGCCTAATGTCTATGGGCCGCCTACGGAACTGGACGACGAAGACAACGAGATCCCGACCGTGTACGGTCCCCCTGAAGTCAGTCTGTTTGATCAGGTCGACCCCGATAACAACGAAATGGCAGGCGTCTACGGTCCTCCCCCTGAGGTCCGTGTGGAAGACAATGAGATCGAGGATGTCTACGGCCCCCCTGAAGATTTTGACATCGACGCCGATGACAACGAGGCCCCGACCGTCTACGGTCCCCCTGAAGATTTTGATATCGACATTGATGACAATGAAAATGTGGATGTCTACGGGCCTCCCGAAGCGGATTTTGACGAACTGATCCCCGGTGACGATGAAGAGGACCCGGATCCGCTCATCCCGAAAACCCCTCTTTTGGTGGACGAATTCAAGTACGATAAATCCCACGGCGTGCTCTGGAATGCTCTGGAAAAGCTGAAATGGCGGCTGGATTTATTAGATGACTGAAGTATGGCGGCTGGACTTGCTGGATGACTAAAGAAGAGATCAAAACCCGCAATCTCGATACACTCGCGAAACATCAGAAAAAACTGTGCAGAGAGCCCGAGCTCCGGCAGCTTTTCTTTGAACTGACCCTTAAATGCAATGAGCACTGCTTTCACTGCGGGAGCAGCTGCGCCGGCGATCTGCCGCACGGCCTGCCCATGGATACTTATAAGGAAGTCATCGACGAGGTCGCGGCGAAGTATCAGAAGAAACCTCTGATCGCCGTGACGGGCGGCGAACCGCTTCTGTATCCCGATTTCTTTCCCCTGATGGAATATGTCCGTGACAAAGGCTTTCGCTGGGGGATGACCAGCAACGGAACGCTGATCACAAAAGAGGTTGCCAGGCATCTTAAGGAAGCGGGCATGAAGAGCATCTCCCTGAGCATCGACGGGCTCCCTGAGACCCACGACCGGTACCGCGGGCTGAAAAGCGCCTATGAACTGGGGATGCGCGGCATTCAGAACCTGGTCGATCTGGAGTGCTTCAACGTGATGGTCACGACCGTGGTCAACCACGAGAACATCCGCGAACTGGATGCCCTGTTCGAGATCTTCGATAAGATGGATATCAACGAATGGCGTCTCACCGGACTGGAGCCCATCGGCCGCGCCTTGGACCGGCCGGAGATGCTCCTGACGCCGGAGGACAACCGCCGCCTGATGGAGTTCATCCTGGAAAAACGCGCGCAGAAGCTCCCTGTGGAATACTCCTGCTGCCACTTTCTGGGACTTAAATACGAAGCGGAGGTGCGCGACTGGTACTTTCTCTGCAATGCCGGCATCTACGTCGCGGGCATCCTGGTGAACGGGGATGTCTGCTCCTGCCTGGATATCCCGCACAATGAAAAGACCATCCAGGGCAACATCCACGAAACGCCTTTTACGGAGATCTGGGAAAACCGCTTTGAGATCTTCCGCACGCCGCTCTCCGAGAGAAACAGCACCTGCGCCGCCTGCCCCGAGGCGAAGTGGTGCCGCGGCGGCGCTTATCACAGCTGGGACTATGAAGCAGACAGACCCAAGGTCTGCATGAAGGGCATTCTTTTCGACTGATCTTTTCTACTGATCTTTTCGACTAATCTCTTTTTCCGGAACCGATCAGCTTAAGCAGATTGTAGATGCCGCTCCGGATCGCGTTGTTATCGTGATCCGCGCCGGCGATCTCATACCAGATATGGTCTGTAGCGTTCGCCGCAAGCAGCTCATGATAGGACTTCGGATACTCTCCCACCACGGAATCCCTGCTGCCGCAGCAGAGGATGAACACCTCGGGCGTGACCGCGCCGTCCGCGAACTTCATCTCGCTCTCCGTGATCTGCCCCGGATGTGTCATGAACTTGTCGGTGGTAGGGACGATCCCGGGCGCCGCGGAGATCGCGCACACATAGCCGAACAGCTCGGGGCGCTGCAGCGTGATATAGATCGTCTCGCGTCCGCCCATGGAAAAGCCGGCAAGATACGTGTTCTCTCTCCCCGTGCGCACGGAATAAGTGCTCTCGATGCAGGGCATCAGATCGGTGACCAGATCATTGATGAAATTGTCATAAGGAAGGCAGGCCTCTACGTCAAAAGCCGGCTTCTGGTCAGGGTCGGAAGACGCGTACATATTGGGGCAGACGACGATCATCTCTTCGATCAGGCCGTCTGCCGCCATATTCCCGACGATCTCTTTGATCCGATTGTTCGCGTCCCCGGAAAAAGAGTACTCATCCCCGAAGATCCCGTGCAGGAGATAAAGCACCGGGTACTTGCCGTCTTCGCTGTAGTCTGCCGGAAGCAGGATGCTGTATCCCCGTTCCAGTCCGCAGGTCGTGGAAAAATATGTCCCGTGCGTAAACTCGCCATAGTTTACATCCGTACGGACAGCGGTGTAAGCCTCGGGGCATCGCTCCTCGATCCCTTCGGGAAGAGTCTCCCCTGGGGCAGCATCCGCCGCTTCCTGCTTCGAAGCTCCTTCGGCGTCCCGCGTCCCCGGCTGCGACGCTCCTTCGGTGTTGTCCGCTTCCGTACTGATGCCGGTCGCAAACGCTTTTCTGTCCTCTTTGCTGAGCCCCTCGTCTGCCGCTTCCGCAGTCTCTTCCACTGCCATTGTCTCTGCCGCTGCCGTGTTCCCGTTTTCCGCCATAGCCTTCTCCTGTATCTGTGTCTGCGTCCCGCATGCGCCAAGAAGGACTGCCAGCGCCGCGGTTATGACCGATGCCGTCCTCTTCATGACGCCCTGTCCCCGCAGATCAATGTATTCTTCCCGTGCTGCTTGCCGTAGTACATCCGCTCATCGGCGACCCTGATGATATCCTCGGGCTCGCGGTAGCTCTCTTTGTATTCCTCGAGTCCGATCGTGACCGTCACGCGGACACGTTTGTTGAAGAATATCGTCGGCGTCGATTCGATGACCCTGCGGATCTCCTCCATCCTGGCACGCGCTTCGCCGAGCGACAGGCCCTTAAGCAGGATGACGATCTCCTCTCCGCCCCATCTGCAGATCTCCCAGTCCTGCGACCGGCTCTTGATGATCCGCGACACATGGAGCAGAACCTCATCTCCGCAGTCATGTCCGTAGGAATCGTTGATGCTCTTGAAATTGTCCAGATCACAGAACGCCACGCAGAACCTTCTGTCCTGTCCGCCCTTCATGAGATCGTCGACCAGCGGGATAAAGCCGCGCCTGTTGAGCAGCCCAGTCAGCGCGTCCACTCTGGCGTCCTCGGTAAGCTGTTCGTTCTTCTCCTCCAGACTGCTCATCTCGAACTCGCTGGAATAGATGTAGACGATACTGTAGAAAACCATCGCAAAGAACATGGCAAAGGCAGAAAGGATCGTCAGGACCGCGCGCACTTCATCGGCCATCGGATAGACCGGCTTCATATCGGCATGCCCGATATACATGCACGCATAGAGAAGAAAGATCAGGAGCAGCGACATGACGATGATCCATCTCCTGGGGCCTTTGAACAGGTAGCATCCGAAGTAGATGATGATCGGCACGATGGAAAACATGAAATAATGGGCTCCGCTGTTCCAGCCGATCAGATAGACGGAAACAATGGCGTAAACACACACCTCCAGCAGGATGCTCACATATACCGGCATGATGTATCCGCGTCTGCACAGCAGGGCGCATATCAGGTAAACACAGACGCTGAACACGTTAAATACGGCAAGAGGCGTCACACCGGCGTAAGCCGTGATACCCAGAAGTGTTGCGTGGACGAAGGCCATGACTGCGACCGTGAACATAAAGCTGTGATGCACAAGAAAGCGCATGATCCTTTCGATTGCTTTTCTGTCTGTCATTTGATCTCCCTGGTGATGTTCTTTATCCATCCGCCGTTTCTGTAATGATGGACAGCGAACGGCATCTTGGCAAATTCATCCGTACACATGAGGATATAGACCGTGAGCGGCGGAAGCCGGAAGACAAACGCGCTGAGCAGTCCCAGCGGCACGGCAAATCCCCACATGCAGATGATATCCAATATCATACCATATTTTGAGTCCCCTCCGCACCTGAAAAGCGATGCGATCAGGACCGTATTGATGATCTGCCCCATCTGGTAGGCCACATTGATATAGAGCATGATCCGCAGATAGTATGCCGCCGTGGCCGAAATTTTGACCAGCCCCGGGATAAAGGGACTTGCTCCCAGCAGGACCGCCCCCGCGACCACCCCGGAAAGGAGCGTGACCCGGACGATGGAGGAGGCGTCCTTTTCCGCTTCCTGCAGACGGTTCTCGCCGATCTCCTTGCCGAGCATGATGGATGCCGCGGCGGCGATGCCGAAGCCCGCAACTGTCACCAGATCTCTGGCAACGGAGACCACGGAATTGGCTGCCACGATATCGGAGCCCAGGTGTCCCATGATGATGGAATTCATGTTGAACGCAAGTCCCCACATGGCGTCGTTGATAAAAGCCGGCAGGGAGTATTTCGCGAAATCGGCGACGAGCGCCCGCGGGATCCGGAACATGGAGATGATATCCCTGGGCAGCTGCTTCTGCCTGAAAAAGTCAATGACGCAGACGATGAGCCCCGCGGCCCAGGACAGAGAAGTCGCGAGTGCCGCGCCCGCGATGCCCATCTTCGGAAAAGGTCCCGCCCCGAAGATGAGCAGATAATTCAGCACCACGTTAAGCATGAGCGTGGAAGCGGACAGGACGGCCGAAAAAAGTACCCGCTCACAGCTCTTGAGGATCGTGAGATAGGGCTGAACGATCCCCAGAAAGATGTAAGAGACGGCGACATAGCGCAGATAGACCGCCCCCGCGTCGATCAGTTCCGGGACATCCGTCCAGATCAGGATCAGCTGACGCGGGAAAAAGAAAGCACAGACCGCCAGCGACACCGTCACAAAAAGGGAGATCAGCAGACCGATCCCGAGGATCTTCGAGATCACCGTGCCGTCACGCTTTCCCCAATACTGGGAGGCCAGGATGGTGAGAGACGAATTCAGGCCGAAAAACAGGACATTGAGCAGGAACATCACCTGTCCCGCAAGACTCGACGCCGAAATGGAGGTCTGGTCGACCTGCCCGAGCATCACAACATCCGCCATGCTGACAGCCGAAGCGATCAGATTCTGTATGACGATAGGAATGACCAGGACAAACAGTTCTCTGTAGAATCCCTTCCTGGCCCGCAGCAAATTCTTCATAGCAGATTTCCCAACTTGTATGTATCAGATATCGGTAATCCATTGTATCACAATCCGCGGCTTTTTTCCCTGCCGCCATCCTAAAATGATTGTTTTCGGGAGGGCTTTGTGATATGTTTAAAGGTGAGTAAAAATGCGGAGCACACACATGTCGGACAGAAAACGGATCGCCCTGCTCATGGGGCAGGCGGATGAATTTTATCAGCGCAGATTTATCGACGGATTTCTTCAGCAGACATTCGAAGCGGATATCGATGTCTGTATCTTTTCCATGTACCTCAAGTACCAGGATACGGAAAACAGAGAGCTCGGAGAATGCCGGATCTACTCTCTGGTGAACTACACGCTGTTCGACGCGGTCGTCGTCCTGCCGGATACGATCCAGACCCCGGGGATGGCGCGAATGATCGAGGATCGGATCAAAAGTGATTTCAAAGGTCCTGTCCTCTATGTGGATCTGGAGAGCAAAAGCTTCCCCTGTATCATGACGGACAGCTACACCCCCGTCAAACAGCTGATCGAGCATCTGATCAGTGTTCACGGATACCGCGACATCGCGTTTCTTACCGGCAAGCGCTGGCATGAGCATTCCAGGAACCGTCTGCAGGCCTACCGGGATGCGATGAACGCGGCAGGACTGCCCATCCGCGAGGACAGGATCTTTTACGGAGATTTCTGGTATACCAGCGGTAACTCCTGTGCGGAGGAGCTCCTGAAGAACAGGGACGAACTGCCGGAGGCGGTCGCCTGTGCCAACGACTTCATGGCCATCGGACTCTGCGAGGAGCTCACGAAACACGGTGTGAGAATCCCGGAGGATATCGCTGTCGTCGGTTTTGATTCCACGGAGGAGGGACAGAGAAGTCCCAGCCCCCTGACAAGCGCCTATATTCCTGCCAGAGAGACCGGCCTGAGGGCGGCCAGGAGCATCTTAAGTCTCATGCGCGGGGGCGGTATTGATGAAACACTCGATGAAACCGAACTGTTCATCGGTACCAGTTGCGGCTGCACGGACAGCGGCAGTCTGTCCGCCGGTTATCTGCGGAGCTCCTGGACCACGACGCTTTCCGAAGAAGGCTTCCTCTCCATGCACAATCATTTCATGGAGGACATGCTCTCGCAGAGAGATCTCCGCGGTTTCCTGGATACCGTGTATTCCCACGTATATCAGCTCAAGGACTACGACAGCTTTCATCTGTGTCTCCCGGAGGACTGGGATGACGCCGGACTTTCCGACGACGAGACCAAGCTGGTTGCCGCCAACCCGGACCGGATGATCCGTGTGCTCGCTTCCTTCCGGGGCGCCGGCCGCGTCGACAGAGTCGGACAGAAGGAACTCTTCGACACCTCCCTGCTGCTGCCCGAGCTGCATACGCGGCGCGAGACACCGATGGCATGGTTCTTTACGCCGCTCCACTTCGGTGCCCGCAATTTCGGCTACGCGGTGATCAGCTACGGCAATATGACGCGCAGCTACGACGAAGACTACCGCCTGTGGATCCAGACCTTCTGCTGCGGCATGGAAGGCATCCGCCGCACCCTGCTGACGCAGGCGCTGCGCAGAGCGATGTCCAAAACCACCATGCAGGCCAAATTCCCCGGCGGCTTTATGGGCAAGCCGGGCGATGAGACAGAGCTCACCCGTGAGGACGAAGAGACACTCGCCTGCGTCCGGCAGCTGCTGGATGAGAATCTCTTTACCTATCATTTCCAGCCGATCGTCAGTGCCGTGGACGGCAGCATCTACGCATATGAAGCGCTGATGCGCGCCAGGACAGAGCGGCGGATCTCCCCGCTGGATATCCTGAAATACGCGGGCATGCTGCACCGCCTTCCGGACGTGGAACGCGCCACCTTTGTCAATGTCCTCGAGCATCTTGCCAGAGAGGAACAGGCCATCGGCGAACGGCATATCTTCATCAACAGCATTCCGGGGACCAGACTCTCCGCGGGAGATGAAAAGCTCATCGAAGAGCTGCTGCTCTCCAGGAGCGGGCGCGCCGTCATCGAACTGACAGAACAGGCGGAGCTGGATGATGAAGCCCTGGAGCAGATGAAACGGCGCCACAGGCACCTGGGTGTGGGTACCGCCGTCGATGACTACGGTACCGGTTATTCCAATGTTTCCAATCTTCTGCGCTATATGCCGGACTATGTCAAGGTGGACAGATCTCTCCTGTCCGAGATTCAGGACAGTCCTTCCAAGCAGCACTTCGTCCGGGAGATCGTCAGCTTCGCGCACGATACGGATATCAAGGTGCTTGCGGAGGGTGTGGAGACCTCGGATGAACTGCGCACCGTGATCGAACTGGGCTGCGATCTCATTCAGGGCTACTATACGGGCAGACCCGGGCCGGAGATCCTGCAGCATATCGCCCCGGAGATCGAGGAAGAGATCCGCTTCTATCAAAAGGAACGCCAGGAAGGTGTCGGCCGCAGAAGCTACCGGACCGGACGCGCCAACAGACTGTCCGCAGGTTCCCTGATCCGGGACGGCTATCAGACCATCGTCACCGCCGGCGGAGAAGCCGCGTTCCGGGATTATATCCTGAGCGGCACCCCCGGGCAGAAGACGGAGCTGACGATCGAAGTACAGGAAGGCTATGACGGACAGATCACGCTGGATAATGTGAGTCTCCTGAGTCCCAAGCTCAGGCCGTGCATTGATATCGCTCCGGGCGCGAAAGTGGTCCTGGAGCTCCACGGGGAAAATCTTCTCTCGGGAGGCGGCATCCATGTACCGGAGGGGGCCTCTCTTTCGTTCCGCGGCGACGGGGATCTGACGATCCGCATGAACCAGCGGCAGTATGCCGCGATCGGCGCGCCGAACGGCCGGGCCGGCCAGCTGGACTTCTATCAGAGCGGCACGCTCCTTCTGGATGTCGGAGGCACGCGCGGTCTCGGGATCGGCGGTGAAAGCGGCGCCGACATCAGTGTCCACAGCGGGCGATTTGTGATACAGCAGAGCGGCGACCAGGCTGCCGCGATCGGCTGTCTGGACGGCGATATCCGCATGGAGTTTGACAACTGTGATATCGATGTGACCTTCTCGGGTACTTCGGGGATCGGAGCGGGCTCTCTCGCGGGCTCCGCTGAGCTTATCGTCAAAAAGACATACTGCCACTGCATCGCAAACGGCGAAGAATATGCCGCTATCGGCAGCTTGAGCGGCAGTGCGGCAAAGCTGCGTTTCGACGAGCTCGGAGCCGACATGGAGATCCATGCGGGGACAGGAACCGGGGCCGGCGCTCTTAAGGGTTCTTCGGAAATCCTGATGAACGACACCGGTTTCCGATATACAGGCTTCGGCGCCGAGAACTATGCCTACGGCGGCACGCAGGACAGCGGAAGCGTCCGGATGGACAATTCCAACATCACAGCCCAGATCTCCAACGATACGGAACGTGTCACCATGCTGACCGATGTCATGTAGAAAAAGTCTGACTGCAGAGGGAGACGGATATGGCAATTCAGGTTCTGTTTTTCATTTTCATCTTCGGATACATCCTCTGGCGCGCCCAGAAGGTAGATAAGACACAACTCCGGCAGAAGTTCTCGGAGCTGCAGAACGCCGCTTCGGAGGGCCAGAAAAAGGTTGCCTCCGACGGCCACGTGATCCCCGCAAAAGACGATATCTCCTGCGCGCGGTACGGCCATCAGCACAAAAAAATAAAAGACCCCGCCTTTCCGGAGGCGCAGTTCATTGTACACAACGAGCCCCCGACGGGGTATATCAATCTGAACGGGAAAATGCTCAAGCGTTCAGAGGCGGATGAATATATGAGAAAGTACGGCGGCTGATCAGTCGTTCAGCGTCCGCAGCGCCGTAGCGAAAACGATTGCCTTTTCGATATTTCCTTCTACATTGATCTTGCCGTCCGATAACGCCGAGGCGGCATCGAGCATGCCGGACAGGAGCACCGTCAGTGTGTCGGCGTTCGTACGGATCTTGCAGTCATAATCATAATACTCGTAAGGCTGAACATCGGCCCAGCCGTTATCAAGCTCCACGTAGAAAGCGCCTTCGCCCTCTCCCTCAACATCGATCTCGATCGCGGCGTGCTGATCGATCACGGATGTATCGATCCTTTCCGCCGCCTGTTTTGCTTCTCTGACAATATCTTCGTAAGTCATGGTCTCTTCCTTCTGTCGTGTCGGTCTTTAAAACCAAAACCTTATCTATTATATCACAGATCTTCTGTCCTTTCTACAGCCATTTTTTCCGGCGGAAGAAAACAAGGCTCAGGATCACGATCAGAATACAGACGACTATGACGACCGGATATCCCCAGGTGGTCTCGAGCTCCGGCATATACTTGAAGTTCATGCCGTACCATCCGACGATGAGCGTGAGCGGCATAAAGACGGTCGTAACGATCGTGAGGACGGTCATGATCCGGTTCTGCTTGACATCCAGCCTGGACTGATAGGTATCCCGGATCTGGTTTGTATAGTCCAGCAGGGAATTCACCACGCCGTGCAGTCTCGAGGCCCTGTTGGAGAACAGCCTGAAAAATCGGATGTTCTCGGCCTTGAAGAACCCGTTCTCGTTTTCCTCAAACTCCTGTGCCAGATCGACAAGCTGGCTGTAATGCGTACGCATGACCCGAAGAAAGCCCCGGATATCATTGAGGCAGTTCAGGTCGGCGTCTTTTCCGCTGTCGATGTCATTGTCGATGGCGTCCATCTTTCTCTCGTATTTTTCCAGGATTGAGGAATCCTCCTTGATGATCTGGTAGAGAAAGTCGTAGAGAAACCGCTCCAGGCTCGGCATCCGCCACTTTTTCGCCGCGGCGATCTCTCCGATGATCCCGGACGCCGTATCCCAGGGATCGATAAAGACGATGCCCTTTTCATCGAGTACAAAGGCGAATTTTCTTGTCTTTCCCTCAGGGTCGCTGCGGTCGGGGATCGCAAAGGTCCCCGTGATGGAATCATAGTTGGTCTCGGCTTTTGTGGTATGGAAATAGAGCAGCTCCGGATCCATATCGATGCCCATCTCAAAGGCATCGCACTGCGCTGTCCACTCCGTGGGGGACAGGACCGCCACATAGGGCTTTTCGCCGCTGTGACACTCCTGTACCGTGCATTCCTTAAGGGTTGTATCGATCAGATAATACATGAGCGCTCTCCCTCTGTATTATGACAGTGTGTTTAAAACCTCCGGGATGTCCGCCGGCAGCCCGGCGATCCTGTCCGCCCCGGAAGCCTCCAGCTCCTCCCGCGATCCGTATCCGTACAGCACGCCGATGCTCCGGATGCCCGCGGCCGCGGCGCCGTCGATATCAAAGCACCGGTCCCCGATCATCACGGCTTCGGAAGGTTCCGCCTGAAAACGCTTCAGAGCGGCCCTGATCAGTTTTTCCTTGTCCGAGGAGTGGTCGTCGGGCGTGGGACCGACGATCGCGCCAAGATACTGCCGGATCCCGAAATGCTCCAGAACTCTCTCCGCCGTGTGCTGCGGCTTGGACGTTACGACCACATGACTGAGCCCCGCCTCCCGCAGCTGCTCCATCACTTCGGGCACGCCGTCGTAGACAGCCGCGTCAAACAGGCCCGTGTCCTCATACAGTTCGCGGTAATACTCGATCGCCCGATCGGCGTCCTCCGGCGACATATGTGCTCTGTTCGTAAAGGAATCAAAAAGAGACGGTCCGATGAACTTTCTGATCTCGCTCTCCGGAATCGTCACTCCCATCCTGTCCAGCGCATACCGCACCGACGAGAGGACACCTCCCTCGGATTTTATGATCGTGCCGTCCAGATCCCAAAAGATAAATCTGATCATTTTCTGCCTGTCATTCCTTTCGGTGCGTACTTCTTCTGATCAGTACCTTTCGATTTTACTGTCTCGTCAGCGATCCGTCAATCCCGTTCCTCTCCTGTATTCTGATGCATGATGGTTCCGCGGAAATGGATGAAATAGCGCAGCCACGCAGTCACGCCGCTGATCATCCACACGATGCCCGACGACCACCAGATGCCGGCAGCGCCGAAGCCGAGAAACGATGTCATGAGGACCGGCACCGTGAAGCGTCCGATGACCTCCACGATGCCGTTAAAAAGTGCGAAGAAGGCGTCGCCCACGCCGGTCAGAAGGCCGCGCACGACGTAGATCACCCCGAGCGTGATGTAGAAGAGACTCGTGATCCTGAGGCCCGCCGCTCCCAGATCGCGGATCTCCGCGTCCGTCACAAAGATGCCGGCGATCGCACCGCCCAGTGTCTGCATCACGAGGACCATCACCGCCGTGATAATGGTCATGAGCAGCAGACCGCGCCGGTAGCCAGCAAGGACACGGTCGTTCTTTTTCGCGCCGAAGTTCTGCCCGCAATAGGTGGAAAGAGAAGCGCCGAGCGTCATATACGGCTGATGGATGAACTGCTCGATCCTGCTCGTCGCCGTAAACGCAGCTACGACGACTGTGCCAAAGGAATTGACGACGCGCTGCAGGGCCATCGAGGAGATCGCGATCAGTCCGAACTGAAGGGAAAGTGGTACGCCCAGGCGGACGATCCGAAAGACCATCTTGCCGCTGATGGAAAAATCACTCCTGCGGAACCGGAAATAGGGATTCCGGTAATGTGCATAGATGCCGCACGCGACAGCAGCGGCGCACTGTGCGATCGCCGTTGCGACTGCCGCACCGCGGATCCCCATCCCCAGATAGTAGACAAACACAAAATCCAGACCGACATTGAGGATCGTCGACAGGATCAGAAAGTACAGGGGCGAGCGGGAATCTCCCAGCGCACGCAGCATCGAGGAGAGATAGTTGTAAATGGAGACAAAAAAGAGACTGATGCACATGACCCGGATATACGAGACAGCGTCCGCGAGGATCCCCTCGGGCGTACTGAGGAGCCTGAGCAGCTGCGGTGCCGTGATATAGCCGATACTGCCGAAGAACACCGGGACCAGGAGCATGATAAAGCCTGTGTTGACGATGCAGTTCCTGACATTGTCATCATCGCGGGCACCGAAATACTGGGACACGACGATACCGCCGCCTCCGCCGATCCCGTTGCACAATGCAAAGAACAGAAAGGTGACCGACGCCGTCGACCCCACCGCCGCAAGGGCTTCGGGACCGATCAGACGTCCGACGATGATCGAGTCAGCCAGATTATAGATCTGCTGAAAAATATTACCGATGAGTGCGGGGATCGCGAACAGGATGAGATGTCTGACCGGGCTCCCCTCGGTCATATCTGTGACACCGGTCTTCACAGCAGTGCCGCAGCCTCCCTAAGAAGTTCAATGATCGGCAGGTGCTGCGGGCATACGCTCTCGCACTGTCCGCAGGCAATGCAGTCGTCCGCACGGCCGCTGTGTGTCACAAGCTGCGCGTAGGCGTCCTTGGTGTACTGGTCCCCGCTCTGCCGGCGCAGCGTGTTCACCATGCGGAAGATATCGGGGATACTGATCTGCTGCGGGCATCCGTCCGTGCAGTAGCGGCAGGCAGTGCAGCCGATCTGCGGCACGCTGACGAGTCCCTGCGTCACCTCGTTGACAAGGGAGCGTTCCTCTTCGGTGAGCGGCTCAAACCCGGTAAAGGTCTTCAGATTGTCCGCCATCTGCGCGTCGTTCGACATTCCGGAGAGGATCGTCGCCACACCCGGGAGCGACGCGACAAAGCGCAGTGCCCAGGAAGCCGCGCTGGCATCAGGGCGCACCGCCTGATACTTTTTCATCAGATCCTCGGGAAGGTTCGCCAGTGTCCCGCCCTTGACAGGCTCCATGACGATGATCGGGATGTTCCGGTCGCGCAGGATCTCGTAGAGCCTCTGCGAACGGACCTCCGGATTCGTCCAGTCGAGATAGTTGAGCTGGATCTGCACAAATTCGATCTCCGGGTGCACGTCGAGGATCCTGACGAGCAGCTCCGGGCTTCCGTGGAACGAAAAGCCGAAGTGTCTGATCTTCCCGGCATCGCGCATCCGCACGCCCCATTCATACGCATGGTACTTATCATACTGATCCGCCTTGTCCTCGGCGATTGCATGGAGCAGATAGTAATCAAAATAGTCGACGCCGGCACGCTCCAGCTGAATGTTAAAGAGACGGTCCAGGTCGGATTCCTGTTTCACCTCCCAGATCGGCATCTTGGTGGCGAGCGTGAAGCTGTCACGCGGATGGCGTTTGACGATCGCTTCCCGGGCGGCCACCTCGGACTTGCCTCCGTGATAGACATAGGCGGTGTCAAAATAATTGAGTCCGGCCTCCAGATAGGCATCCGCCATGCGGCAGACCTGTTCCAGATCGATCTCACCGTCCTTTTCCGGCAGACGCATCAGACCGAATCCCAGTTTCGGCATCTTCGTGATATCAACCATCATAGCCTCCTTCCCCCGATACAGGTTCTTTTATTATACACCATATCTGATCCGAGACACCTCATTCCCGGAATGTACAGTTATCATTTTTTGCGCAGTGAGTGTCATCAAAATTTCGATTGAAAGTTCACGGCATCCTGTGTTAAAATAACATCAAATGCGGCTATTTAGCTCCGCGCCGCATGGGGGACATTTACCCGGAGGAGAAAAGTTGCTCTATATCATCTGTTTTGCAGTATCGCTCATACTGCTGCTCATCCTGGCCTCCTACGAAAAGGCCGTAGATATCCATATGACGATCCTGGCTGTCCTGATCACGGTCGGCTGCGGCGGGTATTACGCGCTGTCCGTCGCGCATAATCTCGAGGAGGCGATCCTCGCCAACAAGATCATCTACGTGACCGGGTGCTTTTCGCCGCTCCTTGTTCTGCTCATCATCTGCGGCATCTGCCGGATACCGGTCCCGAAACCCGTGCGGCTCATCCTGTACCTGCTGCAGATCTTCACCTATTTCGCCGTCTGGACGATCGGCTCAAGCAGCCTGTTCTATAAATATGTGGAATTTCACCAGGGGGCTGCCGGCGGCTACCTGGTCAAGACCTACGGCCCTCTCCACGGACTCTATCTGATCACACTGCTCCTGTATACCCTGGCATCGATCGCTGTCGGCCTGTACTCACTTAACCGCAGCAATATCGTCAGCCGTTTCAATGTCTATGCACTCCTGTTTGCCGATCTGATCGCCGTTGGCATCTATCTGATGGAGCGGATGATCCATCTGCAGTTCGATCTGATGCCGGTCATCTTTTCCTCCGGTGCCTGCATCTATCTTGTTCTGCTCCTGAGGCTGGCCAGCTTTTCGATCTACAACAACCGGAATCTCCTCGACGAAAGGATCCGGGATACGGCTTACATCTTCTTCAGCAAAAACCTGAAATATATGGGCTGCAGCGACTGCGCGACCGAGCTCTTCCCGGAACTTTCCCAGTGGAAGCTCGAGGAAAAGATCCCCGGGAGCGGCGGACGGTTCAACACCTTTCTGCGCCAGCCTCTGCTGAACTATACCAAGGAGGGCGAACAGGCCTCTCCCGTGAGCCATACCTATACCTACAAAGACCGTGTCTATCGCTATGAGATCGCTCCGCTCCTCAAGGGGAACCGGAGAATGGGCGGCTATGCGATCCAGGTGGTGGATGTGACCGATCTTCTGACCGCAACGAACGAGGCCGCAGAATGAAGCAGGAACGCAAAAACCGCATCATCCGGATCCTCGAGGAGTTCCTGAAGATCGGCGTACTCTTCATGCTGACGATCTCAATCGTGATCATGGGGATCGCCTTCTTTGATACGAACACGAAGGGCGAGGCACCGGTCGGCGACTTTTCGACCAGGGACTTCAACTACGGCTGGCGGATCGAAGGGGAAAACCATCTCTGGACAACTACTCTCCCAACTGAGCTTGACAGGAAGCCCGGGGAAATGACCATCATGGTCAATACGCTTCCGTCGGACATCGGCGACGGGATGAAACTCATGATCCGCTCCGCGATGGAGGATGTCTACATCTATGTCAGCGGCGAGGAACGGGCCGTTTATGCCTCCGAGCGGATCGATGGCATGAACTATTATCTCCCGAGCGCCTATGTGGTAGCGGATCTGTACAGAGCGGACCGGGGACAGGAGGTCCGGATCCTGATCCGCCATAAGACAGCCGGCATCATCAACGGTGTGCGGATCGCGCACGGCAACGATGCCTGGTTTTCGATCATCGAGAACGGACTTCCCGTCATTTCCGCCGCGTCCATCGTGCTGATCCTGGGCCTTGTCCTGCTCATCGCCGTTCTTTTCCTCGGCAGGACCCTGTCGGTCGGTGCGATCCGGCAGCTCTCGCTCCTCATGATCAACACGGCACTCTGGGTCATCAGCGAATCCTCGATCCGGCAGTTCATCTTCCTGCGCCCTTCCCTCTCCCAGTATTACGCCTATCTGCTGGTGGAGATGATTGGCGCCTTTGCCTGCATGTATTTCGACGAAGTGCAGCACCGCGCCTACCATAAAGCCTACCTCGTCTGCGAATCTCTGGTCTTTTTCCAGATCATCGCGAACATCCTGCTGCACACCAGCGGAGTCATGCCTCTCTATCGCACCATACTGGTCTCGCATATCTGGACCGCTGTCTGTGCCGTCGTATCGATCGTCTGCATCATTAAGGATATCCTGAACGGCCGGCATCGGGAATACCGGATCACGATGATCGGCATGATCTCCTTTGTCTTACTGGCGCTTGTGGAGCTGGCGGGGTTCTATGTAAACCGCTTCGGCGTATTCGGCACCTGGATCTGCATTGCCCTGATCGTGCTCATGACGACAACCGTCATCCAGACGGTCTATGACGCGGTCAATGCCTTTGCGAAAAAAGAGAAGACCCAGATGGCCATGACGATCAACACGCTCGAGACAATCTCCGGCGCCATCGATGCCCGGGATGAGTACACAGGCGGTCACTCGGAGCGCGTAGGTCTCTATGCCAGCCGGCTGGCCAGGGAAATGGCGGCGGAATATGATCTGTCCGAGGAAGATATCCTGCGGGTGCACTACATCGGGCTTGTCCACGACATCGGCAAGATCGGCGTGGCAGACAATGTACTCAACAAATCGGGGCTCCTCACCGAGGAAGAATTCAGCCTGATGAAGAAGCACACCGAGATCGGCTATGAGATCATGAGCTCCCTGGGAGAAAGCATCGACGGTCTGCTGGACGGTATCCGCTATCACCACGAGCGTTTTGACGGCAGGGGGTATCCCGACGGGCTGTCCGACACGGATATCCCGCTCATCGCCCGGATCCTGAGCATCGCGGACAGCTACGACGCCATGACGAGCAACCGCGTCTACCGGAACCGCCTCACGGATGAACAGGTCCGCGCAGAGTTCCGCAGATGTACCGGCACTCAGTTCGATCCCGCTCTCACGGAAATCTTTCTGGGACTTCTGGAAAAGGGCGAACTCAGCACCTATACCGTCAACGGTGCCGCAGCGGATGCAGTCGGCACGGTCCGGATGTCCTCACTCCTCGACACAAGACTCCAGCAGGATCTGCTGCGCGGCGTAGAAGTAGAGAGCCCGTCCCATGTACGGATGCTCTGCTACCTGATGAAGCTGATGGAAAAGAAAGGGAAAGACTACGATGTCTTCTTCATCACCCGTGAAGAAGTCCCCATGGCTCCTCCTGTGATGCGGGATTTCGGCACTTCCATCGGGACCGATGTCGGGACACGCGAGACGCAGTCCATACTGACCTCACAGCTAAAAGATCACATCTCCCCGCATGACGTCAACATCCGCTATACCGCAAAGCAGAGCATCATCGCCCTGTACGACAGAAATGACGAGCAGATCGAGCACTTTTTCCAGAGGCTTGCCAAAGTCTGCCCGCACACGCAGGTGGAGAAGCTGGGAGAAAGCGTCGCGGAGAACAGCGCACAGAAATGATCCCGCTCACAGCGTCAGCCTGCCCTCGATATCGTTATAGTCAAAGACGTATTTCGATCCGTCCCGCATCACCAGTCTGAGCGTCCCATAGATCCCCGGGTTTTCAGCGACATCTCCCCCGATCTCACGGATCGGAAAGATCTCATCCTCGCTGAAATCCACACCATCCTCACGCGTGATCACCTGCGAGAGAAAGACACAGGGCTCTGACGCATCGTATTGCCTCTGCATCTCCCCCCGCGCACGGATGATGATCGAACACCTGCTGTCCGGGTTGGTACCTTCGCTGTGGACGATCTCCAGCTCCGTAAAGCCGTTCCAGATCGTCATCGCCATCTGCCTGGGCCTGCCGCAGGCATCCTGTCCGGTGAGCACGACCGCCTGCGCCCCGTCCCTGCTCAGACGTCTGATCTGCGTACCGTTGTCCGGGAAGCCATAGGAACCGAGCGTGACCGTCGTCGGCCGCTTGAACAGGCGCAGCCTGTCAGCGCGCAGGATCCCGTACGGGACCGGCAGATCCGCAAGGACCGCCGCCTGCATCCAGTGCGTTTCCACCTCCCTGCGGAAGCCGAAATACGCTTTCCGGTACAGGACACCGTCCCGCACGCCGGCGTAAAAAACGGCATTTGCACGTTCTTCTTTCTCTCCCAGCCGATCAAGCAGCACATACTGCCTCGCATCGCTGCTGTCCCAGGGATACTTCGTATTATACTCAAGCTTAGCGTAATTCCACATGCCGTGCAGATCGTCCGGTGCCTTCATCACCTTGGCGCTGCGCAGGATCGTCTCCCCGTTTGCAGGGTGATTCGTAAAGACAAGCCCGGGACCGTCCAGAACCGTCTCATGAACCTCCCCCGGCCCCCACATCTCCCATTCGCCTTCGTTTTCCACGGCCCTCCAGAAGAGATGATCGGCGGGCAGATGCAGGCACAGGAACGCTTTACCGAGCCAGAACGGCGATTCCGCGCAGGAGTATCCCTGCACCAGCGGCGTGAACTGTCCGTAAAACCCGAGAGACGGGACGCCGCCGGCGAGCAGGTCATCCCTTGACAGAAACTGCAGCAGAGCGCCCGAACAGATGCGGCGCACCCAGCCGAGCCTGCGTTCGTTGTTCGCAAGCACGGAATCCCGGAGGAACAGGTTCCCGTCAAAGGCACTGGTGGCGGCATTGCGGTAGATGCAGCTGCGCCCCCACATGTTGACCCAGCCGTCCCGGTCAAAGATTCCGGCGTAAGTCCGCATCAGTTCATTGGAATTCTTCTCAAACGCCGATGCGATCTGCGGCAGATGCTCATAGCCGTACCACCGGTTCCAGAGCGGTGCGTAGAAATTAAAAGCCCAGCAGGAGTAATAGTCGAAGCACTGGCCGTCTCGATACCAGCCCTGTCCCGCATACCAAGCGAGGATCGCCTGCGCATGCTCGAGCATGATATTCTCATCGATGTCGTAACCGTGGCGCCCAAGGAACGCCAGATCGAGCATATTGAACAACCGCCAGTTCTGTGGCACCGTGTTGGCATGGGCATAGCCTGACAGAAAGGCCGCGACCGCATCCTTTTCCTGCTGTGAAAAAGAGTCCCACAGGACTTCCTCGCACATGGCAAGGCCGATCACGAGCGCACAGGTCTCCACCGTCTGCTGATAGGGGCGGAACGGATCCGGATCACCGGTGAGCGCCTTCATATCCTCATAGCTGCCTGCGTACTCATCGCTCTGCGGCTCTGCGCACGCCCGCAGGATATGCAGCTTGTAGTACTCTTTCAGCGGGATATTTCCGATCACGAGATCCGGTTCATCGGCCAAAAGCACAGAAGCGATAAAGAGGGTCCGTGTCAGCCCCTCAAAGATCTCCGCCCTGCGCTGCGCCTCCTGCGCCCCCGGCGGATCCTGCAGATGGGGATAGGTCACTTTCATCTCGGTCCTTTTTGCGAGCGGCGGATCGTCGACGCCGGACAGGTTTTCAAAAAGCCCCTTCAGCAGATACTTGCCGGCTGCGCGCCAGCTCTCGCGGGTCATCCCCGTAAAGGGGCTGAGGCTCTTATCTCCGTACTTTACCGTATATCCCATCAATAAATACCTCCGTTCAAAAAGGACGACCTTTGTCGTCCTTTTCACTTTACCATATGAACAGTTCTTTGTCTGTCAGCTTCCAGATCGCTTCTATGAAGAAGTAGTCTCCGTAGATGATCGGGAAGTTGTGCTTTTCCTCGTGATAGGCCACGCTGCACTTTGTCAGCAGTTCATCGTGCGCCGGATCATAGTCGGCATCCTGTTCATCCAGCGTGATCAGAAGGCGCTCGGCGGCATCCTGATAGCGCTTTGCCGCATCCGCTTTATCTGTGTCCTTAAGGAGCCGCGCCAGCGTGATGAGACCGCAGGCAGCAATGGCGGCAGCCGTATCATCCTGCCAGGTGCAGGAGCTCTCCTGATCAAAATCCACCGGGATCCGTCCATCCTCCGGGATCCGCATGGCGAACCGATCTGCCACGCGCATGGCCGCGGTCAGATAAGGCTCCCGGCCGGTATGCTGAAAACTCAGGGCAAACCCGTAGAGCGCCCAGCTCTGCCCCCTCGTCCATGAGGAATCCTCAGACATTCCCTGTCCGCCGTGCCTCCCCAGATACGATCCGGTAGCCGGATCAAAGCCCGCGATATGACAGACCGAACCGTCCTCACGGAAGAAATTCCTGATGACCGTCTCCGCGTGGATCTCCGCGATCATGCGAAAGCGCGGATCCTCAAGCTGATCGGAGGCCCAGTAGAGAAGCGGCAGATTCATCATGCAGTCGATGATCGCCCAGCCTCTCGTGTCACGTCCGTCATCAAAATCATTCCAGGCACGGATGAACCCGCCCTTGGGGTTAAAGCGTCCTGCCAGATTCGCGGCGGCGAGAAGCCCGCGGTTTTTAGCTTCCTCATCGCCGTCCACGCGCCAGTGCGCGACCGCCGTGGGGAGAAAACGGAATCCGGCGTCGTGATCCATTCCGTTGTAATCCATGAGGACCCTGTCGAGCTTTTTTTCTACATCGACGGCACCCTCACGGAAAACATCTTCCTTCGTGGCGTTCCAGAGCTGCCAGAGCATCCCGCCCCAGAAGCCGTTGGTCCACCATGCGATATCCCGCTCTCCGGACCAGTCGCCGAAAACATGCGCTTCCTTCGTGGTATAGGGGATCCTCCCCCGGTTCCTCTCCGCGACAGAGCGCTCCTTTTTTATGATCTTATCTGCGATCTCCTGCCATCTGTCAGCCATCGTTTTCCCTCTCTTCTCCAAACCCTATCCCTTGACAGCACCGGTCGTGATGCCCGCCACAAAGTATTTCTGCAGGGACATGAACACGATGAGGACCGGGATGAGCGAGATCACGGATGCCGCCATGATCAGGCCGTATTCCGCCGAGTATTGTGATATGAACATCCGGATACCGATCTGCAGGGTCTTCTTGGAATCTGTCGTCAGATAGATGAGAGGCCCCAGGAAATCGTTCCAGGTATTTACAAAGGTAAAGATCGTCAGTGTGGACAGCGCCGGTTTGGACAGCGGGAGCATGATCTTGGCATAGATGCCGTACTCGCTCATCCCGTCGATCCTGGCCGCCTCACAGAGGGAATCCGGGATCCCCTCATAGAACTGCCGCATCAGGAACACGCCGAATGCGGAAAATGCCTGCAGGATGATGATCGCGAGATGCGTATCCGCCAGGCCCAGCCTGCGCATGAACATGAACTGCGGTACCATGTACACCTGCCACGGCACGGCGATCGTGGAGATATAGGCCAGGAACAGGAGATTGCGTCCCCTGAAGTGCAGCTTGGCAAAAGCGTAGGCCGCAAAGCTCGAGGTCAGGATCTGAAGGACCGTCACGATCAGCGTCAGCTTGGCCGTATTGAGCGCATAGGTGGCCAGCGGTATCTTGGTCCAGATATCCACATAGTTTGCCCACCGCGGATCCTTGGTGATCCACTCATACGGGATCATAAAGATGTCCTTGTTCAGCTTGAGTGAGGCGCTGATCATCCAGACAAAAGGGATCAGCATCACAAAAGCGAGCAGGAACAGCAGCGCATAGACGATCACGGAGCGCAGGATCCGGTTATGTGTCTTACTCTTCATCTCCCGCCCTCCTTAATCATTCGCGTAGTTCTTTTCGCCGCGGAACTGGATCAGCGTGACGATCAGAACAATGACAAACAGCACAAGTGCCGCAGCGGAGGCGCTTCCGAGCTTCCAGTTGCGGAACGCTTCCTCATAGACATAGTAGACGAGCACGATCGCATTCTTATTGACGACACCGTTGGAGCCGCCGGCGAGCATGTAGACGATATCGTAGATCTTGAAGCAGCTGATCGTCAGCATGATCGTCACGAAGAACGTCGTGGGTTTAAGCTGCGGCAGAGTCACATACCGGAACTTCTGGAAGGCGCCGGCGCCGTCGAGCGCGGCGGCTTCATAGAGATCCTCGCTGATGCCCTGTAGGCCTGCGAGGTAGATCACCATGTAATATCCCATGTTCTTCCAGATCGAGAACAGGATGATCGTGAGCATGACCGTCTTGGGGGATGCCGCCCACTTGAGCGGATCCGTGTGAAAGACGTTCATGAGGAGCTGGTTCATAAGACCGCCCTTGGACGGTGAGAACAGCATGTTCCAGACCGCCGCGACCGCAACGAGCGATGCGACATACGGGAAAAAGGTCACCGTTCTGAAAAAGGTGCGCGCCTTGATCTTCTGATTCAGGAGGATCGCCAGACCCAGCGCCATGATGAGTGTCAGGGGAACCGTAAAGATACTGTAGACGATCGTGTTTTTTAACGCCGACGTAAAGCGGTCATTGGTGAACAGGTTCGTAAAATTATCCACACCGACAAACTTCATCGGGTTGTTGCCGTCCCACTCGGTGAAGGCCATGATAAAAGCCAGGATGATCGGCCCGAGTGTAAAGACGGCAAAGCCGATAAAATTCGGTGCGATAAAGGAGTATGCGACAAGGTTCTGCCTCATCTTTCTCTTTCTTGCACTCCTGGTGATCGGTGTATTCATGTCTGCCCCGTTTCCGCGCGCCGGGCGCTTTTATAAAAAAGGGGCGGCTGCTAATCCTACAACCGCCCCTTTGTACTACAGATCTGATTTACTGTGCAAGAATTGCCTGCACTCCGGTGTTCATCTCTTCGATCGCCTCATCGACCGTGGAGACCTCGTTCATGATGTTGTCATGCTGCTCGTTGAGCACGGTCTCGATCTCGGAAGACTTCTCATTCGCGGGCATCTCGAGGTATGCATGGCTCGCCGTCAGAGCTTCCTTGGAAGCCGCATCGGTCGGGAATCCGTCCATCTCCGCGATCTTGGAGTTGATCGCCTCATTGGACATCGCAGGCGTGTTGCCTGTGCCGGCCATGATCTCAGCACCCTCGGCACCGGAGACGAATTTCACGAAATCCCATGCCACATCCTTGTTCGGAGCGGAGGTCGGGATCGCGAGTGCCGTAACGGTCGCGAGCGTAGACCCGGGCTCTACACCCTGAGCGTGAGGATACTTGACAATGCCCCAGTTGGCTGCCGCTGCACCCTCGCCGTCCTTGATCTTGGAGATCAGGGTCGGGATGAACCAGCTGCCCATGTTCAGCATACCGACGTTGCCCTGATAGAAGGCTGCGGAATAGTGAAGGCCCTGGGTCTTAAGTGTCGCATAATCCATGCAGACGCCGTCCTTCTGCTGTGCAAGGACCATCTCATAGTAAGGCTTGGTGAAATCATAGGTACCGTCGACGATCGTGTGCTTGCCGTCCAGGATGCCCATCAGCTGGATCGTGGATCTCCAGGTGTGATAGTGTGCACCGTAGACTTCCGCGCCGGGCGTCGTGTCGGTGATCTTTCTGGCGAGCTCGTCATACTGCTCCCAGGTCATGTCGTTGGTCGGATAGTCAACGCCTGCCTTGTCAAACACGTCCTTGTTGTAGAACAGGACCCAGATGTCGCGGCGGAAAGGAAGCTCGTACAGAACATCCGATACCTTGACCTGATCCGTTATGCCGCTGTAGACGGAAAGATCGATGCCGTCCTGAGCGATCAGGCTGTCGAGGGGCTCGAGAACGCCCTTGTTCGCCAGCGTTACAAGACCGGGAACATCCTTGATCGTGACTACATCGAAGTCACAGTCGGAGCCGGAGAGCTGTGTGCCGAGAACGGTCTGATAATCGGTGGAGCCCAGATCGACCATCTCGATCGTGACATTGGGATGTGCCGCCGTATAGCCATCGATCAGCGGCTGATAGTATACTGTGGAATCCTTGTCCCAGAGAGCCCACTTGATGGTGACAGGCTCATCGGCTGCTGCCGTATCCGCAGCGGGTGCATCCGCCGTGGTATCTGCTGCCGGAGCATCAGCCGTGGTATCCGCCGCGGGTGCTTCCGTCTGAGCAGGTGTTTCCGTCTGGGCAGGCTGTGCGGGTGTCTGTGCACCCCCCTCACCGCAGCCGGCAAGAGATGTTACAACGAGCGTTACGCCCATTAACATGCTGATAAGTCTTTTTTTCATTACCCTCCTCCGTTTCTGTGTGCCCTGTGCACACGAGATTGATTGGACTGACCACACTATAACAAAAACTGTTACGCGTGAAAATGACAAATCCGATGAATATTATAACATATCCTGCTATAATTTGTCAGACAATATTTTATCGTCCTTTATTTTACACATTTTCATAAATATCTTGTCTAACATAAGCGTTTCTGATATGATACTCGAACAGAAGCCACATAACTAACGTTTCGTACAGTCCGATCAGGGCTTAACGCGAGGGAACGTCCTATGTACGTGATCAAAGGCGGGTGCGGCGCGCACCACTCCGCGAGCTTTCGGAAATCATGGCCGAACGGCCTGGACAATCCGGTCCTGCTCATCTTAAGGAGCAGGGGCGACTTCTCTGTCGGGGACCGGCACTTTCTGCTGGAGCCCGGAGACGCGATCATGATCGCGCCGCACACGCCCTATCATTATCACAATCCTTACGGGGAGTATATCGACGACTGGATGCACATCGGTCTGGAGGAAGGCGAGACGCTGCCGGCGGAGGTACGCTGCAACACCCCCTTCCATCTGGACGACCGGGAGGCGTGCTCCACGCTGATCCGGCAGCTTCTCTGGGAATCCACCTACACGGACGAGCGTTATCTCCGGCAGAACACCGACGCGCTGTTCACGGTGCTGATGAACCACCTCATCGCGGCGCCGCGCAAGGCAGGCGGCAACGACGAGATCTCCTACACCGAGCGCCTCAAGGACATCCGTTTCCACATGCAGCATACGCTCTCCGAGGAGCATACGATCCACGCGCACGCGCAGGAACTGGGGATCAGCGATTCCCACTTCCAGCATCTCTATACCTCGGTTTTCGGGGTACCCTTCCAGCAGGATCTGATCCGGATGCGGATCGCGAATGCGGAATTCGCGCTGCAGACGACCGATATGACGATCGCGGAGATCGCGGAGTTATGCGGCTACGGCAGCGAAGTACACTTCTTCAGACAGTTCAAACAGTACAAAGGCATGACGCCCGCGAAATACCGCAAGGAACATCACGCCGTGACAAAGCCCTAGGATTCCGTTCCGTAGACCTCGATCTGTGTGAGGGCCGGGAACGGGCTCGGATCATCCGCCTTGATCAGTTCTCCCAGCGTGATATATGTGATCCCGCGCTTTCCGATCCCGGAAAAGATGTGCGGCTCATCGATATGCTTATCCATTTCTACAACGCGGCTCGTGCCGTCGGAGAATCCGATCGTGGCGCGCACCCACCAGTTGTCGTGCGGGAAATCCGCGCGCGTGTACAGCCTGATCTCATCGATATCCACCGGCCGCCCGAAATCCAGCGTCAGCATCGCGTCCTCCTGACGGTTGATCCCCCAGGACTCATAGGGCCATTCGCCGTGCGAGCGCATCGCGATGCAGCCGTCGATCGCATTTCGCGCCGCAAAGACAGCCTCGCCACGCGTTTCTACGTTAGCCGAGGCATGCGGATAGACGCCCTCCACATCATGCTGGTCAAACGGATTGAGCGCAAGGTTCTTATAGGCAGAGATCTCATAGGGCGCCGCCTCCCGGATACTCACATAGTGGCGGTTCCCGAAGAACGCCAGCGGATTGTAGCTCGTCTTTTTCTCATAGAACGGCACCGTGTAGAGGATGCTCTCCTTTTTCACGAGGACCAGCGCCTCCTCGATCGCGGCATCGACCTTGATCTGATAGAATCTTCCGGATTCCAGTCCGGAAAACTCGATGATGTCGCCCTTGCGATACTCTCCGTCCCAGGCGAGCACCGCCTGTTTCTCCCCGGACGCCTCAGCTTTGTTCACATGATCCCAGTCATTGTACACTTCGATCTTCATCCCGCTCATCCCCTTATGATCACTGTTTTGCTCATGTTCTTTTCTACATCAGCCAGAACACGGTAACACTCGTGTTTCCAGGCTTTCCCAAGTCTCTCATCCTCGATCGGGCAGGTCTCGATCAGGATCCGCGCGATCCCTCCCGCGATCATAAATCCGAGACCGCCGACGCGGACCGCACAGATCCGCCCGTAGCGCGTAAGTTCCTCCCGGTCGATCCATCCCCCGAACTCCGGCACCTGCACCGGGTCATCGATGATCTGCGGCCGTTCATACGTCATAAAGGTGAGGACCGGCGTTAAGGAACCGTCCGCGTGAAAGTCATCGCGAAGGATCACCGTACCATCCGCGTCCCCCGCGCCCCGGATCAGCTTTACGCTGCGCCTTGCACTCCTGACCCGCGGATCGTCGTAGGCTCCCGAAAACTCCATGGCAAGCTCCGCTTCCTCTGCACAGAGCCCGCAGGAGACATCCCTCGCCCCATACGCTCTGCCGTCACGCTGCATGAGGAATGTCCCGTCCTCCTCCCGAAAACTGACTGTGTTATGATAGGCGGACTGCATCGTCCAGATCTCATAGCGGTCCGCGGAAAAAGTCTTCGCCGTATAGGTCCCGACGCCCAGATCGATCAGGAACGGCCGCCGGTCCAGGTAGAGCGTCACGCTCCCGACATCATTGTGGTTGTGGATATCGCCGTTGTTGCCGGCCTTGGCAGCGAGCGCCCAGTGCTCATCCCGCGCGGTCATGAGTCCCGCATCCGCGTAAAAGACGTCCTCCGGGAGCACCTGCTCCGCCGGATACGATGCCATCTCCCGCCAGCAGCCAAGCTGCAGCAGATCAGCATACAGGTCGTGTTCCCCTTCGAGCAGGCGCTCCGGCATCTCCTGCGCCTGAAAATCCAGCGCAGAGAAAGCGGCATAGGCCTCATTGCCGGTCATCTGCGCGAACAGGAAGTCACGCGCGCAGCGGTGTCCCGCGTAGGGCGAAGCATCGGAAAAATTGAAATACTGGCCGTCACCGATGTACATCGAGACCGGATACGCAGCGATCCGGCGGATCCGGTCCGCGTGCCACAGGGAAGCCATGCCGCCCGCTGTGATCCGGTCCATCACATCAAGACACCCGAAAAGGCACAACGCGCTGTGCCCATAGTAAAAGATCCCCTCGCTGCAGCTGCCGTCATCGTTGTAATCATCCAGATAATAATCAACGGAACGCGCCGCCTGCGCGAGCACCTTATGCAGGTCTTCGCGCATGAACACGCCTTCCCGCCTTGTAAAAAGCGCCAGCAGGACATTCTGCGTGATCCAGCTCGTCCAGTTGCACATCAGCTGCTCTCCGTCTCCCATCCACCAGAAATGTTCGGTCAGATAGGGGACCAGGATCCGCCGGCGGATCTCCTCATCGATACGGTCATTGACCGATGCGCACACGTCTTCCAGCAGATAACCGGCCAGCCCCAGGATCGCCGCCGTCTCCGCGGCGAACAGATCGATCACGGGACGTTCCGGATCCGGAGCCGGGAGCACCGCGGCATCGCGGACATAGGTGTTATGTGCAGGCAGGCACCAGGTCGTCTCATCAAGGATCGCCCGGATATACTCTGCGATCCTGCCGGCAAACCGCCCCCCGTTTTCCGCGCACTCCGCCAGGACAAGCTGCGTCAGCAGGAGCCTTCGCCGGAAATAGCCGTCTTCAAAATGTGTCCGGTTGCCGTTTCGGGAAAACTCGGCGTAGTCGGAGAGCACCGGGATCTGCTCATCCAGCGCACTCTCCCCGCGCTCTGTCAATGCCGCGCACACCTCCCCGGGCAGGCCGTCCCAGAAGCCGCGATCCGCGGCTTTCGGAAGATCATCGATCATCCGGAGCGTGCGTGTCCCGGCAAGAACATTCGCCGTATCTGTTTTTCTCATCCTGCTGTCCGACATATCTTGGATTATATTAAACTCCTTTCGGGCTTTCAACAACTATCCGATTATGATATAATTGTAATTTGCCACTGTACACTCTTTCAGGAGAAAGCAAAGTATACATGCCGGAAAACACCGACAACCTGAACAATGAACGTGATACGCAGTTCCGTGCTCTGCTGGAGGATCTGGTCAAAGCGATCACGACCTCGTCCTCCCGTGAGACGCTGGATGTCTCATCGATCTACGATATCGTCGGCAAGCTCTGCCGCCACTTCCGGGCAGGGCGCGGCGTCACGACCTTTTATGAAAACGAGGCCGCGGAGAAGCGCGGTGACGGCGACCTCTACGAAGCCTATAACAACGGCAACGCCAGCGACATCGATCTCACGCAGCGCGTCGTGACCGGTGCGCGGACGATCGTCATCAGTCAGGTCTTTCTGGAAAACGGTGCGGCACCCTGGACACAGCTCGAGCGTGAACGCATCGACATGATCCAGAAGATGATCTTCAGTTTCGTCAGCCGCAGCCGTCTGCAGAAGATCGTCGAAAAACTCACCTTTTATGACAGGGACGGTTATCCGAATCTGCCCAATTTCATCCGGCATCTCCAGATCCAGTCGCAGAACGGGGGCCTGAAGAACCATGCCGCCCTGCACTTTAACCTGCGGCATTTCTCTCTGGTCAACCAAAAGCTCGGACGCCGGACAGGCGACACCGTCATGAAGGCTTATATCAATCAGATGGCTGAGTTTCTGGACGAGGAAGGGATGGTCGCCCGCATCGGCGGTGACAATTTCTGCGCCCTGTGTCCGCAGGACAAGCTGCCCAGACTGATCCAGATGCTCAAGAGCTCGACGATCGTCTATGATGAGATCACCGGAGACAAGGCCCGTGTATCCGCCACAGCGGGTATCTACCTTATCCCCGACGATTTCCGGTGCAATGACAACAGCGATATCATGGACAAGATCGTTCCCGCATCCATCCTGGCCCGGACCGGCGGCGGAGATCATATCGTCTACTACGATCGCAGGATGGACAAGAACCGCGAGCACTTCATGATGGTGCAGCAGCAGTTTGCACAGGCACTTGCACGATCGGAGTTCAAGGTTTTCTACCAGCCCAAGGTCTCTGTCTACACCGGCGAGCTCGTTGGTGCGGAGGCTCTCTGCCGGTGGTTCCGGGATGACCAGATCATCCCGCCGATCCGCTTTATCCCTGCCCTGGAGCAGAACACGGATATCTGCAGACTGGATTTCTACATGCTGGAGAAAGTCTGCCGGGATCTGCGCAGATGGCAGGAGAGCGGCAAACACCTCGTGCGCGTCTCCGTCAATCTCTCCCGAAAACACCTGCTGGATGACGACCTCACGGAGCATCTGCTCGAGATCATTGACAAATACCGGATCCCGCACCGCTATATCGAATTCGAACTCACGGAGACGACGACCGACGTGGCCTTCACCGACTTAAAGCACGCTGTCTCCGCCCTCAAAACCGCAGGGATCGCGATCGCGGTCGATGATTTCGGCGTAGGATTTTCCTCCCTGAACCTGGTACAGGATATTCCATGGGATGTGCTCAAGGTTGACAAGACATTTCTTCCGATCGAAGACGACAACGTACTCAGCCGCCGCAGCATCATGTTCCGGCATGTGGTCGGCATGGCCAAGGAGCTGGGGCTTGAATGCGTCGCGGAAGGCGTAGAGACAGCGCATCAGGTGGAGATCCTCAGGGATAATAACTGCGATATCGCCCAGGGCTTCTGGTTTGACAAACCGCTCCCGCACGATGAATTTGAAAAGCGCCTCGAACAGCACTTCTATCATATCGACGACTAAATCTACAGCATCAGAATCTGACAACAGCCTCGCTGATATCTCCGCGCCTTGCTCCGTCCACCAGCTTTTCCAGAAGCGGTCTCGAAGCCTCTACAACGATGGGAACAAGAAACTTCTGATCCGGCGCCGCGGTCTGTTCCAGCTTCGTGAGAGCACTCCCCAGGAGCGCCGCGGCGATCAGCGGATTGGAACCATGCAGCAGATCGATGATCAGGCTGTCTGCCCTGCGTGAAATGAGCAGCAGACCGATCTTCTGCGCTCCGCCGCAATACGCAAAGCTCAGTTCCTCATCAAAGGACACCCACGGAATGGGGATCGAGACCGGTATCGGATCATCACTGCAGTAGATCGCAGCCTCAATGGCCCCCTTGGCATCCTGATCCAGCCCGCCGATGGGCGTGCAGACGATCTTCCTTGCCACCTCAAGAACCTTGGGATCCCTTTTGACATCCGAAAGAACAAACTCATAATTGTTGTTCTTTTCCGCGTAAACCTTCATGCCCGCGGCCTTCAGAACCTCTGCCATCCCGGGGGTATACTCCGACTGATGCATTTCAAGAAAGACGCCCTTGTATCTCTTTTCCCGTTTTGCGCTTCGTATCATAAACGAAATCAGGGAGGCGGCATCCTGTTCTTTATCCGCCTCCTCCGGGAGGGAGATCCAGACGATCTCCACCCAGCCGTTGTGCACACCTGTAATGGAAAGCCCGGCGAAATCGCCGTTGCGGTACACGGTCACCTTGAGGGATCCGTCTCTGATCTGTGAAAGGTAATTGACCGGAATATGCTGATCATAGCCCTGCAGGCCGTCGGGATCCAGGATAACAGCCGTGTATCCGGAAGTCTCCTCTGAACCGTCATCCGGATCTTCAGTTTCTTCTTCCGCGGGAACCTCTTCCCCCGTCCCCGCCAGTGCTTCCGTGTAGGTCCTGACTGTCTCTTCGTATTCGGCTTCGATCTGCTCTCTTCGCTCGGCGGAAACCTGGATCTTCTGCCGGGTTTCTTCCTCGTAGCCGTTCTTTTCAAAATACAGCGCAA
>JAILFA010000105.1 GCA_024687125.1 Lachnospiraceae bacterium
GCCAACCTCTACGGGTGGGATTACGGCATCTCCCGCAAGGATCTGGTTCATGATACGAGAGCCTATTTCAACACCTTTGGCATGTCCGAGGGCAGCGATTCGTTCCTGTGTATTCTGGAAGGCGCCCGTGCATACGCGGCGGTCCGCGCCGATATTGCCGGCAAGACCAACAGCTACAACTATGTCGATGCCGAATACACCATGCTCGCGCGTGAGCAGTATGACGTGACGGGCCTGAATCAGGGCGAAGTGTACGCGTATCTCCCGGAACTCCCCAAAGAAACCATCTCCCAGCGCTATCGCTTCATTTCCTCCGGAGAGTACACGGACATGGCGAAAGCCTATGCCGGATACCTCAGGGAAACCTATCCGGATACCTTTACACTGTGCGACGACGCGGACACGCCGGCCTCTATCGAGATCGTCGGTGCGATCGACAAGGTCACGCAGATCGTCGGTATCCCTGTATCCAGGCCTCTTGCTCTCACGACCTATGACGAAGCGGCAGCGATGATCTCGGAACTGCAGGGATACGGCTTCAGGAACTTTTCCGTGCGCGCCACCGGCTGGTGCAACGGCGGCATCAAACAGAAGATCTTAAAGCGCGTGAAAGCCATCCGTACCCTGGGCGGCAAGGGCGACCTTAAGAACCTTGCGGCAAGTGCGCAGTCCGCAGGTGTGCAGCTTTATCTGGACGGCTTCACGATGTACGAACACGACAGCAATATTCTGGACGGATTCTTCTCCTTCCGCGATGCGGCGCGCTTCATTACCAAAGAGCGGGCGGTCCAGCATCAGTACAGCCATATCACCTATGCGGCGAGAGAATTCACCGATCCCTACTATCTGCTTCATGCTACTCTCACGGATCAGATGGCTGACAATCTTCAGGAATACGCGGCCGATCTGGGGGCAGGCGTTTCCTTTGCCGACATCGGCAAGGATCTCGCGGCGGATTATTACAGAAGAAATGTCAGATCAAGACAGACCGCGCTTGAGCTGCAGACAGCCCGATTCAAGGCTCTCCATGACAGCGGTACGCCGTTTATGACACAGATGGGCAATGAATATGCCGCCATGTACAGCGACATCGTCACGGGTATGGATCTCAAGGGCAGTAAGTACACCCTCCTCGACGAATACATCCCGTTCTACGAGCTCGCGATTCACGGCTATGTCGATTATACCGGCAAACCGATGAATCTCTGCAGTGATGCGGAAGAAGAGCTGCTTATGAGTGCCCGGTACGGCGCGGGACTTTGCTGGACCTTTATGAAGGCGGATGCCTTTGTGACACAGAAGACAATGTACAGCGAGCTGTACGGTGCCAGCTTTGATTCCTGGAAGGACCGCGCAGCTCAGATCTACAGCCGCTACAATACCGAAATGGGACACATCTTCCGTATGGAGATGACGGGCTATCAGAATCTCACGGAGGATGTCTCCGTAACGGAATACGAAGACGGGACAAAGGTCTATGTCAATACCGGATACATGGATTACGAGGCTGACTCAGTGAAGGTTCCGGCCCGTGATTATGTAGTCATAAAGTAGAGCAGCATCAGCAGTTTCCACAGGAGAGGCTTTTAAAATGGCAAAACCGAAAAAGAGAAAATATGTCGGCCTTCAGAAGAGAAAGGCAGTATCGGGGTATCTGTTCATTTCCCCGTTCATCATAGGCTTTCTGGTATTCATGGTCAAACCTCTCTTTGACTCCCTTTATATGAGTTTCTGCGAGGTGCAGGTCGGTGCCGGAAAATTTGATCAGGTCTGGATCGGCATCAGCAATTACTACTTTGCCTTCCGCCAGGACGCGAGTTTCCCGCAGCTCCTGACAGAGAGCGCGCTCAACATGTTCATTTATTCCCTCGCGATCATGGTATTCTCGTTCTTTGTCGCGCTGATCCTGAACCAGAAATTCCACGGCAGAGCGCTGGTACGGGCGATCTTCTTTCTCCCGGTCATCCTGTCCTCGGGTGTCATGCTCGGCGTTGAAACAGACAACGCCGTCATGGCCAGCATGCAGGAAGCCATCGCACAGAGCACCTCCAATGTGAGTATCACCGAGACGATCCAGGTTGTGCTCCGGACCGCCGGTGTCGGCGTGCGGGCCTTTGAGACCGTTTTCGACATCATTGACAACATCTACGATGTCGCGATCTCTTCGGGTATCCAGATCATCATCTTCCTCTCCGGTCTGCAGACCATCCCCAGGAGTATGTATGAAGCAGCCGAGATCGAGGGCTGCACCGCGTGGGAGAGTCTCTGGAAGATCACCTTCCCGATGATCTCCTCCATCTTCCTCGTCAACTGGTTCTACACGATCGTCGACTACTGCATGCGCAGCGACAGCGCGATCATGAAAAAGATCCAGGGTGTCATGACCCTGCAGCTCAATTACGGTCTGACCGCGGCAATGTCATGGATCTACTTCATCGTCGTCCTTGTCTATGTGGGCATCACCTCGGCCCTGATCTCAAGAGGAGTCTATTACTATGAGTAATCCCAAAACCGGAAAAATGAGCTGGCAGGAATTCCGCAGACGGAACAAGGTGTCCGGCGGATACCTGCTGCGGAAAAAGCTTTTGGCAGTCGGTGTATCGCTGGCACGGTTCATCCTGCTCTTCGGCATGTGCTTCATGATCCTGCAGCCGATCCTGGAAAAGATCTCCGTGAGTCTGATGTCTCTGGATGATATCTACAATCCGGTCGTCATCTCCATCCCGTCCAAAGTCATCACGGAGAATTACGTGACCGCGTACGGCGGACTGCGGTACGCACAGGGCTTTATGAACACGCTCATCATTTCGGTGACCATCGCGATCGTGCAGGTCGCCATGTGCACGCTCGTCGGATACGGCTTCGCGCGTTTCGAGTTTCCGCTAAAGAAATTCTGGTTTGCGTGTGTCATGGCCGTGATCCTCGTCCCGCCTCAGACGATATCAACTTCCCTGTATCTGCATTTCCGGTTCTTTGATATCTTCGGGATCTTCAAAATGATCACCGGCAACCCGCTCAATCTCCGCAATTCGGTTCTGCCGTACTATCTGATGAGCCTGGGCTGTACCGGACTGAAAAACGGTCTGTATATCTTCCTGATCCGCCAGTTTTTCCGGAATGTCCCCGGGGATCTCGAAGAAGCAGCGTATGTTGACGGCCTCGGTACCTTTAAGACCTTTATCAGGATCATGCTCCCTGAGGCAAAGCCCATTATCACGAGCTGCTTCCTGTTTTCCTTTGTCTGGCAGTGGACGGATGTTTTCTATACACGCATGTTCCTCGGCGGCAGGATCTATCTGAGCACATCCCTCAGCGGATTCGCGGACGGCATCGGTTCCTATCTGGGCAACGCGATGGGCCTCGGCGCGCCGATCCGTATTTCACCCGCACAGACCAACCAGCTCCTGTCAACGGCGATCCTGCTGGTGATCGCTCCGCTGATCATCCTCTATCTCTTCGCTCAGAGAGCATTCGTGGAAAGCATCAGCAGTACCGGAATAAAAATGTAGTAATTTCCTGAATACTGTGCTATAATGGTACGCGTTATGACCCGTATCGCGATATACGGCTCATAAGAATAGTGGTTCGACGTGAGCCACAGACTTCAACAAGGAGGAGGAAAAAATGAGAAAACGTGTAACAAGAAAAGTTGCCGCCGCCATCACCATGGCATCCATGGTAATGGGTATGACGGCCTGCGGCGAATCCCAGCCTGCACAGCAGCAGCCCGCTGAGCCTGCTGCACAGGAAGAGAAGAAGGACGAGCCCGCTCCCGCTGAGCCCGCGGCTGACACTCAGACGGAAGAAGCCGCTCCCGCAGACGAAGTCGAAGAGGAAGTCTCTCCCTACACCGTGCTCAATGACCCTCAGACGGGTGCACCTTATGATCTCGGCGGCATGGAAGTCATCGTCCGCGACTGGTGGAGCCCTGAAGACGGTTCCGTAGCTGATCCTACGACCCAGTTCGAAGAGGACAGACTTGCCTATCGTGAATGGCTGCAGGAGACCTACAACTTCACCTTCAAGTACATGGGCGGTCTCGGCTGGGGCCAGGGTATCACGGATGAGTTCCAGAACTACTGCACATCCGGCGGTGATGATCAGGCTCTGCTCTTCACCCTGCCTGACGGCTTCCAGGGTCCTACGATCCTGAACGGCCTTGCTTATGACTGGGCGACGATCGACACGATCGACCTCAATGACAGCAAGTACACCAAGAACGCGATCACCTCTTATGACACCATCGGCAACAAGACCTTTGGTATCCTCGCCGGCGATCCGGAAATCGGTGCCGGTCTGTACTTCAACCACAGGATCCTCACCGAGTGCGGTATCGATCCGAACAGCATCTACGACATGGTCGACAGCGGCACATGGACCTGGGATGCCTTCGAGGGCATGCTCAAGACGATCGCAGCTGTTGATAAGGACGGCGACGGTCAGTCCGACTACTTCCCGTTCGGCGCCAACGGCCTCGGCCAGACCCTGACGGTCGCTGTTCTCGGTAACGGCGGCGACATCATCGGCAAGGACGCAAGCGGCCACTTCGTTGCAAAGAACGAAGATGCGGCATCCCTTGAGGCTATCGAGTTTGCCTACAGGATCACCAAGGACTACTACATGACCTGGCACGATCCGGCTGTCTGGGATGACTATCGCACCAACTATCAGGACGGCAAGATCGCGTTCCTGATCGAGGATGGTTATGCAGGACAGGCGACCCAGTTCGTCGGTGCCTGCGCGGATGAGAACGGCTTCGTTCCGTTCCCGACCAAGGATGGCAAGAACCTGATCTCAACGGTTCACGGCAACATCATCATGATGCCCGGCTGCTATGCTCCTGAGAAGGCCCGCCTCATCGCTTTCGCGTATGATGCATGGGAGACCCTTCCTGCCGGATACGAGGATTACAACTCCAGAGCTTCCGAGTTCAACAACTACAACCTCGACGAGAAGGGCATCCAGACCAATTTCGATCTGCAGGATATGAGCAAGATCAAGCCCACCTATGCAGGCTGGGTACCGGAACTCGAGGTCAGCTCTCCTCTTGACGGCGCGACATGGTCCAACGTGTACTACTCCATGTTCGACGGAACCGCCACTGTCTCCGAGATCAACGACAAGGTCCGCGACAAGTGGGCAGGTATCCTTGACGACACCAACAAAGCTCTTGACGCCATGAAATAATTTCCTGACGGAAAGCTGTACAGGTGACACGATCCCCGCAGGGCTGAAACGGTTCTGCGGGGATTCTTTCAGAGGTAAAGGCCTTTATGCTGCCAGCAAGATTTCATTTACCGGGACTGCGCTACAACTTCCCACTCAACATGATCTGGGTAAGTCTTTTGAAACAGCACCCCGAATATTTCCGCGAGGGCGTTGAAGTCGCGTCCTTTTTCGGCTGCTTTCCGTTTGCCCTGTGGAACGGAGGGCGCGAGATCGATCCGAACGATCAGTGCGATGCCGGTTTTATCACGAATACGATCAAAGCGATCAATCAGGCGGGGATCCCCGTCCGGTACACCTTTACAAATCCGCTCCTCACCGAGGACGACCTCAGGGATGAATTCTGCAATTTCTGTCTGAAGGCCGCTTCGGGGTATCCGAATGAAGTCCTCGTATTTTCTCCCATTCTGGAGGACTATCTGCGAAAGAACTATCCCTCTTTTGCGATTGACAGCACGACCTGCAAGGAGATCAAGGATGTCGCGGGTCTGAACGAGGAACTGGAAAAGGATTATAAATTTGTTGTTCTCGACTACAACCTCAATGGAAATTGGGATTTCATAGAAAAACTCACACACCCCGAAAAACTCGAGGTGCTCATCAACGCGACCTGCACACCGAACTGCCCGAGACGCGGACAGCACTACCGCGATATCGCAACGAGACAGCGGATCGTCCTCAGAAACCGCAAGCTTCCTCCCGAAAAGAGAAAACCTGTCTACAACTGGGAATGCAAATACGGCGTTGAGAATACGGTCTACAGCATCCAGGACTATCCGACCGTCGTAAAACCAGACGCGATCTGGGATGAATACCTCCCGCGCGGCATCAACAACTTCAAGATCGAGGGCCGCACCGCGAACCTCTTTAATCTGCTCGATACCTACTGCTTCTACATGGCAAGACCGGAGCGGGCCGACGAGGTGCGCTTCCAGGTATTGCGCAACCTCGAACAGAACGGCATCATCGCAGTGCGCAGACCCCGGCCGATGCCCTTTGTTCCCCCGACAGGCACCAGATGATCGATCGGAATACCAGGAAAAACAGCCCGTTCTCCTTACAGCGGCTCATCAGTGTATGCATGATCCTCCTCCTGCTGCTTGCCGGCTGCGGCAATGCCGAAGAGGAAAAGGTGGTCGTTGTCGACAATTCCGAAACCGGCGCGCTGTACGGCCTGATCCCGGTCACCAGAGAGGACGTCATCCTCACAAAAATGCTGAATACCACCTGGGTACAGGACAAGGAACAGGAGGTTTCGTTCCCGGTCGGCGGGAAGCGTGTATCCAAGGTTCATGTCCGTCCGGGTGACAGCGTAAAGCCCGGGGATCTGCTCATCGAACTCTCCTCCGACGGCCTTGAATCGGAGATCGACCGTCTGAACTACCAGATCCGGAAAAACGAGCTCGAGCTCTCCTACCTGGACGCCGCCGAAGGGTTTGAACGCGAGGATACCTATAACAACTTCGTCTATAACACCCCTGAGATCGAAGAAGAAGACGTCAAACAGTATGAAAAAAACGAAGCTTCGATCGCGGATAACTATCGATACAAGCGCGAAGATCTGAGCGATGAGATCGAGTTCGACAGGAAAAAACTGGCGCATCTTCAGTCGGAGCTCTCCGGAAGCCGCATTTACTCGACGATGACCGGAACCGTCTACACCGTCACCTCTGATCTGGAGGGTTCCACCTCGCGCAAGGATATGGTCGTCATGACGATCGTGGACAACTCCACCGGGCATTTTGAAATGAGCGAACCGGAGTATGCCTCCTGCTTCCGGGAGGGTGTGAGCGTCCCCTTAAAGATCATCTACGGGAGCGCCTCGGGAGAGTATGAAGTCGTACCTCTGCAGATGGATAAATGGGATGATATCCAGCAGTTTGAGATCTTTTCGGGTCCGGACAACGAGGGGATCGATGTCGGTACCTCCGCAACCATCTATATTACTCTGGACAGGCGTGATCAGGTCCTGTCTCTTCCTGTCGGCGCCGTGTACAGCGCCGACGGAAAACCCTATGTCTATGTTCTCGATGACAGCGGCTTCAGGCAGCTGAAATGGATAGAGACTGGCCTCGTCGGTAATGACCGTATTGAGATCACCGGCGGTCTTGAGGAAGGAGATCAGGTCGTAAAGCAATGAGAAGGCTTCCTGACAACAGCATCACCAGACGCCTGCTGGCTGCCCTTCTGTGCCTCGCAATTACAAGCGGCTGCGGGATGACCGGCGCCACCGACGCATCCGGTGCGGACGCAGCATCCTCCGCGCCCGCGCAGAATGCCGCGGAAACGGACGAGCCCGAGCTGGTGGAACCGGTAGGCAGTGTCACGCGGTTTGTGCCTGCGGAATACCGCGAGCTGTCGCGGGTAACCGTCTGTCAGGGAACGGTCTGTCCCGATACCGTAGAATACGCC
>JAILFA010000007.1 GCA_024687125.1 Lachnospiraceae bacterium
TTGTTACCGTACGGAAACCCACGCGGGTCTCCTCTGTATCCGGCTCAGCGTCGTCTGTCTGCAGCGAGGTTTTCAGTGTATATAAAACAGGGCTGTCGATATCCCAGGAATGGATCCCCTCTACCAGATATCGCTGTTCTACGCAGCGGATCGTCCGTTTCGCGGACAGCAGGGAGATTCCTCTTTTCTGCGAAAGCTCCCGGCTCCCCTGCAGAAACGGTGCTTCTACGGTAAGCTCCGTCTGAAAGACGGGCGTCATCGGGACTTCTGTGTCATCCGGCGAAAGCAGTCTGTGAGTGACCTGCGCGTTCATGGCCCGGCTGCCGTCGATCTCCGTGCGGATGACCATCTCCCAGGTCCCGCCGGGTCGTTCTTCGGCGTGAAAATACACACCGTTCACCGGAATATGTGTCTGGGGTTTTTCTACAAGAAAGACATTTCGAAAGATGCCGGCACCGGAATACCAGCGGGTATTGGGAGACTGATACCGCACGGATACGCGCAGTTCGTTTTCCTCCCCGAAAAGCAGATGCTCCGTCAGATCGATCAGAAAGGAGGAATATCCGTATTTCCACTCACCGATCTTTTTTCCGTTCAGATAGACGGTGCTGTCCATATACACACCGTCAAAATACAGCTGTATACGACCCGAGGCATCGTCTCTGCGGGCCGGTACCGTAAAGATGCGGCGATACCATCCGTCCGCGTCGCGATAAAGACCCGCCGTATCCGTGATCAGGAAATCATGCGGCAGGGTCACCGGCTGAAAAGTCTGTACCGGAACCTCCTCATACGGTGTATCCAGGGGCATCTCGACGAACTGCCATCCGTCATTAAACAGCGTCTTTTTCATTTACGTCTGCTCGTTTTCCTGCAGATTTTCTACATCAATCTCCTGCTCGTTTTCACTTGCGGTATCGGCGACTTTTTCCCGTACTTTGGCGATCTTGGCAACCTTGACGCCCTCGTCAAGACGGATCAGGCGGACACCGCTCGTGGCGCGCCCGAGGATACTGATCTCTTCCATCCGCACCTGAATGATCACGCCGCCGGTGGTGATGATCATGATCTCATGTTCATCATTGACCGCTTTGACACCAACGACGTCACCGGTCTTTTCCATGATCTTGTAACACCTGAGGCCCTTGCCGCCGCGGCGCTGGAGATGGAAGTCCGTGGTCTTTGTGCGCTTGCCATAGCCTTTTTCAGAGACGATGAGCAGGGATTCACCCTGGCTGTCTCTTTGCATGCCGACGATCTCGTCGTCCGGATCCAGGTTCATGCCGCGCACACCTCTGGCTGTGCGGCCCATCGGACGGACATCCTTTTCGCTGAAGCGGATGCACATGCCATTCTTGGTGACCAGAAATACCTCGGAATTCGGCCGCGTCGTCTTGACCTCAATTAGTTCATCATCTTCGAGGAGACTGAGCGCGATCAGGCCGTTCTTGCGAACATTGGAAAACTCACTGATCGGCGTCTTTTTGACGATGCCTTTGCGTGTGACCATAAACAGACATTTATATTCATCGAGTCCCCTGACAGGGATGATCGCCGAGATCTTTTCGCCAGGGTTCAGCTGCAGGATATTCACGATGGCAACGCCACGCGACGTGCGGGAGCCCTCAGGGATCTCATAGGCCTTGAGCCGGTAGCAGCGTCCGAAGTTCGTGAAGAACATGACGAAACTGTGCGTCTGCGTCATCAGCAGATCTTCGATGTAATCGTTGTCGATCGTCGCCATGCCTTTGATCCCACGGCCGCCGCGGTTCTGTACACGGAAGTTGTCGACACTCATGCGTTTGATATAGCCGAGGCTCGTCATCGCGATGATCGTGTTCTCGTTGGGGATCAGATCCTCATCCTCGAGCTCGTCTTCCGCGGGTTCGATCCTGCTTCGTCTGTCGTCTCCGTACTGCTCGGAAATAGCGAGCATCTCATCGCGGATGACGCCCAGCAGGAGCTTGCGGTCGGCGAGGATCGCGGTCAGTCGTTCGATCTCCTTGACCAGTGCCGCATGCTCCGCTTCCAGTTTTTCTCTTTCCAGACCGGTCAGAGCACGGAGCCGCATGTCGATGATCGCCTGTGCCTGCACATCGGTGAGTCCGAAGCGCGCCATCAGTTCGTTCTTGGCATCCTGCGGCGTCTTGCTGCCGCGGATGATACGGATGACCTCATCGATGTTGTCGAGTGCGATCAGTAATCCCTGCAGGATATGGTCTCTTTCTTTTGCTTTGTTCAGGTCAAACTCTGTCCTTCTGCGGATGACCTCTTCCTGATGCGCAAGGTAAGTCCTCAGCATCTCCGGAAGGCTCAGAATCTTAGGTTCGCCGTTCACCAGAGCGAGCATGATGATGCCGAAGGAATCCTGCATCTGTGTGTGCTTGAACAGGCGGTTTAAAATGACTCCCGGATTGGCGTCATGCCGCAGTTCGATCACGATACGCATGCCTTCCCTGTCGGATTCATCGCGGAGTCCCGTGATCCCGTCAAGTCTCTTATCCTTGACGAGTTCCGCGATCTTCTGGATCAGCATCGCCTTGTTGACCAGATACGGGAGCTCGGTCACGATGATCCGGTTCTTCCCGTTCTCCATGGTCTCGATATTGGTCACAGCGCGGCAGATGACCTTGCCGCGGCCCGTGCGATAGGCTGCTTCCGCGCCTCTGGTTCCCAGGATGATACCGCCGGTGGGGAAATCAGGGGCTTTGACGATCGGGAGCAGCTCCTCGATCGTCGTCTCCCGGTCCTCATTGATCCTGTTTTCGATCATGCAGACACAGGCATTGATCACCTCCCGCAGATTGTGCGGGGGGATGTTGGTCGCCATACCGACAGCGATACCGGTTGTGCCGTTGACCAGCAGATTAGGGAAACGGGACGGCATGACAGCCGGTTCTTTTTCCGTTTCGTCAAAGTTGGGGACAAAATCGACGGTGTTCTTGTCAAGGTCCGCCGTCATCTCCATGGCGATCTTTGTCAGTCTCGCCTCTGTGTATCGCATGGCCGCGGCGCCGTCGCCGTCGACACTGCCGAAGTTTCCGTGACCGTCCACCAGGCAGTAGCGCATGGACCAGGGCTGTGCCATATTGACCAGCGAACCGTAGATGGAACTGTCGCCGTGCGGATGGTATTTACCCATCGTATCACCGACGATACGCGCACATTTACGATGCGGCTCCGTAGGTTTGTTGTTCAGCTCGATCATGGAATAGAGGATCCTGCGCTGAACCGGCTTTAACCCGTCTCTCACATCCGGAAGGGCGCGTGATGTGATAACGCTCATCGAATAATCGATGAACGATGTCTCCATCGTCTTTTTGAGATCGACCTCGCGGATGCGGTCGCCCGCTGGGGTTGCCTGGATTTCCTCAGACAACTCGCTGTCCGGCGTAATATTCTGGTCTTCATTCTGTGCCATGGTTTTCTCCTGCAATATGCTCTTTCGTTCAGATATCTAAGTTTCTCACAAACTTGGCATTCTTCTCGATAAATTCGCGGCGCGGTTCCACCTGATCACCCATCAGGGTGGTAAAGGTGATATCGACGTCGCTCTCTTCATCCTCAGCCATACCGACCTGCAGCAGAATGCGGCGCTCCGGATCCATAGTGGTCTCCCAGAGCTGCTCCGGATCCATTTCACCGAGACCTTTATAGCGCTGGATCTTATTCTTGCTGTCGCGGCCCACTTCCGTGAGGATCCCGTTCAGTTCCTCGTCGCTGTAGGCGTACCATGTCTTTTTGTTCTTCTCGAGCTTATAGAGCGGCGGCTGTGCGAGATACACATGACCCGTCTTGATCAGTTCCGGCATAAAGCGGTACAGGAAGGTCAGCATCAGTGTCGCGATATGCGCACCGTCTACGTCAGCATCCGTCATGATGATGATCTTGTCATAGCGGAGCTTGGAGATATCGAAATCGTCGTGGATACCTGTGCCGAACGCGGTGATCATCGCCTTGATCTCCGCGTTGCCGTAGATCCGGTCCTCACGGGCCTTTTCCACATTGAGGATCTTGCCCCGCAGAGGAAGGATCGCCTGCGTCGCACGCTGTCTCGCGGACTTCGCGCTGCCTCCGGCGGAATCTCCCTCGACGATAAAGATCTCGCAGTTTTTCGGCTCCTTGTCCGAGCAGTCCGCCAGCTTGCCGGGAAGTCCCAGTCCGTCCATGGCCGATTTCCGGCGCGCCAGATCCCGGGCCTTATGCGCGGCATCCCGGGCCCTCTTTGCCATGATCGCTTTTTCCAGCGTAATCTTGGCCACCTGCGGATTCTGCTCCAGATAGTAGGTGAGCTGCTCGGAGAACACGCTGTTGACCGCGGTTCTCGCCTCGGAATTGCCGAGCTTCTGCTTGGTCTGTCCCTCAAACTGCGGATCAGCGATCTTGACGCTGATGATCGCCGTCAGACCTTCGCGGATATCTTCGCCGGAGAGATTTTCGTCACTGTCCTTAAGGAACTTGTTTGTTCTGGCGTAATCGTTGAAGTTCTTTGTGAGCGCGGTCCTGAATCCCTCCAGATGCGTGCCGCCGTCCGGTGTGTTGATATTATTGACAAAGGTGTAGATGCTTTCGTTATAGGAATCGTTGTGCTGCAGTGCCACTTCCACATGAACGCCGACGCGATCCCCCTCAAAATACATGACGGGCTCATACAGAGGCGTCTTGTGTTTGTTCAGATAGGTGACGAATTCCGAGATACCGCCTTCATAGCAGAAGCTTTCCACACGGGGCTTCCACTCCGTCTTCTCCTCTCCTTCTTCCGCTTCGGACGCTGCGTTCTCCTCATGGCGCAAATCTGTCAGTGAGATCTTGAGTCCTTTTGTCAGAAACGCCATTTCGCGAAGGCGTCTTTTTAAGGTATCAAATTCATAGACGGTCGTCTCCGTGAAGATCGTCGCGTCAGGCTTAAAGGAAACACGGGATCCGGTCTTGTTGATGTCGCAGTCTCCCACGATCTTCAGATCATAGCAGACCTTGCCGCGCTCATAGCGCTGCTGATAGATCTTGCCTTCATGGAACACCTGCACTTCAAGCCAGTCGGACAGCGCATTGACGACGGAAGCGCCTACACCGTGAAGACCTCCGGATACCTTGTATCCTCCTCCGCCGAATTTGCCGCCCGCGTGCAGGATCGTAAAGACGACCTCAACCGCCGGACGTCCCGCCTTATGATTGATCCCGACCGGGATACCGCGCCCGTTATCTTCCACAGTGATCGTGTTGTCCGGGTTGATCGTCACCTCAATGTGGTCGCAGAAACCCGCCAAAGCTTCATCTACCGCGTTGTCCACGATCTCATAGACCAGATGATGAAGACCTCTCGAGGCGGTTGTCCCGATATACATACCGGGACGCTTTCTGACTGCTTCGAGTCCCTCCAGGATCTGGATCTGATCGCCGCCGTATTCGCCCTGCGGTGTCATTGCAATGTTTTCGTTGTTTTCTGCCATAGTCCTATTCCTTCACTTCTTCGATCTTGCCGTCTGTCACATGAAGCAGCCGGTCGATGGTCAGCCGGCTTTCCACAAATTCATCATAACCCGTGCAGGTGATGATCGTCTGGATCCCGCCGATCTCAGAGAGGAGAGCTCTCTGTCTGCCGCCGTCAAGTTCCGATAAAACATCATCCAGCAGCAGGATCGGGTTTTCCTTTTTCGATTTTTTAACGATCTCGATCTCCGCCAGCTTCAGTGAGAGCGATGCCGTTCTCTGCTGTCCCTGCGATCCGAAACGGCGGATATCAACTTTATCGGAACCGGTATCCTCACGCGTCACGTAAAATGCAAAATCATCCCGGTGAGGTCCGACGGTTGTCTGTTTCAGGATCACATCCCTGTCTCTGGCCGCGGCGAGCGCATCCTCCAGCTTATCCTCCGTGACATGCGGTTCATAGGCAAGCTGCAGCTTTTCTTTTCCGCCGGTCAGTTTATCATGGATCGGAGCGATGATCTCGGCGACCTGATCCAGAAAGATCTTTCGGAAACGGATGATTTCCCTGCCGTATACCGAAAGCTGTCTGTCATGTACCTCCAGCAGAGGCTTCTGTTCCGGATGTTCATAGATATCCTTGAGGAGTTTGTTTCTCTGCTGGATCACCCGGTTATATCTGGACAGATTATAGAGATAGGAGGCGTCCAGCTGACAGAGTTCCATATCGATGAAACGTCTTCTCTCGGCCGGTCCCTCCTTGACGATCGCCAGATCCTCCGGGGAAAAGAAGACTGTGGGAATCCTGCCCACCAGATCCGAAGCTTTTTTCAGGCGCTGTCCGTCGATCGCGATCCCTTTACTCCGCCTGCTCTGCAGGTGCATATCGACTCGCCAGGTGGCATCATCGCGAAAGATCTCCGCTCGGATATGCCCCTCTTCGCAGCCAAAGCGCACAACCTCCTTATCTCTGGCGCCGCGGTGTGACTTTGTCGTAGCAAGCATATACACGGCTTCCAGGACGTTGGTCTTGCCCTGTGCATTATCTCCGTAAAGGATATTGATCCCGTCACTGAATGAAAGATCCAGAGAGGGATAATTTCTGAAATCCTTTAGCTGCAGTCTTTTAATGATCATTGGATCCTGTATTCTTTATTTTCAAGGATGATCCTGTCTCCCGATACAAGCTTTCTTCCCGGCCGGTCTTCCTTTTTCCCGTTGACAAGGATCTCCCCGCTGCGCGCAAGCATCTTTGCCTCCGCGCCGGAGTCTGTGATCCCTGCTTTTTTCAGGGCCTGCGAAAGCTTGATATACTCTTCTCCCTGCCTGAGCTCGATCGTCTCCATCAATCCACCGTTGTGAAATTGATCGGCAGGATGAGATAAGTGTAACTCTCCTCTTTATTCCGGATAAAGCAAGGTGCCTTGGGATTGACAAAATAGATGTCCACATTTTCCTCATCGATCGCCTTTAAGGCATCGATCAGGAACCGGGGGTTAAATCCGATCATCAGATTCTTGCCCTGCTTTTCGATTTCGATATCATCACTGAAGCTTGCGATCGTGGAATTGATCTTGAGTTCCATGACCATATCATTGATGCTCAGGATGACCGGTTTCTTGTCGCCTTCCTTGACGATCAGCGTCGCTCTGTCAAGACTGTCAAGAATCTTCTTTCTGGAGATCGTCATCTTTGTTTCATAATCACTGGAAAGCATCTGGTCAATATTGAAATATTCACCTTCGATCAGCCTGGAGACGACAGTCGTCTTACCGAAAGCAAACATCACATGTTTATCGGTAAAATAGATCTCTACCTGTTCTTCCGTACTGTCTCCGAGGATTCTGGACAGCTCCTGCAGTGTCTTTCCTGGGATCACAACTTTTTTCTTGCCATAGGATTCCGCCAGCTCCATCTTCCGGATCGAGATCCTATGTCCGTCAAGGCCGACTACCTTCAGCTGGTTCTCTTTGATCTCAAATAACTCACCGCTCATCATGCGGTTGGTATCGTTTGCTCCCGCGATTGCAAAGATCGTCTGCTGAATGACTGACTTCAGAGCGTACTGAGAGATGTTTACGCCGTCGATTTTTTCAATCTCCGGCAGGTAATTAAACTCTTCACCGGATCTGCCGATGATGTTGAATTTCGCCTTTCCGGAAGTGATCGTGACCTTTTCGTTTTCGCCCGTGGCGATCGTGATATCTCCGTCAAGCTTTCTGACAAAGTCTGTAATATATCGGGCGTTCAGAGCTATGAAGCCTCTCTCCGCGATTTCCCCTTCTATAAAGGTCTCTATTCCGATCTCCATATCATTGCCGATCAGACGGATCGAATCTCCTGTCGCATCGATCAGGATATATTCCAGGATCGACATCGTCGTCTTTGAAGGTATCGCTCTGGAAACGATCTGTAATCCGTTGATAAGCTTTGCCTGGTCGCAGATGATCTTCATGTACGCTGCTCCTTTCCTGCTTCCATAATGCGCGGACGCGCAATCCTGTAAAGAATAAGAATAATCTTCGTATTAAGGGCGGTTGAAAAGTGGAAATATCCACAGTTCACACAATCCCTTGTGGAAAAACAACTTTCATTATACTATAACTTGGTATTTTTTTCAAACATCAGGTTGTATCTTCTTTTTCAGGTTATCCACCTGTTCAGACAGAGGCGGATTCTTTTTGATCTGTTCGGTGATCTTTGTGATGCCGCTCATGACTGTTGTATGATCTCTGCCTCCCAGAAGCCTGCCGATCTCATCATAGGAAGTATCTGTCAGCATGCGGATAAAGTACATCGCAACCTGTCTTGGTGTCGAGATCTCGCGGCTTCTCTTTTGGGAGACGATATCCTCTTTGGAAATGTGGAAAAAGTCACAGGTCTTTTCAATGATCGAAGCCGGTGTGATGATGCTGTCCCGCTCGGAAATGATATCCCGCAGGGAGCTCTCAGCAATTTCCTGATCGATGCGCTGGGCATTGCGTATCTTTGCCTGAACAATGACCTTGTTGAGGGCGCCTTCCAGTTCGCGGATATTGGAACGGATATTGTTCGCAATATAGGAAAAGACTTCGTCATCGATCGGGATCTGGCAGTTTGCGGCATTCTTCTGCAGGATTGCCATACGGGTCTCATAATCCGGCGGCTGGATATCAGCGATCAGGCCCCATTCGAAACGAGACCGGAA
>JAILFA010000035.1 GCA_024687125.1 Lachnospiraceae bacterium
TCCGCCGCGGGCTTTTCCGCCGCCGGTTTTTCCGCCGCGGCTTTTACCGCCCTGCCGGGTTTTTCTGTCACGATCTTTTCAAAAGTAACAGCGGACTCCGGCAGCACGCGCCGCAGGACCCTCTCCAGTTCGGGGATCTCAACGGGTTTGCTGACAAAGCCGTCAAAGCCCTCGGACAGGAACATCTCCCGGGCGGTGCTCACGGCGTTCGCGGTAAGCGCGACGATCGGCATATCTCTGCCCTGGCCGGCCCGGTCCGCGCGGATCGTTTTCATCGTCTCGATCCCGTCCATTCTGGGCATCATGTGATCCATGAACACAATATCAAATGACCTTTCCCTGCAGATGCTGATGGCCTCCTGGCCGGACTGCACGGTCGTCACATTCATGCCGTAGCCTTTGAAGAGCCCTCTGGCCACCGTCAGGTTCATCGGTTCGTCGTCGACAACAAGCGCCTCTACCCCCGGGCAGAGCATCCTGGTCTGCTCGTCTTCCTCGCCGGGAGCTCTGTTGAGGACCGTGACCACCGGGAAGCAGTAAAAAGGCTTTTCCATGAGTCTGGCGCGGGAACCCTCCGGCAGACTGAAATCGTCATCGGCCACGACGACGACAACCACCTCTTTCGCCAGTTCTTCGATATAAGCCGGATCCGTCCCGTATTCCTCGGCCGCGATGAAAAGATGAGTAAGACGCACGGAAGCCGCAAGGCGCCGGAGACTTTCGACATTGTCGACGCGGTGCATCTGCGTGCCGAGTCCGTGCACGATATTGCTCACCATGCGGTTGTAGTATTCACGCACATTGGGATCGGGGTACTTGTCGAAATGCAGGTAGGCGCCGAGGCACAGCTTCTCTCTGTTCGCCAGCGACATGCAGCTGCTGCGGTCGATGACCTTCTGCGGAACGGAGACCCGGACCGTTGTGCCGACGCCCGGCCTGGATTCCATGGTCATAAACCCGCCCATGCATGCCACAAAGCCCTTGACGATCGGAATGCCCAGTCCCAGGCCGCCGCCCTGCCGGGAACGGCCGGAATCCGCCTGGTAGAATCTCTCCGAGATCCGCTCCAGCTCCGCGCCGCTCATGCCGATACCGGTATCCGTCACCTCGATGCGGAGATTGATCCCGTACGCTTCCTCCACGGAATCGATCCGGACATAGATCCCGCCCTGGACGGTATACTTCAGGCCGTTCATGATCAGATGCCACAGGATCCGCTTGAGTTTTCCCACGTCGCCGTTCATCACGGAAGGAATGGACGGATCCACATCGATCACCAGCTCGATCCCCGGGCGCTTGTAGGGGCGCAGCTGCGCCACCAGATCGTTCAGAACGGAATCGAGCATGTAGTCATCTTCATTTCTGACCAGGATCCTGCGGTCGATCTCCGAATAATCGAGGATGTCGCTGATCTGCTCGCCGACACGCCAGCCCGCCTCCTGGATCGCGTGCAGGTCCTCCGTGAGCTCGGGATCCCTGTTCTTTTCCAGGGACACACCCGACAGACCCACCACCGCGTTTACCGGCGTCCGAATCTCATGAGACACATTGGCGAGGAAATCATCGAGGCGGTCGGTCGCGTCCTTGAGGAAATCGATCTCCTCCATCGATTCGCCCAGGACCGATCTCCACTTGTCGATGATCACGCGCGCTAACCAGCCGATCATGAGGATCATGACGACATGCAGAAAAATACGGCTCACCTCAAGACTGTCAAAGGTGAAGCCGCTGTAGAACATCTGGACGATCTCATAGGTCATCGTCACAAAATACGTAAGCTGGCAGAGTGTGATGAGCTTTTTGATACCTGTCATCGTGTACAGGATGATGACGACAGACATGACCGTTGCCAGATCAAAGGTACTGGTCTGATGGATGCCGTAGAAGAAAAAGGTGCCCATCATTAGAAGGGAATAGACCCAGAGCCTGCCCTGCTGCTCGAGCATCTGCCTGATATGCAGCGTCCAGCTCACGGTCACACCGAGAAAAATGAGGACAAGTGCCCATTTCTCCCAGCCCATCAGCAGTGACTCCGCTACGAGGATGACTGAAAAGAATGTGTATGCAAGCAGGATCACCATATGGGACGTTTTGAACAGATCGCTTCTATCGATACGCCGTCCCGCCATACTACCGCTGTTCCTTCATCTGATACTCCCCGTCCTCATCGATCATGCCGATCATGATATCGGCAAATTTCGGATCGAACTGGGTGCCTCTCCCCCTGACGATCTCTTCCCGGACATGCTCCTGGGAAAGCGGCTCACGGTAGCTCCGTCTGCTCGTCATCGCGTCATAGGAATCGGCGACTGCGATGATCCGCGCTTCCTCAGGGATATCCTCCCCTTTAAGCCCGTCAGGGTATCCCCCGCCGTCGTATCTCTCATGATGCCAGCGCGCTCCGCTCGTGAGCTGCGGCATCTCCTTGATCCTCTCCAGGATCCTGGCTCCCTTGGCCGGATGGGTCTTGATCATCTCGAACTCCTCATCGGAGAGCCTGGCCGGCTTGTTGATCACGGCATCCGGCACACCGATCTTGCCGACGTCATGCAGCAGTCCCATCATATAGATATCATCCAGCTTCTCGTCGGAATACCCGAATTTCCTGGCGATCATCCTTGAATATTCCGCCACGCGGCCGGAATGACCGTTGGTATAGGTATCCTTGGCGTCGATCGCTTCCGCGAGAGCCTTGACGATGTTCAGGGACAGGTTCTCGTTTTCCTCGGTCTTGCGCTCAACCTCCTGCGTCAGATTGTTCTGGAGGTACATGAGCTCCAGGATATGCCGCACGCGGAGGATCAGTGTGTTCGGGATGATCGGCTTGCGGATGAAATCCATCGCTCCGAGCTCAAGACCGCGTGTTTCGGTCTCCTCATCCTCATCCGCGGTCAGAAAGATCACCGGGATGCGGACAGCGGCCCCGCCGCGCTCTCTCAGGCGCCTGAGCGTCTCAAAGCCGTCCATTTCCGGCATCTTGACATCCAGCAGGACCAGATCCGGCTGTTTGTCCTTGATGAAATCCAGAAACGCGGATCCCGACTGCAGCGCCGTCACGCGCATGTTGTTCTTGCTCAGGATACTCCCCACCAGCGTGAGATTGGTCATGTCGTCATCGACGACCGCCACCCAGTCGGGCTGTCTTTCCTCAGTATGCTGCTTATGATGGGAATCCGTGTTGATACTCTCGGATTCAACGCTCAGGGTGACATACTTGCTGTATTCATCCTTGGACCAGGAGGCCTGAATGCGCTCGATGACGCGCTCCACATTGTATGCGCTGATCTCCGGGAGCAGCAGGAAAAAGTGATTTTCACCGATCTGCATCATGATGTCGCTGTTCCGAAGGGAATCCTGGAGCAGCTCTCTGACCCGCTCGATGATCTCCACCCGCTGCGTGACCGAAAACATGGTCTGCGGGATCTGCGCCGTGAACAGGAATTTGTACGCCGTTCCCTGATAGCGGTCCATGTAGCGGATCATGTAGCGGTAGATGTTGCCGAAGGCTTCGCGGCCCATCCACATGGCGCTCTGCGGGATCGTCCTCTCCTCAAGAATGCGGGAAAGGGTCCTCAGATCCATATCCCCGGGGATCTCGTCATCATCATAGTCCGCTCCCGGCTCATACAGAACATATCCGTGCTTGCCGCCGTTCTTGACACGGTACAGCATCTTGTCGGCGATACGAAACAGTTCGGAGAAATCATTGCCGTGCTCCGGGACCATGACGGCTCCCATCGACGCGCCCAGCGGGATGCTCATCTGCTCGCCCATGATGCGCTTGGCTTCCGCGAGCATGCTCTCGTTGATCTTTTTCGAGTAGCGTCTGAGCTCTGCCTCGTCCCTGAGCCCTTCGCAGAAGATCAGGAATTCGTCGCCGCCGATCCTGCCCAGGGTCCCCTCCGAAGGGAGATTGGCCCGCATGACCTCGGCAAACGCGGTCAGGATCTGATCGCCGGTCTCATGACCGTAGATATCGTTGACCAGTTTAAAGGAATCGAGATCGATCACGCACAGGCAGCCCTTTTCGGACGCGCACAGCGCGCGGATATGTTCGTCCGCGGCGGCCTTGTTGAGGAAGCCGGTCAGCTTGTCGATCGTGGCCTGTTCTTCGTATTTGTGCATCCGTCCGTGGGTGCTGATGATATTCTCGACACGGCGGACCAGGATATCCGGATTGAACGGCTTGCGGATATAGTCCGATACGCCTGCGTCAAACCCGCGCCTCTCCGACGCGGCGTCATCGTCGGCCGTCAGGAAGACAACAGGCACCTCGGGGATCCCGAGCTCCTGCTCCAGCTCTCTGTATTTCTCCAGTGTCTCGAAGCCGTCCATTTCCGGCATCTTGATGTCCAGCAGGATCAGATCCGGGGCCTTGTCCCCCCGCACATAGTCCAGCAGTGCCTGCCCGGAGTCCAGGGCGGTCACGCGCATGCTGTTGCGGCTCAGGATGCTTCCGGCGATCTTGAGATTGGAAATATCATCATCGACTACAATGATCCAGTCAGCCATAGAGTGATGACCTAAGAAATGCTCGCTGCAAGAATACGATCGAAGGGGACAGGTTTGGAATAATAGTAACCCTGAAGGCTGCTGACGGAGAACCTGCGGAGATGCTCGCGCATCGCCGCGGACTCGATGCCCTCGGCGCAGACGTCGGAACCGTAAACAGACGCCAGACCGGAAATATGCTCGATCGTGGCCATGCTGTGCGTGTCCCTTTCAATGTCTTTGACAAATTCACGGTCGATCTTAACGACGTCCACCGGCAGCTCCCTGAGGATGCTGATCGATGAATAGCCGGTGCCGAAATCATCCAGTGCGAACCGGATGCCGTGGCTGCGCAGCTCGCTGATGATCGAGCGCAGCATATCCAGATCCAGCAGGCGGCAGCGTTCGGTGATCTCCAGGCAGAGATTCTGCGGAGGAAACCCGGTCTCTTCCAGGATCTCCAGGACCGTCCTGGAAAAGTCCGCCTTTTCCATCTGCGCATAGGACAGATTGACATTCATGACGAAATCCGGATAACGTTCCAGGAATTTGATGCCGTCCAGCATCGCGGTACGCAGGATCCAGTCGCCGAGCCGCGGGAAGAGCATGTCCTTTTCAACGATCGGAATGAAATCGTTGGGAGGAACTTCGCCGAAGGTATCATCCTTCCACCGGATCAGCGCCTCCATGCCGGAGAGCTTCTCCGTCTCGGCGTTCATGATCGGCTGATAGCACAGATAGAAGCCGCGGCAGTTATCCACGATGCAGTCCCGGATGACATGGACCATCTCGAGGGTCTTGCGGCTCTCGCGGTTGACCGTATTGTGAAAGATGACCAGTTCGCCCTGCTGCCTGTCCTTGGACTCATCATAGGCATAATTCAGGCAGGCATAGACCGCCTGGTCGCCGACATCAAAGCTGTCGATCGTGAGCATGCCGCCGTTGGTCACAAGGCAGTGCCGCACCCCGTCCACCAGGAAGCCGCTCACCAGATCGGCTTTTCGCTCACGGTAGCGCTGCGCGAATTCTTCTTCGGAAAGCTTTGTGGAGAGCAGGGCGAATCTTGCCCCGTCCATACGATAGACCTTGCCGTCGGCTCCCATGGTTTTTTCCAAGGAACGGGCGAGTGTCTGCAGCACCCGGTTGCCGACAGCGTAGCCGTAGACATTGTTGATCTCCGAGAAACGGCTGATGCCGAGCATCAGGACATTACAGGTCTGATGCTCACGCATGTTCGCGCGGGGCTCCTCAAACAGCCCGTACTGGTTGCGAAGTTCCGTGACTGCGTCGATCTCGCCGTGCAGTCCGTGGTTGCGGATCACGCCGGCAAAGATCGCCGGATTCCCCTCGGCATCCCTGAGGACAACACCTTTACAGGTGCAGACGACATAACTGCCCTCCGCGTTCTTTACGCGGTACTGCATGTTATGCGAGGTGGATTCTCCGCTCAGGACAGCTGCGATGTTCTTATCGAAATGACTGCGTTCATCCGGATGGACATGTTCGCTCCAGATCCGGTCAGCCTGGTCCATATAGACGCCCGGCATGCCGAAATAGGCGACGGCCTCCTCGGCCCACCGGGAAAAGTGTGTCTTCAGATCGCACACATAGGCGTATGAGCTCTCAGAAACAACGGAAAACGCCTGAAACATCTCATCCAGTATGATCTTTCTCTCTTCCGGTGTCTGTTTAGGCATCCCTGCGGCTGTCCCCCTTTGAAGAACAGGTCATCCCTGACCTGCGGTACGCGTAGATCATACGCTCAGCGGACACCGTCTCCGGCGCGCGTCTGCAGAACTCTGTTGGTTACCAGATACTGTACATCCTGACCGATGATCTGGGAGGCAGTGGCTTCCGCCTGCACCTGCGCACCGGTTCCCATCTTCTTGTAGACCTCATAAGCCGGCTTGATGGAGCCGTCCGTTCTCTTGAGACCCTGCGCGATATGCGACTGCATCTCGTGCGCATCGTCGAATTCCCTGTACAGGATATACGAATCAATGTGCGGATTCGTCGCCGCCATCAGGTAGGAGTAAACGATGGAAGCCGCCTGCAGATCCTCACCGAAGCTGGATGTGTATCCGATCTCCGACAGGGAGATGCTGCGTACCTGTCCGTTCGGAGCCAGATATCCCGGCTGCGACATATAGTTCGTGAGAACATCGATGTTCTCGATCGTGATATACGGTGTGGAGACATCGTTTTTGACCCATACCGCCGGCTGGTTCCAGGCATACGGATCATAGAGCGGGGAATTGTACGGATGGAAGGAAAGTCCCCAGTCGATATTGCCCTCGCGGTTGATGGTGTCCGTAAAGCGGTCGATATACTGACGGCTCAGGAAGCATCCGGGATTGGATTTGCGGCCCCACTCCTGATCGATGGAGTTGTACACGCGCGCGTTGGCGTTGACGCTCTTGATGGCGTTGTAGAAGATACGGAACGCCTTGACATACTCGCTGACGTTGAGCTCCAGGTTGGAAGAACTCATGTGATGCCATTCCGTGCGGGCGTTGACCTCATTGCCGATGACCCAGTTGTCGACCTGACCGTGACCGTCAGAGCCGGAATATCTCGCCGCGAGGAAGGTCGCGACAGCCTTGAGATGTGCCGTACCGGCGGCCTCCTTGGTATTGAACGCATATCCCGGGCAGGCATGTCCGTCACGGGAAAGCGGATGGATCAGATCCGCGCCGGCCGCTGTCTTATTGTTGATGAGCGTCAGTGTCAGCTGGAAACCGCTGCCGCTGCACCAGCCGATAAAGCCGTCATACTGACGGAGCGCTGCTGTATTGAACTGATAGACCTGTCCGCAGTAGGGGAACTCGATTGTCGGAAGGGACGGATCGCTGGAGGGTCCGACAATATCGCCGAGATAGATATTGTAGGCCATCTGAGCCACGCCGAGATCCTTGAAGGTGGCGGCATCCGTCGAGCCGGGCAGGATCCCCTTGATGCCGTGGTCCATACGCGGCTTTGTAAAGGAAGCGATCCCCTCGGGATTGGTGATGTAATGCTCGTCGCTCACCTGAACCAGTCCGTTGCCCTGCTTGACGCAGACGATGAACTTGCGCATCAGGTTGCTGTTCGGTGCTCCGTTATTGAGCGGAAAAGTGAACTGCGCACTGGAATCGGCCGGTGCCGAGGCGACGACTTCGCCGACCGGTCCGTCCTGATAGACCTCATCCGCGCAGAGATAGAACTGTCCGTCCGCGGAAGCAGGAACCGCACCGCAGTTCGCAGTCACGACGACATTGCCTCCCTGGATGACGGCACTGGTGATGTTCACCGGCCTGCCGGCGGCATCCGCCGACTCGGAGGTGTAAGGGTTCGCGAACGCGGAGACCGTAAACAAGACCGCGCCGAGAACGATTGCCAGCAAGTTTCTTCCTGTCTTCTTCAAAACCAACACTCCTCTCAAAAATCTTCAAATTACATTATGAAAAACCCCATAAGCCTTCATATTTTATGTCATTTTGGGCCGAGTGTCAACGATTCCAAAGGATAACGGGCGTTTTTATACCTCCAAATTGCAATCCGCATGCCGGTTTGCTATGATAGTTCTGTTATGGATACGAACAGACCGGACAACACATCTGAGACATCCGCGGCAAAGGCCGGACCGAACATGCTCGCTCAGGCGGGGATCCTCGCCGCCGCCGGGATCATCGTGCGCATCATCGGACTTCTGTACCGCAGTCCGCTGACGAGCATCATCGGCGACGAGGGCAACGGCTATTACAATTCCGCCTATAACTGCTACACGATCATCCTGCTGATCTCCGCCTACAGCATCCCCTCCGCGATTTCCAAGGTCATGGCGGAAAAGCTGGCGCTGGGCAGGGAAAGGGACGCTCAGCGCATCTTCCGCGGCGCGATCCTCTATGTGCTGATCGTCAGCGGCGCTTTTTCCGTTTTTCTGTTCTTCGGCGCGGGGCTGCTGACAGTTGGTCAGGCGGTCACGGTCCTCAGAGTCTTTTCGCCGACGATCCTCCTGTTCGGCCTCCTCGGTGTGCTGCGCGGCTATTTCCAGGCCAGGCGCACGATGGTGCCCACTTCGATCTCGCAGATCCTTGAGCAGATCGTCAATGCCGTGGTCTCGATCCTGGCCGCCTGGCTCTTTATCCGCATGGCTGGATCCGGCGCCGATGAGACGACCCGTGCCGTCCGCGGAGCAGTCGGAAGCGCCCTCGGTACAGGCGCCGGTGTTCTGACCGCCCTTGTGTTCATGGCTGTGATCTATCTGAAACAGCGCAGAAAGAAAGACGCGCTCCCGGCGGAAGAGCTTTCGCAGGAGCCGGAGCCCATGAAGAACATCATGAAGCTCCTGTTTCTGACCGTCACGCCGTTCATCCTGAGCACCTTTATCTATAATTTCTCCACGATGCTGGATCAGACGATCTTCCAGCGGATCCTGCTGCACCTGCGCGGCAGCCGTGAGAGCGTCCTGATGGCCTCGTACGGGGTTTTCTCCACCAAGGCGGTCGTCATCGCCAACATCCCGATCGCGCTGTCCAGCGCCCTCTCGAGCGCCATGATGCCCAATCTGTCGGGGAGCTTTGCCACGGGCGACAGGCGCGGCAGTGCCCGCATCGTGCGCAGGGCCATGAACGTCACCCTCATGGTCTCCATTCCCTGTGCCACAGGCCTCGCTGTGCTGGCGCGGCCGGTGATGCAGCTTCTGTTTCCCCAGAAGAATTCTCTGGATGAGGCGTCTGTTCTCCTCGCCGGCATGGCGGTCACAGTCGTCTTTTACAGTATCTCAACAGTCACCAACGCTGTCCTGCAGGCGATCGGGCGCATGAACCTCCCGGTCATCAACGCTGCCGCCGCTCTGCTGATCCAGGGCGTGATCCTCGCCCTTCTCCTGATCTTTACGGACATGGACAACGGAGCGCTGGTCATCGCCGCCATCATCTACTCCGGTCTCATGTGCCTGCTGAACCACCGGAGTCTGCAGAAGCACCTGCCGGTCAGGCTGAACATCCGCCACGCGCTGTATCTGCCGGTACTTTCCTCGACGGTCATGGCCGCCGCGGCTCTGGGGGTATATGAACTGATCTCGAGGCTTCTCTCCCTCTTCCTGGGCAGAGAGTATCTGGTCAATCTCCTGGCCCTCGCGCCCGCGATCCTGGCTGCGGTCTGGGTCTATGCCCTGCTCCTCATCCGTCTGGGAGGGATCGGCGAAAAAGACATCATACGGCTCCCGAAGGGCCGTCTGATGGTCGGTTTCCTGAAAAAGATCCGGATCCTCTGATCCTTTTCTATGCCGGACGTGCCACATTGTTCTGCTTTACAGGGTCCTGGTCTATATCGCATATCAGTTCCCTGTCAAGCTTGACGATATCGGGTTCCATGAACGGGGGACCTACAGCGTCACCCCGTCCTTGAATATGGATATTTCCCTGTACCCGGCTTCCTCCTGTTGTGTTCGCCTGCCGCTCGCCACTTCCAGTACATAATCCAGCAGTCTGTCGCCGGCTTCATCCGGGGTTTCCGATCCTTCTGCGACGGTACCGGCGTTAAAGTCTATCCAGCTGCCCTTCTTTTCATACAGCGCAGTATTGGTGGATATCTTCACCGTAGGTGCCGGAGCTCCGAAGGGCGTGCCTCTTCCGGTGGTAAACAGGATCATGTGTGCGCCTGCCGCCGTCAGATCAGTGGCGGACACCATATCATTACCGGGTCCGGACAAAAGTGACAGGCCTTTATGTTTCACCGGATCCGCGTATTCGAGAACATCAACGACGGGAGCACTTCCGCCCTTCTGTACGCAGCCGCAGGATTTGTCCTCCAGGGTGGTTATCCCGCCCGCCTTATTTCCCGGGGAAGGATTCTCGTATACCACCTGTCCGTGGCGCACAAAATATTGCTTAAAATTCTCGACCATGGATACTGCCGCATTAAATGTTTCCGTGTCCCTGCAGCGGTTAAACAGGATCGATTCCGCGCCGAACATTTCAGGAACCTCCGTCAGTACCGTAGATCCTCCCAGGGAGATGAGCCTGTCCGAGAATCTGCCGACTACCGGATTTGCCGTGATCCCGGAGAGTCCGTCGGATCCTCCGCATTTCATGCCCACGATGAGTTCTGACGCATCCACTTCTTCACGCAAGGCCCCCGATGCAAAAGCAGCGATCTCTTCCAGCAGCTTCCGGCCGTCAGCAAGTTCATCGTCAGACTTCTGGCATGTAAGAAATTTCACTCTGTCTCCGTTCCATTCGCACAGTTCCGCCTTGAACTGCTCCTCGGTAAGATTCTCACAGCCCAGGGACAGAACAAGCACTCCGCCGGCATTAGGATGGCGGACCAGGGATGCAAGCATCTTTCTGGTGGTCGCATGATCATCTCCCATCTGCGAACATCCGTAGGGATGTGTAAAAGCATACAGTCCGTCGATGCTGCCCTTTACCAGATCCTGATTGTCCCGTGCAAGTTTCTCCGCGATGGAATTAACGCAGCCCACGGTAGGTATGATCCAGAGTTCGTTGCGGATCCCGATCTTGCCCTTTGGTCTGCGATAGCCCATGAAGGTTCTCGGCTCAAGCTTCGGGAGAGGATAGACCACAGGCTCATAAACATATTCCCCGTCCTCCGAAAGAGCTGTCTTCACATTGTGAACATGAACATGCTCGCCGGCACGGATCGCATCGGAAGCTGTACCTATACGGCAGCCGTATTTAACGATATCCTCACCCGTTTTTATATCCGTGAGTGCGATCTTGTGACCCCGGGGGATATCTTCCGAGGCAGCGATCAGCTCCGTTTTTCCGGAGTCGTCAGCTGCCGCGGAGATCATCTCGCCTGCTGTTATATCTTCCAATGCTACCGCTACATTATCGCGGGGATGTATTACTATCGTTTTCAATGCGCTTCTCTCTTATCGGATTTTTATTTCTGGATCTCCTTCATGGCCTCGTACATACCCTTTTCGCGGATCAGCTTAAGATCAGCCTTTACGGCATCTGCAAAGCCCGGGAGATCCTTAAGGGAATCCTCCCACATTTTCTCATTGCCGATGATGGAATCAGCCAGTGTATCGTCGTCAGCATCCTTAAGTGCCAGGAAATCCTCAAGCACCCACGCATCATCCTTTATCATGAACTCATTGCCTGAAGGAGATGCCCCGGCAAGTACAGCCGGCGAAGTTGTTCCCTTGGCAAATTCCCTGCCTGCGATCAGAGCACCGTCCTTAAGTTCCTTCCCTGCGTGGTAAAAGCATAAGAATGCCGCAAAGGAAAAGGTAAGGACCTTGGGCAGTTCCTTTTTCTGCCCGTAATACTCAAGCACCGTGGGCATTACTCTCGCCTTCCATTTGGATGCGGAATTAAGCGAAATACTGAGCAGCTCGTGATCGATGAAGGGATTGGCAAATCTGTCGGTAACGGCAGCCGCGAAATCGAGTTTATCCTTTTCCTCAAGGCCCGTGAGCACAGGGATGATCTCGTCATAGAGAGCCTTGTTCATAAAGCCGCGTATCACTTCATCCTTCATGCAGTCTCTTACAATGTCCTGACCGGACAGATAGGCGGCCATGATCATCGAAGTGTGCGCTCCGTTTAAGATACGTACCTTGCGCTTCTTGTAGGGATCCACATTGTCCACGACCAGGATCGGAAGGCCTGCCTTCTCCACCGGGAACTCGTCTTTGATGGCCTGCGGGCCTTCGATCACCCACGTCCCAAACACTTCCGCCGTATCGATGATGTTGTCCTGATATCTGAGTTCCTCGCAGATGGATGCAGCTTCCGCCCTCGGATATCCCGGCACGATGCGGTCTACCAGCGTGGAACAGAAGATATTTTCCTCCGATACCCATTTCCTGAATTCATCGGAAAGTCCCCACTGATCGATGTACTTGTTGACACATTTCAGAAGCTCGTCACCGTTTCTGTCGATCAGCTCGCATGACAGGATGATAAACCCGGGAAGCTTCCGGCAAAATCTCTCATACAGGAACTGTGTGAGCTTGCCGGGGAAGCTTGCCGCCGGCCTGTCATCGGCCCTGCATTCGGGATCATATGCGATCCCCGCCTCGGTGGTATTGCTCACTATAAAGCGCAGGTCGGGATTTGAAGCACATGCAAGATACTCATCAAAATCCGCATAAGGGCTGATACATCTGGACACACAGGAGATCACTCTCTTTCGGTTGACCTTTTCGCCGTTTTCCTGTCCCCTCAGGAACAGGGTATACAGACCTTCCTGGTCGTTGATCATGTCCGCAAGACCGGGCGCGATGGGCTGGCACAGTACAACCTTTGAGTTAAAGCCTGCCTTCTCGTTCATCAGATCGATGAAATAATCAACAAAAGCGCGCAGGAAGTTGCCTTCTCCGAACTGAAGCACCCGCTCCGGGGCATCTTTTAACAGGTACCCGTCATATCCTTGTGATTCCAATGTTTTATAACTCAGTTTCTCCATTTTCGTGTCCTTTCATGATCTGTGTCACAGTCCAAAATATCTCTTTGCGTTGCAGTAGGATATTCCCTCAACGATCCTCTTAAGAGCCTCATCGTCATTGGGATATTCCCCATTCTCAACCCAGCCGCCGATCAGGTTGCACATGATCCGCCTGAAGTAATCATGTCTTGTGTATGACAGAAATGATCTAGAATCTGTGAGCATGCCGATGAAATTACCCAGAAGTCCCAGATTTGCCAGAGACTTCATCTGCTCCTCCATGCCGGACTTCGTGTCATTAAACCACCATGCCGGACCCTGCTGGATCTTGCCGGGAACTTCCGCTGACTGGAAGCATCCCAGGATCGTTCCTATCTGCTCATTGTCCGCCGGATTAAGGGAAAAGATGATGGTCTTCGGAAGTTCGTTTGTCTTATCAAGCTCCGAGAGAAGCTGTGCTATGGATCCGCCGCAGGAATTATTGGCGATCATGTCAAATCCGGTATCCGGACCTTCCGCCCTGAACATTCTCTCATTCATGTTTCTTAAGCAGGAATAATGCAGTTCCATCGCTATGCCGTGCTTATGATATGCCCTGCCGATGGCTGTAAGCAGCGCCGTCTGGTAGCTTTCAGCCTCTTCGATCCCGACGCTCTCACCCTTCATTGCTTTCTTAAACGCCGCATCGCACACTTCCATGGGCGCAGGCCTGAAGGGTACATAATCAAGCCCGTGGTCGGAGGCCACACATCCGTGGGCGGCGAAGAATTCGATCCTTTTTACAAGGGCATCTATCACATCCTGCGTTGACTCAAGACTGTCCCTGCCCACGGCTGCGGCCAGGGCTCCGATATATTCCTTAAATCCGGCCTTGGTGATATTTATGGCCTTGTCCGGTCTGAAGGACGGGCGCACCATAAAATCTATGCTGTCATCCGCCGCGATCTTCTCATGCCACTCAAGACTGTCTATCGGATCGTCTGTGGTGCCCACATATGCGACATTGCTCTGTCTGATGAGCCCCCGGACCGTCATGTCGGGATCGTTTGCCAGCATATCGTTGCATTTGTTCCAGATCGTTTCGGCGTTTACCGGCGACAGAGGCTCCGTGATGCCGAAATACTTCTTAAGCTCCAGATTGCACCAGTGGTACATGGGATTTCCGATGGCAAGTGAAAGCGTATCCGCAAATCCTTTGAACCTCGCGAGCTCGTCACCGCGTCCCGTGACCTTATCTTCCGGCATGCCGTTGGATCTCATGAGCCTCCACTTGTAATGGTCTCCGAAATAAGTGCCGTCAGACTGTCTGCCGCCGAACCATACATCGCCGAGAGAATCGAATCTCTTATCCTCATAGATTTCTCTGGGCGAAATATGACAATGGTAATCAATGATCGGAAGCGACTCGGCATATTCGTGAAACAGATGCTTCGCGGTATCGTTTTGTAATATAAAATCCTTATCCAGAAATTGTTTCATCATGATATCTCCCCATTTCTGTTATTCCGGCATGTTCCCGGGCCTACCTCTGCACTCTGCCGGAAGCATCTCCGCCGGCAAGTTTCTTGACTTCGTCAACGCTTACGCGGTTAAAATCGCCCTCAATGGAATGCTTAAGAGCGGAAGCGGCAACCGCAAACTCAATGGCATCCTGGGTGGAATAATCGTTTACAAGGGCATAGATCAGGCCTGCCCCAAAGGAATCACCGCCTCCCACTCTGTCGACGATGTGGAGGTGATATTGTTTTGAAAAGCAGTAATCCGTGCCGTCGTAAAGCATCCCCTGCCAGTCATTATCGTTGGCGGAAATGGAAGTGCGGAGCGTGATGGCGACCTTCTCAAAGCCAAATTTCTCGGCGAGCTGTTTTGCAACCGACTTATAGCCCTCGGCATTCAGTTTGCCGCCGGTGATATCCGTGTCCGCAGCTTCTATTCCGAACACATCCTTGGCATCCTCTTCATTGGAAATGCACACGTCCACATATTCGCAGAGCTGTGTCATTGCGGCCCGCGCCTGCTCCCTTGTCCAGAGCTTGCCCCTGTAGTTGAGATCACAGCTTATCTTTACACCATGTCTGTGAGCGGCCTTGCACGCTTCGAGACAGATCTCAACAAGATTGGACCCCAGCGCGGGTGTGATACCCGTAAAATGGAACCACTCCGCTCCGTCAAAGATCGCATCCCAGTCGAAGTCGGCGGGATCTGCCTCGGTGATCGCCGAATGGGCGCGGTCATAGATGCACACGCTGCCTCTCTGCGACGCTCCTTTTTCAAGGAAATAGATACCTACCCTGTCTCCGCCTCTGGTTATGTAACTCGTATCCACTCCGAAATACTTTAAGCTGTTGACCGCCCCCTGCCCGATGGCATGCTTCGGAAGCTTTGTAACATATACAGAATCCAGTCCGTAGTTGGCAAGCGAAACGCTCACATTGGCTTCGCCGCCGCCGAAAGTGGCCTGAAGCTGGTCATCCTGGAAAAATCTGTAATAACCGTTGGGCGCAAGCCTTAACATGATCTCGCCGAATGTGACTATCTTTCCCATTTGCATTTCCTCCTGTAAGCAACCTGATCAAAAAGTACCATGGACATCATCATTTTCTGATAAGATGGATCGCAAATCCTCCGAACTCTCCCTTAAGATAGATGAACTTCGTCCCCTTCTCATCTGTCTGGCGGGTACTCTCGTCAAACGCGGCACCGTTAAGCCCGAAATGATATACCGCCCTGTCTACATCATTTACGGCGATGGCGATATGTCCGTTGGTGCCGGCGCCGTTGAACTTCATTACCTCGAAGGGCGTTCCCGCGAAAATCGACTTGTTGCCGGGTTTATATTCCAGATCGAACAGCGTGCACAGAAGTTTCGCTGTAGATTCTGCCTCCTCTTCACTTGCGGAATTGATCCCTATATGACGGAGCTCGATCCCCAGCATGTTCTTCACTGCCGCTTTGCAGATGGATGTGATCTCATCCCATTTCTCATTTTCAATAAGATCCTTCTTCACCATCCAGGTACCGCCGCAGGCAAGGATCTGATGGAAGCTCATGTAATTCGCAAGATTGCCGGTGTTCACCCCTCCGGTGGGCATCCATTTAAGTGTCTTATACGGTCCCGCAAGAGCCTTGATCTTCTCTATCCCGCCGTTCTGCTCTGCAGGAAAGAACTTCACTGCTTCAAGCCCCAGCGCCATAGCCTGTTCCATCTCGCCTGCCGTTGCGGTCCCGGGGAGCATGCACACCCCCTTGTCCAGTACATATCTGGTGATCTCGGGATTGAATCCGGGGCTTACGATAAAGCTTACGCCCGCCGCTATCGCGCGATCGGCCTGGTCTTTGGTCAGCACCGTTCCTGCGCCGACGATCATGTCCGGGACCTCCGCGACGATGGCTTTGATGGCGTCTTCCGCGGCCTCGGTCCTGAAGGTGACCTCTGCTGCGGGAAGCCCGCCTGCTACGAGTGCCTTTGCAAGCGGCACCGCCTTCGATGCATCATCGATGGCTATGACGGGTACTATGCCGATGTCATGGATCTTTTGAAGTAATTCAGTCATTGATATTCCCCCCTGAAAAAGTTTTGAAATGAAATCCGACAAATCCCGGAAACCCGCCTCTTCATGACCGCTGCTGCTGCATATGGATGCGGCCGGAAACTCTCCGGAACATCTCCTGCAATAAAAATACCCCTTACGGAATAAAAATGCCACAGAAGGGGCCTTCAAATGCAAATTCTACAACAAGTAGAGCAACAAACGCAAACTCAGGCAAGGATCTCGGAATATGCCAGAAGCAGCGGCGCGGTCCCTTTGGCGTCATTCTCAACAACAGGCTCACTGAAATAATACTCCAAAGAGCCGTCACGGTGCTGCCTGCCGCCCAGCCCCGCAACCAGACAGATACCGCCCAGACGCGGCGTACCGTCTTCATTTCTGGATAAGTATTTCCCGGTGATCCCGTAAAAGATCTCTTCTCCCACTGCAGCATATCTCCCGGGTATGTATCCCAGGCGGACTGCCTTGAGGATCGTATATGCGATAAGAGAGGACCCCGAGGTCTCCAGATAATTGCCGGGGGCGTCCTGCCTGTCGATAACCTGATAGAACATATGCGCTCCGTGCTCCATATACTTAAGCACGCTGTCAGCCAGTTCCATAAAGGTATCCGTAAGGGTTCTGCGCTCGCTGCCCAGTTCTTCGCCCATGGCTTCCGCGGTATCCACCAAAGCCGCCATATACCAGCCCGTGGCCCTCAGCCAGAAGTTTGGCGAACAGCCTGTCTCGGGATCTGCCCAGTACATTTTGCGCGACTCGTCATAACCGTGGTAATAAAGTCCGCTCTTCTCATCCCTCATCAGCCGGTATACATTCCCAAACTGTTTTAAGGAATCGGTACAGCCGCTCATCCCGTTGTATCGTCTCTCATATTCCATGTAGAAAGGCTGGGCCATATACAGCCCGTCAAGCCATACCTGGTCGGGATAGATCTGTTTGTGCCAGAAGTTCCCTTCCCTGGTCCTGGGGTGCGTCTCAAGCTGTGATCTAAAGGTGTCCATGGACCGGCGGTATTTTTTCTTACCTGTAATATCATAAAGCGCAAAGAGATTGCAGGCGGGGCGGATATTGTCAAGATTGTATTCCTCGATGCTGTAGGTATTCACAGAGCCGTCTTCATTTATGTAATATGACACAAAATCATCCGCGAACCGAAGATAGTTCTCATCGCCCGTGATCTTATAAAGCCTGAGGATCGCCGTGATCATGCACCCGTCGATATAATTCCATTTATTGGGCCTGCCCGATCGGATCTTTTCTACATTCCAGTAGGGATGCTCGGCATCCGAGTTTGTCATCAGGAACCGTACATATTCATCCAGAAGCTTCTTTGTTTCGTTTTTATCCATCTTCATCTCTCGAAAGCCATCCGTCTCCCGTATCTCATTTCATGTTTTCTTCCATCCTGTAGAAATATCCGCGCCTGTTCATCAGTTCCTCAAAGGTACCCCTCTCGACCACGCCGCCGTCCTGCATGACAATGATCTGGTCGGCTTTCCTTACGGTTGCAAGCTTATGCGCGACGATAAAGGTGGTCCTGGATTCCGACATATTATCCAGCGCTCCGGAGATCTCCTTTTCGGAAATGGCATCCAGGGCAGATGTGGCTTCATCAAGTATGATCACCCGCGGATCGCGTATCAGCGCCCTTGCTATGGAGATGCGCTGCTTCTGTCCTCCCGAGAGCCTGTCTCCGTGTTCGCCCACATTGGTATCAATGCCGTCCTCAAGCTTCTCTATCACCCCGGAAAGTCCGGATTCTCTGATGACACGGTTAAGCGTCTCTTCCGTTACATCTTTTGTTCCATACAGAATGTTATCCCTGATGGAACCCGAGAACAGCGCCGTGGTCTGAGGCACCACCGCCAAAAAGCGCCTGTAGCTCCTGAGATTGATCTCATCCATGGAAAGGCCGTCCACATACAGTTTCCCTTCCGTCGGCAGGATAAACCCTATGAGCATGTTCATAATGGTGGACTTGCCTGCCCCGGATTCCCCCACAAAAGCTATAGTCTGTCCCTGCTTCACATCCAGGGTCAGGTCGCCTATGACCTGCTTCTCCGTATTGGGATAGGTGTAGGATACATGATCAAATCTGTATTCGCCCCGAAGCTCCAAAACCTCTGTCTTGCCCTCATTGTCCTCGACATCCCTGACCATAAGGACCTCACCGATGGAATTGACGGATTCAAGCCCCTTTGAGATCGTAGGGAGGAGATTCAGCATGCTTGATACCTGTCCGACGATGGTCGTGAAATAACTCTGGTAAAGGACCACATCCCCGGTTTTGATCACGCTTCTTAAGGCGAGAAATGCGGTAAACACCAGACATATGACCTGAAATATCTGGAAGCAGGACCAGCTTACCGCGCCGAAATTGGTCTGGATCATATCAAGCTGATAGCCTTCCACCGCGATCTGCCTGACCTGCGCGTTCATACGGTCGATCTCTTCTTCTTCGAGGGCATGGGCCCGGGTAACGGGCACAAGCTCAACCATCTCGCTCACCCGGGCGCTTGTAGCCTCCACTTCCTTACGAAACCGTGCATTGTGAGCCTTGATGGGTTTCTTGAAGCCATAGACCAGCACCGCCGCAAGCGGAACCATCAGCAGAAAGAAGATAAACACCACTCTGCTCTTTGAAACGGTGACAACAAGAGCCACTCCGATATTTATGATGAGATTCATGAAATTGACAAAGATCTGGTCAGACAGCGTCTCAACCGCTTCCACATCCCTGATGATCTTGGACTGAAGACGACCCGACTGAATGTCTTTCTCGGACAGGATAGACATGGTCTGGATCTTATTCACCAGCGTCGACCTCAGACCCGCCTCCACATCTCTTACGGCAGATGCGCGGAAATGCATATGCAGAAAGTTCATGGGAATGTTCAATACAAGGAGAAAAATGAGTATCCCGGCGTTCAGCAGTATCAGGCGCCCCGTATCCGAAGCGCCCTCGGTCACATAATTGATGATGTTGGCGGTAACGATGGGCAGAACCCACACCGGAGAATGCTTGATGGTATAAAAAATGACTGACAGAACGAAGTTATGATAATACCCCTTGTAAAAGCCGATAAGAGTTGCCAGAGCACTGTCCGGATGTCTCTTATAGCTCTCTTCATATATGGAAATATCTTCTCTGTGCTTTAATCTCATGTAAAGGATAACCGGATCACTGACCGGTCTTGTAAGAGGCCTCCAGATCGCGCAGTACCTCAGCATCTGTCAGGGAAGCAAAGGGCTCACCGGTTTTGATCAGTTCACCCGCCAGCAGCTCACCAAACTTCATCGCACCTTCATACTTAAGATGCGTATTGTCGGTGGAAAGACCTTCCGGCAGCCAGAATACTTCTCCCGGAGCCACATGCATGAAATACTTCCTGCTGGGCTCATCTCCGATACTCTCCAGGAATCTGTGGCTGGCCAGACACAGATCGATCAGCGGGACCTCATATCTGTCTGCCGCCCTATGATAAGCCTCCACATACGCCTTATGAGTCGACTCCTTCATGGTAACATGATCATCTTCAAAATTTCTGCGTTCTATGGGGGTGATGAACAGCGGATGTGCGCCGTGCTTTCTTGCCACATCCGCAAATCTGCCGAGGTTCTCCGTAAAGGCGGTATCAGGATCGGTGTATCTCTCGGGATCGGTGATCTTTTCATCGTTATGCCCGAACTGTATGAACAGGAACTGCTCCGCCCCGGTAATGCTGCCCATCTCCGAGTCTATCCGGTCAAGCCTGCCCTGATCGATAAAGCTTTTCGTGCTGCGGCCGTTGATGGCATGATCGTATATCACCACATCACAGGCAGTAAACCTGTCAAATGCCTGAGCAATGCCTGTCTGCGGAAATCTGTTCGCCTTATTGCAGGTATTCGTCGAATCACCTGCCCAATGTATGATCCTCATCCCTTTACGGCACCCGCATTGACGCCCTTGACAAAGTATTTCTGAAGGAAAGGATACAATGCCATGAAGGGAAGTATGGCGCATATGATCGCGGCATAGTACAGCGTCGTCTGTGACACGCTGTATTGCGTGACGGGCGTGTCTCCGTCCATGACCATAACTCTCAGGATATACTGGAAATTGACCTGATCACGGTTGGTGATGTAGATCTGTACCGTTGAATAGTCGTTCCATACGGTGACCGCGTACATAAGTCCGATACTTGCCAGCGCCGCCTTGGACAGGGGGAGCACGATCTTGAAGAAGATCCCCATGGGCGAGCAGCCGTCGATCTTGGCAGCTTCAAAGAGCGATCCGGGGATACCCTCAAAGAAATTCCTCATCAGCACCAGGTTGTACACATTCATACCGTGCTTTACAACGAGGATCCACATGGAGTTGACCAGGTGCAGCTTCTTCATGACCAGATACTCAGGGATCATTCCTCCCGAAAAGATCATTGTAAACAAAAGGAAATACGCGATGGCGGTCCTTCCCGGAAGATTCTCCTGTGCCAGCACATAGCCGCCCAGAGTCGACATCACAAGTCCCAGAAGAGTACCCAGCACGGTTGTGACGACGGAATTGACAAAAGGTCTGTAGAGCTTCTGTGTCGTCATGATGACCTTGTAGCCGTCAAGCGTAAATTTGTTGGGGAAGAGCTGGAATTTGTATACTCCGACTGCGTTAAAGGAATCCGACAGCACCTTCCAGATCGGTATGAGGATGATCAGTCCTATCACGATAAAAACGATATAATTGATAACGTCAAAGACGCCTGTCTTTCTTTTTCTACCCGGAGCAAATTCTTTATTCTTAGCCATATTCCGTCACCTCACAGTATCCCGCGTCCGCGGACCTTTTTACTTGCCCGGTTGCACACAATAACAAGGATGCATCCCACCAGCGACTTGAACAGACCCACCGCAGTTGTATAACCGTAATTTGGTATGGCCGTCATAAACGTCTCGCGGTAGATATATGTAGAAAGAACATCCGACACATCAAAAACGCGATTGTTGTACATTACGAACACTGACTCAAAGAGGTTAAGAACCTTGGCCAGATTGAGGATCAGCACGATGATGATGGTATTTGCCAGTTCGGGAACCGTCACATACCAAATCCTCTGCAGACGGGTGGCACCGTCCATATCCGCAGCCTCATAGAGTTCCGGATTTATCCCGGCCAGCGTCGCCAGGAATATTACCGTGCCCCATCCGGTCTCCTTCCACAGATTGACGATATAGTAGACGCCCCTCCATAGCCCCGGTTCGTGCATAAAGTCTATACTTTCGGAAATCCATCCCCAGCTCTTGAGGGTCTCATTTACAAAGCCCGTGGAAGAGGTGGACAAAAACAGGGTAAATACCGCTGCCGTAACGGTCCAGGACATAAAGTGCGGCAGATATATGACAGTCTGAAGCACCTTCTTGGCAAACAGATTTGCCATCTCATTGATGAACACTGACACGATCACGGAGGCCGCGGTGGTCAGCAAAAGTTTGGTGACAGACAGAAAGAGCGTATTTGCAAAAGCCTTCCAGAAATCCTTTTCCGCAAACATCTTCTGGAAATGTTTCAGTCCGACATACTGTATCTTCTTTAACGTGTAATCATAAAACGAATAGCGTATACCCAGCATCGGCCAGTAATATACGATAATGACATAGATCAAAACCGGGAGGAACATGATATAGAATCCTCTGTTGTTCCAAATTCGCATCTTGAGAGGCTTTTTGTTTATAACCTGACCCGAAGATGTAGTCTTCTGCTTTTTTGCCATAAGAAATCCCCCCATGTTGTTGCGTGGGCATCCATGAACACGGATGCCCACACAATCTACTTACATATGTAACACAAATGCTGATTCATTCTGTCCGTCCGGACTGCTTACTGCTGTGAGTTCAGCTCCTCAAGAATTTCCGCGACCGTGTCGCCCCACTTTTCCTGATATTCTGCAACAGCATCTTCTGCAGTCTTCTTGCCCGCAACAACTTCATTCATAAGTGTTGTCTTGTCGACTACAAGCTTCGCCTCGATTTCCGTAAGCTTCTCGGACGAAGGGGACTGAGGAGCATCTACGCAGTTCTCGGTGAAGAACTTGTTGCCTTCCTCGATAAGAGGATCATGGTCTACAAATCCGTTGGTAAGCGGAGCGATAACCAGTACGGGATCCAGGTGATTCTTCTTCCATACGGAGTTGGGATCGTTGGGAGCCTGCTTTAAGTGGAACTCTCCGTCAGCATAGCTGTACTCTTTCTTCTTTTCCGGATCATCGGGATTGGTCACAAATTCCTCTGCCTTGGTTGACCAGTGTACATCTTCGGCGCCGTATGTCCAGAGTGTCTGCACCTTATCGCCGTCAAGCATGGTCTCAAGAAGAGCATCAAAGATCGCCTGCTCACGTCCGTTATCTCCGTCACCGTCGTCTGTGATAACCCACACAGGTGCCTCACGGTTGATATATCCGCCCCACGTATCCTTGATCTCCTTGATGGGAGGAAGCTGAACCAGTCTGTCATCGCCGAGAGCGGAATCAACTTCGTTCTTGTCAAGGTTGTCGGTCAGCGTACGGAGCCATGTGCCTGCCCAGTATGTAAATACACCTTCAGAAGTGGTCTGGTCGTTTGAGAACCATTTCTCGCGCGCCGTCTTGGTGGAAGCTTCCTCTGTATCCTTATCGATAACACCGTCAGCATAACCCTGTGCAAGGCGGGTAAGGGCATCGATAGTAGCCTGCTCCTGGAAACCGTCTACCCATGTTCCGTCTTTCTGGTAGATGGCGGGATATGCACCCTGCCAGAACTCAGGCATGTAGTTGATGTACGGAGCCTCGTCAAGCTTGGCAAATCCGGCAGCGATAACACCGGTCTGTCCGTCCTTGGTAAATGCCTTGAGCATTGCATAATAGTCATCGAAAGTCTTGATATCTTCGATCTTGAGATTTGCCGCATCAAGCCAGCTCTGCTTTACATAGGTAACACAGCCGTTGCCGTATGTGGGAGCAAATCCGTAAAGCTCGCCCGCAGCAGTCTTCATGTTCTCGTTGATGAGGGGAAGAGTGACTCTGGACTGGAATTCGGCATTTGCGTATGCGTCAGCCATGTTCCAGAGGATGCCCGTGTTCTGATACTGCTTGAACATGGTGGCACTCATAATAAGCGCGTCGGGATACTGTCCGTCTCCGGGCTCTCCGGTGGTGAGCAGCTGAGATACATTATCCTTGTAGCCGGAATGCTCGGGCTGGTTGATGTGCAGCTTGATGGGATGTCCGAGCTTCTCTGATACAGCCGCTTCCCACTGTGCGATGAAAGCATCCTGTCCGCTGTCCACGTTGGCGGTAAGTGTACCGTCTACCGTGATGTAAAGGTCCGTCAGTTCATACTCGGAAGGAGCTGCTTCCTCTGCAGAACCTGAATCGGCCGCAGCATCCGTTGCCTCCGGTGTCTCTGCTGCTGCTGTCTGTGTGGTTTCGGATCCGCCGCCGGCAGGAGCAGGAGCATCAGCGCCGCTGTTCCCTGATGAACTGCAGGCTGCGAGTGATACTGCCATTGCCGATGATAACAAGATCGCAAGCAATTTCTTTTTCATTTTTTCCCTCCCATGTTTTTGAATATGCGTTACTCACTATCCTGGCATTAGGACTGCCTGTTGATTGTAATGATACGCACTGTTTGTCGGAGGGTACAGTGACAAAGTTGTTTATAAAATTGCAAAAGTTGCTCTTACTGACATTTTTCTTTGTAATATTGTCTTTTTGGAATTATCGTGTAATTGTGGTAGTTTCGCGAGCCCGCGACCAAAACAGAAAAAAGACTGTAAAGGAGGATTTCATCAATGGGAATTATTGACAGTTTCCGGCTGGACGGCAAGGTGGCATGGATTACGGGAGCATCCTACGGACTGGGACTTGCCTATGCCAAGGCATACGCAGAGGTCGGAGCAAAGATCGTGTTCAACGACATCAATCAGGAACTTGTAGACAGAGGTTATGCCGAGTATAAGAAGCTGGGGATCGATGCATACGGAGCTGTTTGTGATGTAACAAAAGAAGACCAGGTTCTTGCCTTTGTAAAAGATGTCAAAGATAAGATCGGCACAATCGATATCCTTGTAAACAATGCGGGAATCATCAAAAGAATCCCCATGACAGAGATGAGCGTGGATCAGTGGAATCAGGTGATAAACGTGGATCTTACCGGCCCCTTCATCTGTTCAAAAGCTGTTCTCCCCGCGATGATCGAAAAGGGTGCCGGCAAGATCATCAATGCCTGCTCCATGATGAGCGAATTCGGACGCGAGACCGTTTCGGCATATGCTGCCGCAAAGGGCGGACTCAAGATGCTCACCAGGAACATCTGCTCGGAATACGGCCAGTACAATATCCAGTGCAACGCCATCGGCCCCGGCTATATCGCGACACCTCAGACCGCGCCTCTCAGAGCCCGCGGCGAAGACGGTTCCATGAATCCCTTTGACAGATTCATCAGGAGCAAGACCCCCGCACAGCGCTGGGGACGTACCGAAGATCTTCAGGGACTTGCGGTATTCCTCGCATCCCCCGCTTCGAACTTCATCAACGGCCAGGTGGTCTACATAGACGGCGGTATCTCCGCTTACATCGGACAGGATCCTTCAAACCTTGATGAAAGCAAATTCGCCGCAGAAAAAGAGGACGAAGACATTATTGTCAACGACTGATCATCATGGATCTTTCATTTTTCATACCTCAATAAGCGACCGGACCGGACATGACTGCCCGGTCCGATCTTTTGTGACATATTTCCGCGGTTCCATGATAAAATAGGAACCGTATCAATGATCTGGCGAGGTCGAATATGAAAAAGAATCTTTCAACGGATTACGACGACAGACAGTATATGGAGTCCTCGGACTTTGAACTATACTATTATCATGACACGGCCGCGGGCAAGAGAACGGGACTTCATACGCACCCCTATTACGAATTCTATTTTTTCCTTGAAGGGCATGCCGAAGCGCAGGTCAGGCAGGAGCACTACATGCTCGCCTACGGCGACATCCTGATCGTTCCGCCAAAGGTTTCCCACGGGATTTTCGTCCATGATTTCGATATTCCCTACAGGAGATTCGATCTCTGGATCAGCGTTCCCATGTATCAGAGACTCCTTGACATGGATCCCGACTTCGGATACGCCTCAAATAAAGCCATCCACGAGGACCGTCACGTGATCCACAACGACAGGATCTCTTTCAACTCCATTCTGTCCAAACTTTTTAACATCATTGAGGAGGAAAAGGGAAACAGATTCGGAAGATCCGCCTTCCTGATGATATCGATCGCCGATCTTATCCTGAACATCAACCGTCTGGCGAACAGACAGTTCGAGCCCGGAAAGCCTTCCCGCGATGCGATTTATCAGAATATCTGCGAATATATAGAACGCAATATCGATGAAGATCTGTCCCTGGACAGCATCGCCGGCCATTTCTTCTTAAGCAAATTCTATATCTCCCATGTATTTAAGGACAACATAGGGATATCCATTCACAAATATATCGCCAAAAAAAGGCTCAAACTCTGCCACGATGCGATCCTGGGAGGTGAGCCCATCTCGCGGGTATATAGCGAATACGGTTTTGATGATTATTCCAGCTTTTACCGTGCTTTCAAAAAAGAATACAGCTGCTCTCCCAAGAAACTGGTGCAGCGTTCCAAGCTGGATACATCGGACGCTATGCCTTCACCTTGATCATCTCTCCGATCATATATCCGAGTACCGTAAGGATCTCTACATCGCTGTCAGACCATTTTCTGTTGGTATAAAACACATCAAAATCCACGAAGATAAACAGCTGCAGGTCCTTCCTGACCACACATCTGACCGAAGCTCCGATCTCCTGTTCCACAGCCGATGTATATGCCATATCACTCACGGTCTTAAGATTGTTGAGATTGCATATGGTCATGACCGTCTCATGATCGTACTGCTCCGCGTATTTTCCGTCACGGGCGATCGCCTCCCGGTCTTCGGGGGGACATGTATAATCCCCTTTTCTTAGGAGGACGGTTTTCCCGTGATCACCGTATATCGTGATACCGTCCAGATCAAAAAGATCCAGCAGCCCCTGCTGAAGATTGTCATTTGCCAGAAAGCTTTCTATCCCGTTATCGTTCATCTCGCTTATGCAGCGGACAAGCATTCCCCTTCGTTTTTCACGGGACATAAGATAAGACAAAGTCTGATATTTGATGGAATCCTTGGAATACTCCCCGTGCAGTTTCTCATCATAGATGATATGTCTGTTCTTCCCTTTTTCTTTGGCGATGTACAGAGATTTGTCGGCTTTTCCGAACAGGACATCAAATTCGGTCCCGTCCTTGGGATACTGTGATACACCCACCGATATGGTAAGCTGCATTTTGTCGTCAAAGGCAAACATCAGATCTCTGGCGATCACCTTGAGAATGAGCTTTAATTCCTCTCTTGTGGGGACATCATGGATAAGCGAATAGAACTCGTCGCCGCCGAACCTCCCCACAACTCCGTGGGTTCCCAGATTTTTCTGCAGGGTAGCCGCCACACGCGTAATGACCTCATCACCGAAGGCATGTCCGAAATTATCATTTGCATTCTTGAAATCATCAATGTCGATGATTATCAGCCACATGATCTGATCCGGAGAAGCACTGCCGATCTTCTCGATGGAATACTCCGTGGCAGCCTTTTTGTTCAGAAGCCCCGTAAATGAATCCTTGCCTGCCGAAGTCAGATAATAAGCCATATCGTCAGACTTGCCCTGAGAGCTTATCACACCCGTGACCATATCCGGATTATAGATCGATACACCCCCCGTCAGCTTGTAGATATTTTCCGACGAGCTGTCGGAACCGTATCTCTTCCAGACCATCTCAAAAGACGGATTCCTGCTTTTCAAAAACCTGGCAAGCTGATCGCTCTGTTCCTTCATCGCCGCGGGATCTGCAGACTTTTGTATCTGACCGGCTCTGTATTCATCGTAATCACCGCTGTATAATACAATGGATTTGCCGTTGACATATTTATAAAAAGAGAAAAGATTGGTCTCCGGATAGTACTCAAAATAATACTCATCCTTTATCGACATGTAAAAGCGGTATTTGTGCGCAGTCCGGTTTAAGCTGTTTATGCGCTCCGTCATGTCTTTGATATCCGTGATCAGCACGGAAAACAGGGGCTGCCCGTTTTCTGTCCGGTCGCAGTTTTCAACCCTGACATAAACATTGCGCCAGCCCTCTTCGATCCTGTTAAAAAACCGGGTAAATAATTCGGTTGTGTCGATCCCCTCCGCCCCCAGGGCATCTTTAAGTGCCAGGGCGTCCTCTTCGTCAATAAGATCCGTAAAGGGGAGAAAGGAATTTTCTCCTACAAATTCGTAATAGGCCGCCGATGCGCTCGATACGGTAAAATCTCTTCTGATAAAAAGTGTGCAGTCGAACAGCTCGGTATCAAGTCTTCTTCCGCCGGCATTATGATCATCACTTCTTAATATCTTCATCTGGAAAACTTTCTGCGGACGACAATCCGTCACAGGAAACTAAAACACAATTGACACATTAAGTGATTATACATGCTGTCGGCGGAATAATCAACATATTCCGGTGATTTCGAAAGACATCGAAAATTATGATTACATGTTATCGCAAAACGCAGTTATTTCCTGTATCCGTTTTGCGGTCAACCACATCAGCGCAATGCCCCTCGATCTCGGTTTGCGGCATGGAAGCGGACTCTTCCTTTCCGCAGTTCCCGTGAAACAAAACACCCCCTGGAACACCTGCATTCCAAGGGGTGGTCTTTGCTTCGCGGATTGCGCTGACTCAGGAATCACCCGATCAGCCACATGTACATCTCCTGATACTTCTGCGCGGAGACCTTCCACGAGTAATCCACCTTCATCGCACGGTCGATCATCTTGTTCCACTCGCGCTTGTTGTCGTAGTAGAGCGCTTCCGCTTCACGGATCGTGCCGAGCATCTCATGAGCGTTGTAATTGAGGAATCCGAAGCCTGTTCCCCTGGACTCAAACCGGTTGTAGGGTTCGACCGTGTCCTTGAGGCCGCCCGTCTGCCGCACGATCGGGATCGTGCCGTAGCGCAGCGCCATCAGCTGGGAAAGTCCGCAGGGCTCAAACAGGGACGGCATGAGGAACGCGTCGGATGCCGCGTAGATCTTGTGGGACAGGCCGTCGGAATAATAGATGTTCGCCGATACCATGTCGTGATACTTCCAGGCGAAGTGCCGGAACATGTTCTCGTACTGATCCTCGCCTGTGCCCAGCACTACGATCTGCACCGCGTCGTGGCACAGCTCGTCCATGACATAGGCGATCAGGTCGAAGCCCTTCTGATCGGTCAGACGGGAGACGATGCCGATCATCATGCGTTTTTCATCGACCGCGAGGCCGAGCTCCTTCTGCAGCGCCGTCTTATTCTTGCCCTTTTCCTTGCGGAAGTTCACCTGGTTGTAGGGGTACTCGAGGTGCTTATCCGTCTCCGGATTGAAATCCGTATAGTCGATACCGTTGACGATGCCGCGCAGATCGCCGGCGCGCGCGCGGAGCAGGCCGTCAAGCCCCTCGCCGTAGAACGGCATCTTGATCTCCTCGGCATAGGTGTCCGAAACGGTCGTGATCGCGTCCGCGTACACGATACCGCCCTTGAGGAGATTGCCGTCCTTGAAATAACCCAGCTTGTCCGGCGTAAAGTAGTAATCCGGCAGTCCCGTGATATCCTTGACCGTATCGATGTCCCACTTGCCCTGGAACTTCAGGTTGTGGATCGTCATGACGGACTTGATGCCGCGGTAGAACTCATTGCCCTGGAAGCGCTCCCTGAGGTAGACCGGGATCAGTCCGGTCTGCCAGTCATGGCAGTGGATGATATCCGGCCGGAAATCGATCACCGGCAGGATCGAAAGGGCCGCCTTGGAGAAATAGGTGTACTTTTCGATCTCGAACACGACGTCATCGCAGTATGGACGGTCGCCGTTGAAGTAGAACTCGTTGTCGATGAAGTAATAGGTGATCCCCTCCACCTCGGCCTTGAAAATGCCGACATACTCGCTCTTCCAGTGGAAGTCCATGTAAAAATTCGTAATATACTCGAGCTTGTCCGTCATCTCCTGCTTCATGCAGCGGTACTTCGGGATGATGACGCGCACATCGTAGTACTTTTTATCGATCTCCTTGGGCAGCGATCCAACAACATCCGCCAGACCGCCGGTCTTGATAAAAGGAACTCCTTCAGACGCAACGAACAGAATATTCTTCATAGATCCTCTCCTCACTCAGCTTACTTCTGATCGTATTTTTCTCTCTGCGCGCGGATCCAGTCCTCGTCATTGAAATAGTCGATCCGCATCGCCTTCTTGACCATGGACAGCGTCTCGGCCGCCTTTTTCTCGGCGACGATGCTTCCCTTTTTCAGGACCTCGCGGACATAGTCCAGATCCTTCTGGAACTCCTCGCGGCGCTTCCGGATCGGTTCCAGCTCCGCCTGCAGGCAGGCGTTGAGGAACTTCTTGACCTTGACATCCCCGAGGCCGCCCCGCTCATAGTGCGCCTTCATCTCGTCAAGATCCTTGTAGTCCGGGCAAAACTCGGCGAAATACTCCGGCCTGGAGAACGCCTCGAGATAGATGAACACCGGATTGCCCTCGGTCTTGCCGGGGTCCTCGACCTTAAGATGGCCGGGATCGGTGAACATGCTCATGATCTTCTTTTTGATATCCTCGGGCTGCTCGGCGAGATAGATGCAGTTGCCGAGGGACTTGCTCATCTTGGCCTTGCCGTCGATCCCGGGCAGGCGCAGGCAGGCCTTTGTCTCCGGGAGCATGATCTTGGGCTCGATCAGGGTCTCCCCGTAGGTGCCGTTGAAGCTCCGCACGATCTCGCGGCACTGCTCCAGCATCGGCTCCTGGTCCTCGCCGACAGGGACGACCGTCGCCTGAAACGCCGTGATATCCGCCGCCTGTGAGATCGGATAGGTAAAGAAACCGACCGGGATGCCGCCGCCGCTCGAAAAATCACGCATCTGCAGCTCCGCCTTGACGGTCGGATTGCGCTGAAGACGCGGCACTGTGACCAGATTCATGTAGTAAAACGAGAGCTCCGTCAGCTCCGGTACCTGCGACTGGATGAACAGCGTGGATTTCTCGGGATCCAGCCCTGCCGCCAGATAGTCCAGGGCAACCTCCATGATGTTCTCCCGCACCTTTTCGGGATTTTTCGCGTTGTCCGTCAGCGCCTGCGCATCGGCGATCATGATGTAGATCTCATCAAATTCACCGGAATTCTGGAGCTCTACGCGGCGTCTGAGGGAACCCACATAATGCCCGACGTGAAGCCGTCCTGTCGGGCGGTCTCCCGTAAGAATGATCTTTTTCTGAGTATCAGCCATTTTCTTCTTCCTCCCACATAGTAAACCACCCTATAGTTTATGTCCGGACGGCATTTCCGTCAAGAAGAAAAGAAAAACGTCTCCGGAATCCTTTATAATTCTTTCAGTGTATGTTCATATTTTTGACATATTCTTCCGTTATACTGTATCCATAAGTTTGAGATTCCCACGGCTGTCGGCAGAGCGGCCGCCGTATTCCGACCAGGTACTCGGCACGAGCGAATGCTCAAAACACAAAGCCCCGGTTCGATCATTTTCGAATCGGGGCTTATCCAACGCCTTTTTTCAGGCTTTTTTCAGGATCTGAAGAATTTCACGATCAGGCCCGGTGTCTCCTCCGCGGCCTCCCGGCAGAGTCTCTCCAGCGTCTGCAGATATCTCGGCTGCCTCGCCTTAAGAAGGACACAACGGAAAAAGATCAGTTCCCAGTCTCCTCCCTGCGAGGTCAGGACATCGTAGAAAGCATCCAGGTTTTTCCCGTAATACTCCGGCAGCGGAAGCTCGCGGCACAGGCATTCCTGTACAGCCGCCGGCGTATCCGCCCCTGTCAGATCGATGTAGAAAATCTCACGGGTAGAGCTGTGTGAACGTTGCATAATGATCCTCCGTGTACCAGATCTCCCCCTGATCGGAGTAGATCAGACGTTTGGCGCCCCGTCCGGACGCGCCCAGGGTATCGATGTCGCACTCGCGGTAATTCCCGCCCTCCGGCAGGAGACCTTCGTAATTGCCGAAGCGGTCACCGCCGATGCACTTGCCCGGCGCATAAGCTTCCAGTCCTCCCCCGTCCCAGCCGAGATCCCTGGCTTCCTTTTTGGTGATGAAATTGCCGGGCAGCCGGTGATAGACATGCAGATACAGGGCCACATCCTCGGCGGTGGTATAGCTGCCGTCCTCGTCGATCAGCGCTTCCTGCGCCTCGGGCTGCTGCCCGTCGGATCCCCCGCCGGCATCCTCCCTGGCGTGCTCGCTCTGGATGCCCTCGTCCTCCGCTGTCTTCGCGCCGGAAGCATCCAGGATCACATAGCTGTACTCCCCCGCCCCGGTCAGGATCGTCACATAATCGAGCGGCGAGGAGAGCTTCCTGTTCAGCTCTTTGGTCACGGCGCGGTAGTTCTTGAAGTTCTTTTTGTCCGCCGGCGCCATCGCATAGACATAGGACGCACCGTCCTCCAGGCGTCCGGCCGCGTCGCTGATCAGCTCCTGCATGGAGGGATAGTAGAAACCGAAAAAACGATCCGTCGCTTCCTCGGTCAGGAAGAAGTAGTCCTTTGCGTCAGCGAGCTCCCGGACAATGGGATGATCGACCGTATACTCCTCCATGGAGTGCGTGGCGGTCAGGATCTCCAGCGGCGCGTTGAAATACGCGTAGGATGTGTACTCCGTTCCGTTCAGCGCGAACGAAGCGTCATCCCAGGTGCAGTCCACGGCATACCACTGATCATCCAGCCGGATCGTGTTCCACATATGCTCTTCGTTGCCGGCGTAGCCGGATTGTTTGCCGACATCAAAGCCCGCCATGGTGAGGAGCATTTCAAAGGCGTCGCAGTATCCCTGGCAGTTGGCCTGTCCGTCCAGGATCGCCCCGAGCGCCGTGCAGAACCGCGGCACGCCCACCCTCTCCTTGTGGTTATGATAGGTGACGATGCCGATGATCTGGTCATGCAGAAAGAGTTCCTTAAGAAGCGGCGTCGGAAGCTCCTCGGCCGCGTCCACGAGCATGACCGCCACATCATAGAGCCTGAGCTCCTCGTCGGTCAGGTCCGAGGTATCACCGGACAGATACGCGGTCGCCACACGCTCCCCCGGGTAATAGGTGAGCGTATAGAGCACATCGGCCGTATCCTCCTCCTGCGCGTGGATCTCGTAATCGATATACGCCAGATTGACCGCCTTGAGGATCTCGTCGTAGTCCACCATGCAGCCGTCTACAAAGTGTACCGGCGCTTCCGTGATCCTGTAGCTGCGGACAAGGCGCAGATAATCCATCAGACTGTCCCGGTCGCCGATCTCGGGGGCGTCCTCCCAGGGGATGGATCCTTTTTCCAGGTCCTCCTGCAGGCGCTCTGCCGGCGTCTTTTCCTGATCCGGCTCCGTAGCTGCTTCAGGAGCTGCGCTGCTGCCCTCATCGGGAGCCTGTACGACGGAGATCCCCTCTGTCGCAGGCGCTGTGCTCTGCTGCTCCGGCGTTTCCTTTTTACCGCAGCCGGTCAGCAGGAACGCGCACAGAAAGACGCACAAGAAAAGGAACGCAAGGCTTTGACCCCTCGCGTTCCTGAAAAAGCTGCTCGTTTTTTTCTGCTGTCTGCTTCTCACTGGAAGTTGGTGATCAGTGTAACGATCCTCAGTGCAAACAACAGGGCGACTACCCACATGACCGGACCGACATCCTTGGCCTTGCCTGTGAAGGTCTTGATGATGACCCAGGTCAGGATCGCGAACATGATACCCGTCGCGATGGAGTAGGTCAGCGGCATCATGATGATCGCCATGTAAGCACCCGCGACATCGGCGATGTCGCCTTCAAACTTGATGTTCTTGGCGGAGCTGATCATCAGCATACCGACATAGATCAGAGCCGGAGCGGTCGCAAAACCGGGGATCGTCAGGAAGAGCGGTGCCAGAATGAGGGACAGGACGAACATCACGCCGGTCGTAAGAGCGGTGAGACCGGTCTTTCCGCCTTCGGCAACACCGGCACCGGATTCCACGAAGCTGGTGACCGTTGAGGTACCGAGCAGGGCGCCTGCCGTCGTACCGATCGCGTCCGCCATCAGGACCTTGCCGGCACGGGGAAGCTTGCCGTTCTTGTCAAGCAGGCCTGCCTTGTCGGCGACACCGACGACCGTGCCGATCGTGTCAAACAGATCGACATACAGGAAAGCAAATACGATAGCAACAAAGGAGATGAAGTTCTTGGCCACCCAGCCGAAATCAAGCTGGAACGCTGTCTTGGAAAGGCCGCTGAAATCAAATCCGACGATAGAGGACGGGATCACGCTGTAGACACCCGCATCAGGGTTCACAACGTACCAGCCCGTTGCTTCCGCGATCATGCCGAGGACCCAGGTGGCGATGATGCCGATGAGGACGGAACCCTTGACACGGAAGTGGGACAGGATCAGGATGATCAGAAAACCGATCAGAGCCAGGGACATGCCCGGATCTGTAAAGCTGCCGAGCTCGACCGTCGTCGCATCGCTCGGGATAACGATGTTGGCGCCGCGCAGGCCGATGAAGCCGATGAACAGACCGATACCAACGGTGATGCCGTTCTTAAGATTGGAAGGGATACCGTTGATGATCTCCTCACGGACCTTGAAGATGGAGAGCAGGATGAAGATGAGACCTTCAACAAAGACCGCCGTCAGGGCAACCTTGAACGCGTCCGGCTCACCGCCGAGCTCGCCCAGGCATACCGTATAGGCAAAGTATGCGTTCAGGCCCAGGCCTGCGGAAAGAGCGATGGGGTAGTTGGCCAGAAACGCCATGATAAAAGTTGCGATGGCAGACGCAATGGCAGTTGCCAGAAAGACACCGTTACTGTCCATTCCGCCGGCGCTCAGGATGTTCGGGTTGACGGCCAGGATATACGCCATCGACAGGAAGGTCGTCAGACCCGCCACGATCTCCGTGCGTACATCGGTTCCATGTTCCTTTAGCTTGAACCACTTCTCCAACATTGTTTTTTCTCCTCCTGATTGTTTCATTTTTGCTTCACCACAAACGTGGCAACAACACTAAAATTGTACACGAATCACCGTTTTTGTCAATCAGGCGATCCGTTTGCCTCAGCCGATCTCCTCGTGCCACTCCTGCAGGGATTTCAGCGCTGAGGCGGGGCCGTTCTTGAGCTGCCGGATCCCATCCGCTGCCGCGCGCGCCGCGGCGATCGTCGTGATGTAAGGGATCCTGGCTTTGATGGCGCTCTTGCGCAGATAGCTGTCATCATGCTCGGCACCGGCACCGATCGGCGAATTGACGATCAGATCGATCTCGCCGTTCGTGATCATGTCCTGTACATTGGGCCGGCCCTCAAAGTCCTTTTTGACCCGCGTCACAGGCACGCCGCTCTGCTCGATCGTCTCACAGGTCTTCCCGGTAGCCAGAACGGTAAATCCATCCTCATGGAAGCGCTTTGCGAGCTCCGCGGCCTCCGGCTTGTCCTCGGCGTTCAGCGAGATCAGCACGCTTCCCTCCGTCGGAAGCGTCGCCTTGGCGGCCTCTTCAGCCTTGTAGAACGCTTCGCCGGGGGTCTTCGCGATCCCGAGCACCTCGCCCGTGGAGCGCATCTCCGGCCCGAGGAGCGGGTCGACCTCCGGGAACATATTGAACGGGAAAACGGCTTCCTTGACGCCGTAGTACGGGATCTTCTTTTCTCCGAGGTTCTCGATCGGGCTCTTTCTGCCGGTGAGGCCCATCGTGATGATCTCGGTGGCAAGCGGCACCATGCGGATACCGCAGACCTTGGACACCAGCGGCACCGTGCGCGAAGCTCTCGGATTGGCTTCCAGGACAAAGACCTTGCCGTCCTCGATGGCATACTGCATGTTCATGAGACCCACCACATGCATCTCCACCGCGATCTTCTTCGTATACTCACGGATCGTTGAAAGCAGCTCGTCCGGGATATGCTTGGAAGGCAGGATGCAGGCGCTGTCGCCCGAATGGATACCGGCGAGCTCGATGTGCTCCATGACCGCGGGCACATAGGCGTCCGTGCCGTCGCTGATGGCATCGGCCTCACACTCGAGAGCGTTGTGCAGGAAGCGGTCGATCAGGATCGGGCGGTCCGGCGTCACGCCGACGGCGGCCTTCATGTACTCCTCGATGGCAGCCTCGCTGCGCACGACCTCCATGCCGCGTCCGCCGAGCACATAGGAGGGACGGACCATCACGGGATAGCCGATCCTCGCGGCCACCTGCTTGGCCTCCTCCACCGTGGTCGCCATGCCGGACTCCGGCATCGGGATCCCAAGCTTATCCATCATCGCGCGGAACTGGTCGCGGTCCTCGGCGAGGTCGATGACCTCCGGTGTCGTCCCGAGGATCTTCACGCCCTCTTTTTCCAGCTTGGCCGCGAGGTTGAGCGGTGTCTGACCGCCGAACTGCGCGATCACACCGAGCGGCTTTTCCCTGCGGTAGATCGCGAGAACATCCTCCAGCGTCAGCGGCTCGAAATACAGCTTGTCCGAAGTGTCGTAGTCCGTGGAGACCGTCTCCGGGTTGCAGTTGACGATGATGGTCTCGAAGCCCAGCGCTTTGAGCGACTTGGCGCAGTGGACACAGCAGTAGTCAAATTCGATGCCCTGGCCGATCCGGTTGGGACCGCCGCCCAGGATCATCACCTTGTTGTTCTTCGGAGCGTTTTCTTCCGCCTGCTCCTCTTTTCTCTCCGCGTAGGTGGAATAGTAATACGCGCTGTCCTGGGTACCGGACACATGGACGCCGTCCCAGGTTTCCGTGATCCCCAGTCCCTCGCGCTGTCTGCGGATATCGTCCTCGGACAGCTCCAGGATCTGTGCGAGATATCTGTCGGAGAAGCCGTCGCGCTTGGCCGTGATGAGCATTTCATCCGGCAGGCCCTTGCCCTTATAGGCGAGCATCTTTTCCTCTTCCTCGACCAGCTCCTTCATCTGGTTCAGGAACCAGTGCTTGACGCCCGTGATCTCAAAGAGCTCGTCGACCGTCATCCCCTTGCGGATCGCCTCATAGAGGATAAAGTGCCGCTCGGAGCTCACGTCGATGAGGAGCTTCTTAAGCTCCTCGACCGGAAGCTCGTGGTAGTTCTTCACAAAGCCCAGACCGTAGCGGTCCTTTTCCAGCGAGCGGATCGCCTTCTGGAAGGCCTCCTTGTAGTTCTTGCCGATGCTCATGACCTCGCCGACGGCGCGCATCTGCGTGCCCAGCTTGTCCTCGACGCCGTGGAACTTTTCAAACGCCCAGCGGGCGAACTTGACGACCACGAAATCGCCGTTCGGCACATATTTGTCCAGCGTCCCGAACTTCGCGTCCGTGAGCTCCGCGAGTGTCAGGCCCGTCGCCAGTTTTGCGGATACGAGCGCGATCGGGAAGCCGGTCGCCTTGGAAGCCAGCGCCGATGAGCGCGAGGTACGCGGATTGATCTCGATGACGATCACGCGTCCGGAGACCGGATCGTGCGCGAACTGCACATTGGTCCCGCCGATGACGCCGATATGCTCGACGATGGCGTAGGCCTGCCGCTGCAACTCCTTCTGAAGATCCTCATCGATGGTCAGCATCGGGGCTGTGCAGAAGGAATCTCCGGTATGCACGCCCACGGGATCCACATTTTCGATGAAGCATACCGTGATCATGTTGTTGTCCTTGTCGCGGACAACCTCCAGTTCCAGCTCCTCCCAGCCCAGGATCGATTCCTCGACCAGGACCTGGTGGATGAGAGACGCCTGCAGGCCGCGCGTACAGACCGTCCGCAGTTCATCCTTGTTGTAGACGAGGCCGCCGCCGGTACCGCCCATCGTGTAGGCGGGCCTGAGGACCACCGGATAATGCAGCCTGTCCGCGATCGCGAGCGCCTCATCGACGCTGTAGGAGACCTCGCTCCTGGCCATTCCGATGCCCAGCGCGTCCATGGTCTTTTTGAACTCGATCCTGTCCTCGCCGCGCTCGATGGCGTCCACCTGCACGCCGATCACTTTGACGCCGTAGAGATCCAGGATCCCTTTCTTGTACAGCTCGGCAGCCAGGTTCAGTCCTGACTGTCCGCCCAGATTCGGAAGCAGCGCGTCCGGCCGTTCCTTTTCGATCACGGCGGTGACACGTTCCGCGTTGAGCGGCTCGATGTAGGTGTGATCCGCCATCTCCGGATCGGTCATGATCGTTGCCGGATTGGAGTTGACGAGCACGATCTCGTACCCCAGGCTCCGCAGCGCCTTGCACGCCTGCGTCCCCGAGTAGTCAAACTCGCACGCCTGCCCGATCACGATCGGGCCCGAACCGATGATGAGTACCTTGTGAATGTCATTTCTCTGGGGCATTATCTTTCTCCTTGCCTGTGGTGTTGTTTATGTGCTGCTTTTTCTTCATACATCCTTTCGTCCGCGATCCGGATATAGTCATCCAGCGTCAGAAGACTATGCATCTGCGTGATGACATATCCGATGCTGACCGTCGGAGCGTACGGCAGACGATTTGCCTCCTCCGTCAGAGGTACTTCCCGGCGGACGTTGTCGATGATCTCATGCACTTTCTGATCATCGGATACCTCCATCATGACCAGAAATTCGTCGCCGCCCATGCGCGCCATGATCGAGTCCTGCGGACAGGCACGGCGAAGCGCCTGGACGATCGACAGGATCGCGAAATCGCCGCTTTCATGGCCGAACTGGTCATTGATCTGTTTCATCCCGTCCATGTCGGCAAAAAAGATCGTCAGATCCCTGCCCTCGTCGTGATGCCTGTCATAATACGGGAGTGCGACCTCCTGGTATCCGGTCCGGTTGTACACCCCGGTCATCGCGTCCGTGATGGATGCGCGCGCGAGCAGATCGTTCGCCCCGCGCAGGCGGTTGCGGATGTAGAGATTCTCAATGGCTCCGAGCAGCATCTGGACCGCGCGGACACCGTATCCGTCACGGATCATCTGCTCCGCCCGGTTGATCACGATATATCCGACAGAGCGGTCACCGAAATGCACGGGCAGGAAGATGCAGTCCTTGGGGGTGGCCAGCGCCTGATACTGTCTGCGCATATAATCCGTCGACTGATCGACAGCGGTCACACCGGTGCTGTCAATGACGAATGCCACCTGCATCTCCGGAGGATATCCCTCCTTGAGGAAAACACTGTCTCCCGGTTCCTGCGCATAGCTCCCGTCTCTGAGCAGCTCCGTCTGCTCGCGCTCGGAATAGAACCTCCGGTCGAGCACCAGATACAGCAGGTCACTGCCGAGATGCGGCAGCATCGGCGCAAAGGTTTTGCCGATCTCCTGTATGCTCTCACAGACCAGCAGATTGTTCTCAAAGCGGATCAGCTGACGGTTGAAGCTCTCATGCTGCATATCCTGCCGGATACAGGCATTGAAGATCTCCGCCGCCTCTTCCGGAGCCGCGGTCTCACAGCCGCAGCTCTGTCTGCGGATCATCTGCGTATAGACGATCGTGGACTTGGGGAATTCCTCACCTGCCCAGGCGGCCTGCAGATAGTCGATGCAGACACTGCCCAGCTCGGGCCAGCGCTGATCGATCGTCGTGAGGCTCGGTGTATGGCAGGCGGCCAGATTGATATTGTCAAACCCGGTGATCAGAAAATCGCGGGGGGCTGATAATCCCTGGCGTGCCGCTTCCGTACAGGCACCGATCGCGATGTGGTCGTTCGCACAGACGATCGCGTCGGGGAGCGTCCCGTATTTTTCATAAAAATGCCTGAACCCATGCTCGCCGCACAGCGGGTTAAAACTCTCGTAGTAGAAAAAATCGCTGTAATCCCGGTTATCCCAGCCGGCGAGATAATCACTGATCGCCTTGGCGCGCTCCTGACATTCCCGGTGCTCCTCAGGCCCCATCAGGAACCAGAAGGAACGGCAGTGATGCACTTCCAGGAGATGGCGCATGATCACGGACATGGAAGCGTTGTTGTCGATACCGACGTGATGGATCCCCTCGATCCTGGTCCCGATCGAGATGGCCGGCTTACCGGTCTCCAGAACACGCCGCGCCACTTCATGACAGGCATCCCAGCCGACAAAGTTCCTCTGTTTTTCAGAGAGATCGTTGAAGATCAGGACAAAGCCGTCAAATACGTCCAGATCAGGCAGACGGAAGATGTTATATTCCCCGATGTTGTACTTTTCGTCAAATCTCCATCCGGCCCTGCTGCGGTACAGATAAATGGCTATGTCGAGGTTTTCCTCGTATACCCGCTTGTAAAGGCCACATATTCTCGAATAGATCGCATGGTTCGCCGCATTATCCAGGAAGATGGCGATTTTCTTCATTCCCGCTCCTTAGGTGAACTCTCATAAATCCCCAACATATGATTATGCCCCATTCACAAGGCGCGGTCAAGGTTTTCGTGGAACTTCCTACAGGACCTCCAGGACCTCCGGATGGAAACAGTGTTCCCCCTCGCGGATGTCGTGAAGAATCTTTTCTTCGGCGCCGAACAGTCGGTAAGCGGAGCGCACGATGTCCAGCTGTTCATAGACATTGTCAAGGCCTCTGGGGCCGTTGAGGTGGTCCCCCCGGCAGGACTGCACGATCAGGCGGCGCGGGGCGATGAGGGAGGCGATATCGCCCATATCAAAGTGTTCCCACAGCCTGGGGATATAGTTGCAGCTGCAGTTGCCGCATAAAAGGAGCAGCGAATCCTTATAGCCGTACAGATAGCCACTGATGAGCGCCGTGCTCACGCGGTCGTCCATGGCCGCGGTCCAGAGCGTCTGCATGCCGCCGCCGGAAAAACCGACGCAGCCGAAGGACGAGACATCCCACCCTTCCGTCCGGCCGCGCTCCTCGAGATAATCCATCAGCCGCATGCCGTCCCAGGTGCACATGCCGCAGACCGTCTCCCCGAGGCCCTCCGCCATATGGGCGAGCTGGAAGCAGGTGCTGCCGAGGAAATCGTCCTCGCTGTCCCCCCGCCTGTCCTCATCACGCCGCTCGCCGAACGCCCGGCAGTCGGGACACGCCACGACATGTCCCATGCGGGCGAGCCGCAGGCCGTAATCATAGTTGAACTGTCTGATGGCATCCGCTACCGCCGGTATCTCCGCACGGCCGGCGATGCTCTCCTTGCCGGCCCCCATGTGGCCGGGCAGTGCCAGGTACACCTGCGGACAGTCCGCGCCTTTTCCGGGAGCGATCGTTTCCGGGATCAGCAGATAGAGCGTCATCCATGTCTGCGGCTCCACCTGGATGACCACATGCTCCCTGCGGATCATCGGTGCGCCGTCCGCGGCAGGCAGCTCTGTCACCTCGTCGACAAGAGGCTCCAGAGGGCACTTTTCCATGCGGTTCATCCCCAGAAGGTCCAGGAGCGTCTCACGGCTCTTTCTGCGCCAGGGGGCAAAGTCCTCGGCGCTTTTTCCGTCAAAGGCGTCCGCGCGGGCGCGCCGGTCAAACCGGTCAAGCAGCGTCTGCATGCTCCCGTAATACTTATTGTAGTGGATGGTCCTCGGCTGTTCTCCGCTCATCTTACGCTCCCCCTTTTCATGAAAAAGCGCGGCACCCCCGGCCGCCGTATCCTGAGATAAAACGAGGGAACTGCGCCCAGGCAGTCCCCTCGCTCTGTTTCATTACTTCACTGCAATGGCACCTGCTGATCAGCCGTTCAGTGCCTTCTTGTAGCGCGCATACTGCTGCTTGCGGATCTCAAGCACCTCAGGCAGGTGCAGGGCGTCCAGTTCGCCGATGTAGGCGTCGAACTCGGTCATCGGTCTCGTGCCGGTGATGAACGCCGCCGCGCTCTCATCAACCTTGGTCTGGATGTCCGTCATGTAGGTGTTGATCGTGTCGGTCTCAGCATCGGTGGAATAGATGAACGGCCAGGGATCGACCACATACTGACGAAGATCGGCGTTGCTCTTGGCGTGCCAGTCGGCAACCAGAACATCGGTGGAAGCCACGGACTGCTGCGCCGGGAAGACGAAGGAAGGATTGATGCCGAACTGCTGCAGCCAGTCATTGTCCTTGCCCTTCTCGGTGAACTCACGGGAACCGTCAGCGTTGACCTGATAGCTCTCGCCCTCGATACCCCACTGATACAGTTCCTGGCAGGCATCGCTCATCGCGTAGTCAAGGAACTTCGCGCAGAGCTCGGGATCCTGCGCGTTCGTGCTGATCGCGAACATATTGCCCAGCTCGACACGGCCTACATAGAAGCCCTTGCTGTCGCCGGAAAGCGGAGCCGCGCCGACGAACGCCTTGTCAGCCGTTCCGTCATAGTAAGGCAGGACATTGGAATACATCATGGACATCGCCCAGCTGAAGTCATAGGCAACACCCGTCAGATCGTTGGAGATGCGCTCGATGACCTTGTCTCTGTCGAGAGAGGTGTACTCGACCTCGAGCAGGCCGTCCTTGTACAGACCGTTCAGGAACTCAAGATACTTTTTGTAATTCTCGGAATCCGCATAGGCATAGGTGACGTTGCCGTCCGCATCCGCCTGGAAGCCACTGACAAGGTCAAGGCCGAAGGCCGGTCCGAACATGTAAGGCAGGAAATCAGCCATGATGGACATCGGGATCTCGTCGTTCTTGTCGCCGTTGTCGTTCATGTCGTTGTCCTTGTAGTACTGAAGGAGCGCCACAAAGTCATCCAGTGTCTCGGGAGCCTTCATGCCGGCCTTCTCAAGCCATACAACGTTGTACATCAGGCAGGGCTGATAGTCCTTGCCGACGTTGGTGCCGGGCACATAGTAGATGTTGCCGTCCTCGGCGGTCAGCTCGGCCTTCATGACCGGGTTGTCATGCAGCCACTTCGTGAAGTTGGGCATGGAGCCGAAGTACTGGTTCAGTGGCTGGAACAGGCCGGACTTGATGTAGACCTGGTTCGTGTCCTGATCGGGAAGCAGAATGATGTCCGCGTCCGCCTGGCCGGTGGAAAGCATCGGTGTGACGGTATCCTGATAGTTGTTGTAGTCGACCAGCTGCCAGTCAACAGCGACACCGGAATCCGCGACCACCTTCTTGACGATCTCCGCGTTCGCGATATCCACGTTGGTATAGTTTGAGGTCTCCGCAAGGATCTTGATGCTCTTGCCGGCTTCCTGCGTGATCGGAGCCGTTCCCTCATAGACATAGCCGGAATCCTCAGCCACAGCCTGTGCCTGCTCGATATCGGCGTCGACCTTTTCGGTCTTGTTCTCGGTTGCCGGTGCCTCCGTCTGCGTCGTATCAGCCGGTGCCTGCGCGGGTGTCTGTCCGCCGCCGCAGCCGGTGAGTGCCGCCGCGACCATCGAGGTCGCGAGAAGCATCGATAAAATCTTCTTCTTCATCAGTTCCCCTCCTTTGCAAGAATAAAAAGATTTAGACTTCTATATCATACCACGTTCCCCCTGTGAAAGAAACCATGGATCTGACCTTATGCTTATCCCTTCACAGCCCCCAGCATCGTGCCCTGGACCAGGTATTTCTGCACGAGCGGCACGACGAGCATGATCGGGACGACCGATACGACGATACAGACGTAGCGCACCTGGATCGTCGACTGCGACAGCGCTCCCATGGAGAGCGAGGTGGTCTGCATGATCTCCGTCGACGCCTGCAGCAGGATGCGGCGCAGGAAGGCCTGCAGCGGCTCCTTGGTGGAATCCGTGATGTAGAGCATCGCGCTGAAGAAATCGTTGTACCTGGCGACCGCGTAGTACAGCGTCAGCACCGCCAGCGTGGGCTTGATCAGCGGGGCCGCGATCCTCACGAGGATATAGAAATCATTGGCCCCCTCGATGGCCGCCTCCTCAAAAAGCTCCTCGGAGATCGACTCAAAGGCCGAGCGGCAGATCATGACATTGTACGCGGAGATCAGCGCCGGCAGGATCATGGCCCAGCGGGAATTGTAGAGCCCCATGTTCGTCACGACGATATAGATCGGGATCAGGCCGCCGGAGAAATACATGGTGAACGCGAGCAGGAAATTGAGCTGCTTGCGCAGGAAAAAGCGTTTGCGTGAGAGCGGATAGGCCGCCAGGCACGTGAAGACGACATTGAGGACGGTCCCCACCACCGTGTAGAACAGGGTGTTGCCATAGGATACCCAGAGCTGCTTGTATTTCAGCACCGTCTTCATCGCGTCGAAATTGAGGTCGACCGGGAACAGATAGACAAGTCCCTTGTTGACCGCTTCCCCCGAGCTGACGGCCACACTGACCACATAGAGGAACGGATAGACGCATACGATGACCGCGATGGCCAGGAAGATCCAGATGATCATGTCAAAGATGAGATCTCCGACCCAGCCGTTGTACGCCTTCTTTTCTTTCATTGCCTTAACATCCTGCATATGCCGCGTCCTCCCGTCACCAGATGGCCGTATCCGTGACGCGCCGGCTGATCCGGTTGGCGACAAAGACGATGGCAAAGTTGATCACCGAGTTGAAGAGACCGACCGCGGTAGCGAAGCTGTAGTTCGGCGGGCTCGATCCGATACCCTGCCGGTACACATAGGTCTGGATGACATCCGCGGTCTCATACACCGCCGTGTTGTACAGCAGATAGACCTTTTCAAAGCCGACACTCATCATGCTGCCGAGCGTCATGATGAGCAGCAGGATGATCGTAGGCCGGATGGACGGCAGGATCAGGTGCCAGATGATCTGCCTGCGGTTCGCGCCGTCCACGCGCATCGCCTCGTGCAGATCGGGGGAGATACCCATGATCGCGGCGACAAAGATGATGGAGTTGAACCCGAAGCTCTGCCAGGAGCCCGAGATGACATAGATCGGCCGGAACCACTGGGGCAGGTTCATGAAGTTGATGCTCTCGATGCCGAGCTTGTTCAGCATCTGGTTGATGATGCCGCCCGAAGGTGACAGGAAGTTGTTGATCATACCGCAGACGACCACGGTCGAGATGAAATACGGCAGATAGGTCGTCACCTGCACGGTCTTCTGGATCGGCTTGCGCCGGATCTGCGTGACAGCGACCGCAAACAGGATCGGGATCGGGAAGCCGATGATCAATGACCAGAACTGCAGCAGGAACGTGTTGCGCACCAGACGGTAAAAGTACACGGACCCGAAGAACTGCGAAAACCACTTGGTCCCGACGAACGGACTGTTGTAGACCCCCAGGAGGCCCGAGCCGATCTTATAGCGGTTGAAGGCCATGATCAGGCCCGTCATCGGGAAATAGCAGAAAATCGCGAAAAAGATGATGACCGGGACCATCATGATGAGCAGATACCGGTCGCGATAGATCAGCGTCCTGAGCGGCAGTTTCTTTTCGACGTATGCCGATTTCTTCTTGTCGTTCCTGGCCATAACTTCCCCCCGCGCGCGGTGAAAAAATTTCCGTTATGGCTATTGAAACATGAAAGAAAAAGATTGTACAGAATCAAAAATTCCGCAGGATTCAATTATTGCGGAGCCGCGTATTCAGAGGGATTGACGCCCATGACCGCCTTAAAGTTCCTCCGGAAGGTGAGCTGGTTGGGATACCCTACCCGCTCCCCGATCTCCGCCAGGGAGAATCCCCCCCTGCGGATCATCTCCGCGGCGCGGGCGATCCGTTTGTTCTGAAGATACTGCAGATACGTCATGCCGTGGCGCTGTTTATATAATAACAGCAGATATTTATTACTGACGCGGAAATGATCGGAAAGGAACTGCAGGGAGATATCCTGATCGCAGAAATGCTCGTCCACATAGCGCAGGATCTCCTCGTCCGGCAGAGCGTCCTCCTCCCGGCTGCCGCTGTCCTGCTCGAGCAGGTCGGTCACCGACATCAGCACCGCGTCGTAGTAGTCGAAGATCTCCTGCAGGGTCATCAGCCCCTGCGCGCGCCGGATGTTCAGGTGGACCGCGGTAAGGCCCGCCGTTTCCTTGATCGCCCTCATGACCGCGGGATACAGCTCATCGACGAGCGCGTGATAGACATCGGCCGGCGCGGCAAGCTCCAGATTCTTTTTATACACCTCGAACAGCAGCCCGTGAATGCCGCCGCGGTCCCGGCGCTCCAGAAAGCCGCGCAGCTGCTCCGTGAATCCCGCGGGGAAATAGTAATCCACGCGTCTTTCCGCCTCTTCCCCGGCAAAGAACACCTCGCCCCTGCCGTCGCGCAGCATCCCCTCCAGAGCGTTCATCGCACTCTCGCAGGCGGTCTTCAGCTCCGCGATCTCCTCGCGCGGCCGGTCCACGCCCATGGTGACGAGCAGATGCTCCGGCTCGAGAGCGGCCGCGAGCTGGCGGCGGAGATTGAAGAACAGATCCTCGGAAAGCTCCGGTTCATCGTCATTGACGATCAGGTAGATATTGAAGACATCCCGGAAATACCAGGCGATGTGCCTTTCCTCCGTCGACCAGGTCCCCGCCGTCTGTCGGATGATGCCGTCCAGTCGCTCCCTTAAGCCTTCGTCGGCGGCATGGTTTCCTTCATAGGCAAGATTGACGACCGATACCACATAATACAGGTGCTTCAGGTCCAGGAAATCCTCATCCGTCAGAACACTCAGTTTTTCGCCGCCCTCGCCTCCGGCCACGATCGCCTGCAGCATCCCCGCGCCGGCATAGGGGCCGATCGTCAGGATCTTTTCGTGATAGCGGTTCTTTTCACCGATCAGTTCCCGGATCCCGCCGATGATGCCGTCCATCTCATCCTCCCTGGGGGATCCGTCCCCCTGGGAGACCATGCTGCCCAGCACACCGATCGGCTGATAATAGCGCTTGCTCTGCCAGTAGGCAAGCCACACAAAAAAGAGAAAGACCAGCGCCAGGATCAGCAGCATGCCGTAGAGGACAAAATGCCTTCCGGCCGGGGCGGGACCGTTCCCGTACAGCTCGTAGACAACCTCGGGATCCGCGTCGGAGGACCTGGTCCCTGCCGCTTCTCCCGTGATCCCGCCGACTGTCAGGATCTCCTCGCCGCGGTACAGGACACGGACCCCGCTTCCCTGGTCGAGCAGCTCCGAAAGCGCGCTCTCCGTCCGGTCCGCGTCGATGAACACGCAGCAGCAGCCGATCCCGACACCTGTGCGGTAGGTATAGCTGTCGCAGTAGATCATGCCGCGCTTCTGGAAATAATATCGCTTGTTATTTTTAAATCCGAAGATGTCCGCGATCGATCCGACCGCCAGAAAAGGCTGTTCCTTTGCGGGCGCGATAAAGGGCTCATCGAGATAGAGCACGCCGCCTCCGGAATACGCCCGTTCGCTCCCCTCGAGAAAGATCGAGACGCCGTAGAGCGAAGCTCCGTGTGAGGAAAGGATCCCTTTGAGTTCTGTCTGAATGGCGTAGTCGGTGTACGAATCCACCGGATTGCCAAGACGCGTCGCCATGTACAGATCCCGCATCACCGTGGAATATCTGAGATCGCGCACCACATCCTGCGCGATCCCGATCGCCCCGTCCAGCATGTCCGCCGCCTCGCGCAGCGTCAGCTCGCTGTCCCGCTCCGCCTGCGCGTCGTCGATCCGCCGGTTCTGGTAGACCAGGAACACGGCGTACAGGCTGAAGCTGACCGCAATGATCAGGATATAGCTGAAAAACATGCGTTTGAAAACTCTGCTCTGAAACATGCTCCTATTGTACCATGATTCCGCGGTTATTGCAGAGCCGCGGATTCCCTGTTATGATGGATGCCATGACGATCCTGGAATGTCACAACCTGTCCAAAGCGTTCGGTGATGTCCCCATCATTCAGAGCGCTGCCTTTCGCCTGGAAGCACGGGAAAAAGCCGCCATTGTCGGTGCCAACGGAGCCGGCAAGACGACTCTCCTGCGCCTTCTGCTGGGCGAACTGGAGCCGGACGCTGGCACGGTCGTTTTCGCCGGCGGCATCCGCTGCGGCTATCTCGCGCAGGATCAGGACACGGACAGCGACAATACGATCTTTGAGGAGCTTATGACCGCCAGGCAGGATCTGATCGACGCCGAACAGCGGCTCCGCGATCTGGAGGCGGACATGGGCCGTCTGTCCGGGGACGCTCTCCTGGCCGCGGCCGAGGAGCACGACCGTCTCTTGCAGACCTTTGCCGCCGAAAACGGCTTCGGCCTGAAGGGCATGGTCACCGGTGTCGCGCGGGGCCTGGGATTCACCGACGAAGAGTTCGGAAAAAAGATCCGCACCCTCTCCGGCGGCCAGAAGACAAGGGTTGCTCTCGGCAGGCTCCTTTTGCGGAAAAACGATCTGATCGTCCTCGATGAACCGACGAACCATCTGGATGTCCACGCCATCGAATGGCTGGAGGGCTATCTCAAAAGCTACCCCGGCGCCGTGCTGATCGTCTCCCACGACCGCTATTTCCTGGACCGCGTCGTCACACGGGTGGCGGAGCTCGACCGGACGAAGCTCACCGTCTGGAACGGCAATTACAGCGCCTACGCGGAGAAAAAAGCCAAGGCCAGGGAGGACGCCCTGCGCGCCTATCTGAACCAGCAGCAGGAGATCCGTCACCAGGAGGCCGTCATCGAAAAGCTTCGCTCCTACAACCGCGAAAAATCGATCCGCCGCGCGGAGAGCCGGGAAAAGATGCTCTCCAAAATGGAGGTTCTGGACAAGCCCCGGGAGGCCCGGGATGATATGAAGCTGCACCTTGTGCCCTCCGTGGAGAGCGGAAAGGACGTGCTGCATGTGGAAAACCTGTCGAAGGGCTTTGACGGGGAAACACTGTTTGAGGGACTGTCCTTTGACATCCGCCGCGGCGAGCATATCGCCGTCATCGGTGACAACGGCACCGGCAAGACCACGCTCCTGCGGATCATCAATCATCTGCTGCCCGCCGACAAAGGCACGGTCATGCCCGGTGTCCGGGTAAAGACCGCCTATTACGACCAGGAGCACCATGTCCTGCACGACGGGAACACGCTGTTTGACGAAATTGCGGACGATCACCCGGATATGAACAATACCGAGATCCGCACGAAGCTCGCGGCGTTTCTTTTTACCGGAGACGATGTGTTCAAGCAGGTAAAGAGTCTCTCCGGCGGTGAAAAGGGGCGTCTCTCGCTGCTCAAGCTGATGCTCTCCAAAGCCAATTTTCTCCTGCTCGACGAGCCGACCAACCACCTGGACATCACAAGCAAGGAGATCCTGGAGGAGGCGATCCGCGGCTACGAAGGGACCGTCCTGTGCGTGAGCCACGACCGCTACTTCATCAACCGCATTGCGACACGTATCCTGGATCTGACGGGCGGAAAGCTCGTCGATTATCCGGGGGATTACGACTACTACACCGCGCACCGTGAGGAACGGATGCAGCGGCTGGATCAGGCGGCCGGCGGTCAGGCTTCTGCTGCCGCGTCATCCTCCCCCGCCGCCGGTTCCGTCTCCCCTGCTGCCGCGTCCTCGGAGGGAAAAGCCGACTGGCAGACGCAGAAGGACAGACAGCGCGAGCAGCGCCGCCGCGAAACGGAGCTCAAAAAATGCGAGGAAGAGATCGCCCGGCTGGAAGCTCAGGATAAAGAAATCGATGCCGAGCTCAGTCTCCCTGAGGTCGGCACCGATCTTGCAAGGCTCCGCAGGCTTTCGAATGAACAGACCGGGATCCGCGAGCGGCTCAGCAGTCTGTATGAAACCTGGGAAACACTGGCGTAAAGCCTGTGTTATGAAAGACGCGCTGCGATCGCGTCGATAAAATCACCGGTATTCTTCACGGTAACGCTTTCTTTGGGCAGGGTCGTGATCAGCGCCAGGTCCTTGGTCATGACACCGCTCTCGATGGTTCCCAGCGTCGCCGCTTCCAGGCGGTCGGCGAATTTCTGCAGCTCCGGCAGGGCATCCAGTTCACCGCGTTTTCTGAGCGCGCCGCTCCAGGCAAAGATCGTCGCCACCGGGTTGGTCGAGGTCTCCTCGCCCTTTAAATGCTTGTAGTAATGGCGCTGCACCGTTCCGTGCGCCGCCTCATATTCATAGACGCCGGAGGGCGACACGAGCACGGAGGTCATCATCGCCAGCGATCCGAACGCTGAGGAGACCATGTCGCTCATCACATCGCCGTCGTAGTTTTTGCAGGCCCAGATCATGCCGCCTTTGGACTTCATGATCCGCGCCACCGCGTCGTCGATCAGCGTGTAGAAATACGTGATGCCGGCGTTCTGAAAACGTTCCTTATATTCTTTCTCGTAGATCCCGTCAAAGATCTCGCGGAATCTGGCGTCATAGGTCTTGCTGATCGTGTCCTTGGTGCCGAACCAGAGTTCCTTTTTCTCATCCAGCGCGAACTGGAAGCAGGCTCTGGCAAAGCTCTCGATCGAAGCGTCCAGGTTGTGGACACCCTGGACGACGCCGGGGCCTGTAAAGGTCTGGATCAGCTTCCTGGTCTCGTTGCCGGCGGCATCCGTATAGACGAGCTCCGCCTTGCCCGCGCCGGGAACGCGCAGCTCCACGTTCTTGTATACATCGCCGTAGGCATGGCGGGCCAGCGTGATCGGCTTCTCCCAGTTGCGCACGCACGGCTCGATCCCCTTCACCGTGATCGGTGTCCGAAAGACGGTTCCGTCGAGGATCGCGCGGATCGTCCCGTTGGGGGACTTCCACATCTCCTTGAGACCGTATTCTCTGACGCGGTCCGCGTTCGGGGTGATCGTCGCGCATTTGACCGCGACACCGAGGCGCTTCGTCGCCTCCGCGGAATCGATCGTGATCTGATCGTCCGTCTCGTCTCGTTTTTTCAGCCCCAGATCGTAGTACTCCGTCTGCAGACTGACGAACGGCATCAGCAGCTTATCCTTGATCATCTCCCACAGGATCCTGGTCATCTCATCGCCGTCCATCTCGACGAGCGGCGTCTTCATCATGATCTTGCTCATACTTTTCTCCCCCTGTCAGTTCTCAAGCGGCCGCACGCGGACCCCGAGCTTCTCTTCCGCGGCTTCCACTCTGTCCTCCAGTTCCTCGTCCGTCAGGATCGTCACGCGGCCGCCCGCGTACTCCTCGTCCACCCAGGCCTTGACCTCGGCGACGACCGGCGATGTCTTTTCCATGGCGGCGTCTCCCTGCAGACCGTAATGCCGATTGATCCAGTGCGCGATCCCGGCGAGTCCGGAGGTATTGGAGACGGCGCTCACCGGCGGCCGGTTCAGGAATTTCTCCGTATCGAAGATGTTGTAGATCTCCTCGTTCTTCAGGAGTCCGTCCGCGTGGATACCGGCGCGCGTCACATTGAAGTTCTTGCCGACGAACGGCGTGTTCGGCGGGATCGTCACACCGAGCTCCTTTTCATAGTACTCCGCGAGATCCGTGATCACCGTGGTGTCCATGCCGTCCAGCGTTCCGCGCAGCTGCGCGTATTCGAAGACCATGGCCTCCAGAGGTGTATTGCCCGTGCGCTCGCCGATCCCGAACAGGGAGGTGTTGACCGAAGCGCAGCCGTACAGCCACGCCGTCGTGGAATTCGTGACCGCCTTGTAGAAATCGTTGTGCCCGTGCCACTCGATGAGCTCCGACGGAACGCCGCCGTTGGTGTTGAGCGCGTAGATGATACCCTGCACGCTTCGCGGGATAACGGCACCGGAGAAGTTCACGCCGTACCCCATCGTGTCGCAGGCGCGCACCTTGACGGGAATGCCGTACTCTTCGCCCATCTTCATCAGTTCGATGCAGAACGGGACCACAAAACCGTAGATATCCGCGCGTGTGATGTCTTCGAGGTGACAGCGCGGGCTGATCCCCTCCTCCAGACAGGAGCGCACGACGGACAGGTAATGCTCCATCGCCTGTCTGCGCGTCATCTTGAGTTTGAGGAAAATGTGATAATCCGAACAGGAGACCAGGATGCCCGTCTCCTTCATGCCAATCTCCTTGACGAGCTTGAAGTCCTCCTCGCTCGCGCGGATCCAGCTGGTGACCTCGGGATACTCATAGCCGCGGTTCAGACATCTGTCCACCGCCTCCCGGTCCTTTTTGCTGTACAGGAAGAACTCGCTCTGCCGGATCAGGCCGTTGGGGCCGCCGAGCCGGTGCAGCTCGTCATAGATGTGCAGGATCTGGTCCGCCGTGTAGGGAGCGCGGGACTGCTGCCCGTCGCGGAACGTCGTATCCGTGATCCAGATCTTCTCCGGCATGTTGTGCGGCACGATCCTGTCGTTGAAAGGGATCTTGGGGATCTCTTCATACGGGAACATATTTCGGAAGACGTTGGGCTTCTGTACATCGTCGAGGATGTACATATGCTCTTCGATCTGCAGCAGGTTGTTATGGCTGTTGAGTGTGACCGGCCTGCTGAAAAACGCGTTGTTCTCCTGATTCATGGCATTTCTCCCGATTTAAGGTTGATTCTATAATAAATTACACAAGGTGACATTATACTTCTATTGCACAAATCCCGCAAGTCGCAGATACCATTCGACCGGAATCTCGCCCCAGAGGGCCATGAACAGTCCGGAGGCGGCCAGAAACGGTCCGAAGGCAACGGCTTCCCCGTGCTTCAGACGCCCTCTTGCCGCGGCATAGAAGATCCCGAGGATCGAAGCGAAAAACAGAAGGAACATCATTCCCACCGCCCCCGTATACAGTCCCAGCACCGCGATCAGCTTGATATCGCCGCCGCCCATGGAATCCTTTTTCAGGACAGCGTCCATGACCAGGACCAGCAGGAGGATCAGGACCGCCGCGCCGATCATCGCGCCGACATGCAGCCAGAAATCCGTCCATCCTGTAAAAAGAAAGGGCTCTGTCGCCGCCCAGGTGACCAGCGCCAGGAGCAGGCACCCGTTCGGGATGATCCGCGCCTCCAGATCGGTGAGGGAGAGCGCGAACAGGCAGCACGCGTAGACAAAGAGCCGGATTGTCAGGACAGACACACCGGCCCGCAGATAGATGCAGGCTGTGATGACAGCAAAAAGCAGCTCCGTGATCGGATACCTGGGAGAGATCTTTTTCCCGCAATACCTGCATTTTCCCCGTAAAAAGAGAAAGCTCAGCACCGGTATAAGATCCGCGGCGCCCAGGACATGCCCGCAGGAGGGGCACCTGCTCCTGCCGCTCACCCAGTTCTCGCCACGCACGATCCGCATGGCCATGCAGTTCAGAAAGGATCCGAAAAGAAGTCCCAGGATGATCGCGAACGGAAGGCCGATCTCAGCCGGCACAGCCTCCAGAGGCATTTCCTGCGCAAAAACCGCCGTCTGCTCCATGGAATTCATATTTCCCTGTAGCCGATCAGCATGCAGTTCTGCCGCATTTCCCGGGGGCGTGACGTGTCACAGGGAGCAAGCCTGACATCGCTGAAATACTTGTTCATCTGAAAGATACCGATCCGGCCCCGGATGGATTCCGGTCCATCGAGCGGCGTGATGAGATTGTGCACCAGGACCCCTCCGGGCTTTAACCGGGCGTGGAATGCCGCGATCCCTCTCTCCGAGATCAGAGGGGCGTCAAACGCGTTGCCGATATAGGCGTCATTAAAGATCAGATCAAAGGTCTCCTGCGTCTCCTCGAGGAACTTCAGCCCGTCGTCCTCGATGATCCTCAGGCGCCCCGTCTGCTTCAGACCATAATCCCGCTCCAGTTCATTAAGGAAAAAGAATCGTCTGGCGAGACGGATCATGCGCGGATCCATTTCGACCACTGTCAGGTTCCCTTTCTGTCCGGTCGAGAAAAAGACTTTGGGAAAAGCAAAGCCCGCACCGCCGATCAGCAGAACCTTCTGCGGATCGGGGTGGGACTCGAGGATCTCCTGAAAGGAGGCGATATAGCGGAACAGCGGCAGGTAGATCTTGTCCGCGTCCAGGTAGGTCGCAGACTCCTGGGTGCTGTCCACCATCAGGATCCGCACGCGCTCCCCGCCCATGACACAGTCCTTGATACTGTATACCCCATGTTTGGTCGCGCGGTAATACCGGTAGTGCTCGTCGTATCCGTTGGCTTCTGTGATGTAAAAGGCCACTGCGGCGCTGTCCCTCAGGGTTTGACGACGAGATTGACGATCTTGCCGGGGACGTAGATCTCCTTGATGACGGTTCCGGTGAGTCTGTCGCCGAGGGCTTCCTTTGCTGCCGCGATCGCCGCGTCCTTATCCGCGTCCACGGCGATATTGATGACGGTCCGGGCCTTGCCGTTGACCTGTACGGCGATCTCACGGGTATTCTCCTGCATGGCGGCCTGATCGGCGACCGGCCATGTGGAATGGAAGACACTGTCATTTTCGCCCAGGCGCTCCCAGAGCTCCTCGGCCAGATGCGGGACAAACGGAGCCATGAGCTGCACAAAGACCTTGAGCGTTTCTTTGTCCACGCCGTCCTTCTGCGTCAGCTCGACGAACTTGTTGTTGAACTCCATGAAGCCGGAGACCACGGTATTGAGCTGGAATGCCTCCAGTCTCGAGGAGATCGTGTGGATCAGCTGATGGCGCAGACGCACGAGTTCCTCGGTCTCCGGCACGTCGCGGCCGATGTTCTCGTTGACCATCTTCCAGAATCTTGCCAGGAAACGGAACACGCCGTCGATACCGCGCTCATCCCAGGCGGAATCCTGCTGCGGCGGTCCGATGAACAGCTCGTACATGCGCAGCGAATCGCAGCCGTAGTCGCGGATCATATCGTCGGGCGACACCACGTTGCCCAGGGACTTGGACATCTTGACGCCCTTGGGTCCCAGGATCATGCCCTGGTTAAAGAGCTTCTTAAAGGGCTCCTCAAAGCCGACCACGCCGATATCATACAGGAACTTCGTGTAGAAACGCGCGTAGAGAAGGTGCAGCACGGCATGCTCCACGCCGCCGATATACATGTCCACCGGCAGGAACTCGTCCGCCTTCGCGCGGTCCACGAGCGCTTTATCATTGTTCACATCCACGTAGCGCAGGAAATACCAGGACGATCCCGCCCACTGCGGCATCGTGTTCGTCTCGCGCTTTGCGGGGCCGCCGCACTCGGGGCAGGTGGTATTGACCCACTCATCGATCGCGGCAAGCGGTGATTCACCGGTATCCGTCGGCTGATAGCTCTTGACATCCGGGAGCACGACCGGGAGCTGATCCTCCGGGACCGCCACGGCGCCGCACTTCGCGCAGTGCACGATCGGGATCGGCTCGCCCCAGTAGCGCTGTCTGGAAAAGACCCAGTCACGGAGCTTGTAGTTTGTTGTCTTTTTGCCGTAGCCGGCCTTTTCGATCATGCCGGGTGCTTCGCGTTTCAGATCCTCGCTCTTCATCCCGTTCCAGTCGCCGGAGTTGATCATCGTGCCGACCGCCGCCGTATAGGCGCCCTCGCTGATGTCCACATCCTGTCCGTCGGGGCTGATGACGGGGATGATCGGCAGATCGAACTTCTTCGCGAACTCCCAGTCGCGGTCGTCATGTGCGGGCACGCACATGATCGCGCCGGTGCCGTAATCCGCGAGGACATAGTCGGAGATCCAGACAGGGAGCTTTTCCTTGTTGAGCGGATCGATCGCGTACGCTCCCGTGAAGACACCGGTCTTGTCCTTGTTCTGCACGCGGTCCACGTTGGACTTGTTGGCCGCCGCTTTGCAGTAGTCCTCCACCTCGGCCCTGTGCTCCTCCGTCGTGATCTCGGGAACAAGCGCGTGCTCCGGAGAGAGCACCATAAAGGTCGCGCCGTAGAGGGTATCCGGTCTCGTGGTGTAGACCGTGATGACCTTGTCACTCGCATTTCCTGCTGCATCCGCCACCGGGAAGTTGACCTCCGCGCCGTAGGAGCGGCCGATCCACTCGGTCTGCATCTTCTTGACCTTTTCCGGCCAGTCGAGGCCCTCGAGTCCCTCGAGAAGTCTGTCGGCGTAAGCCGTGATCTTGAGCATCCACTGGCGCAGGTTCTTCTTGGTCACCTCGCTGTGGCAGCGCTCGCACTTGCCGTCCACGACCTCTTCGTTGGCCAGAACGGCCTTGCAGGACGGACACCAGTTCAGAGGCATCTCCTTTTCATAGGCGAGACCCTTTTTGAACATCTGTACAAAGATCCACTGGGTCCACTTGTAAAACGCGGGATCCGTGGTGTTGAGCTCCATATCCCAGTCGTAGATCGCGCCGATCTGCTTGACCTGCTCCTTGATGCTCGCCACATTGGCGGCCGTGGAGATCGACGGGTGCTGACCGGTCTTGATCGCGTAGTTCTCCGCCGGCAGGCCGAAGGCGTCCCAGCCCATGGGGTGGATGATATAATGGCCGCCGTTCATCATCTGGAAACGGCTCCACACATCGGAGATCACGTAGCCGCGCCAGTGGCCGACATGCAGGCCCGCTCCCGAAGGATACGGGAACATATCCAGGCAGTAATACTTCTTCTTATTCTGTCCCGGCGTATTGACCGGATGCTTCTTCCAGCTCTCCCGCCACTTGGCCTCGATCTCTGCGTGATGATACGGCTCCGCCGTCTTTTTGATGCTGTCTGCCATGGTTTACCTCTTTCTTATATGGAAACTGTTATTTCGCGGCCGGATCGACCGCAAACCCGCTCTGTGCAAGATCCGTTCTATTTTATGCACAAAAGGCGGCCGTGTCAATGTATCTCTCAGTGTATCTCTCTGAGTTCATACTCCCCGTTCTCATACCCGTATCCGTCGCCCGCGTCGGTGTAGAAAAGGCAGCTGCATTCGCCCTCGCCGAAGCGCTTAAACTCGGGCTCCCCGAGCTCCTCGACGGACAGGGCCGGCGCGCACACGGGGATGATGCTGCCGGACTTCACATAGACCGGGATCTCGGAAAGACCGGCCCGGATCTCTTCGGTCGTGCCGCCCTCATACTTTTTCCCGGTGAAAAAGTCGTACCAGTCACAGCCCTTGGGGAAATACACCTTTCTCACGGCATACGTCTCCCCGGATGCTTCATCCATGGGCTCCAGAACGGGACAGACCATGAGCGATTTCCCGAACAGATACTGGTCCGTGATCTCCCAGACAGTCCTGTCCTGCGCGAAATCAAACGCGAGCCACCGGATCAGCGACGCGTCGCTGTGCCAGACCTTGCCCGCCTCGGAATAGATATACGGAAGCAGCGTGTACCTGAGCCGGTTGGCCGCAAGGAGCGCGTCGTAATACGGCCCTTTGAAGTTCCAGAGCTCTCTCCGGCAGTCCGTTCCGTGTCCGCGGAAGATGGGCATGAAGCACCCCAGCTGGTACCAGCGGACAAACAGTTCACAGTAGGCAGGATCCTCGGTCGTCCGTTCATACCTGCCGTTCCAGTACCAGCAGTCTCCCTGCTTGACAAAGAACGCGCCGATATCCATCGTCCAGTACGGCAGCCCGCTCGCGGAAAAATGCAGGCCCGCGGTCACCTGCGCCCGGAGCGTCTCCCAGCTGGCGGATATGTCGCCCGACCACATGATAGTGCCGTATCTCTGCTGCCCGGTATAGGCGCTTCGGGTGAGATTGCACACGCGCTTTTTATCGGAAGCCGCCCTCTGGTTCTCGTAGATCCCCATGGCGTGGTAGAGCGGAAAGCTGTTGCTGTATTCGTACGGCAGGCGCAGTCCGGCCTCCTCGCAGTACTCCTCAAAGAGCCGGGACGGCTCGGGGCGTTCTCTGTGACTCCACTCCGGCGTGAACGGCTCGCTGCTGTCGCACCACCAGGCATCGGTCCCATAGGAATAATGTGTCTTTTCCAGCTGCTCCCAGTAGAGCCTTCTGCCCTCCTTTTTCAGGGCGTTGTACACGGAGCAGGCGGGGAGCAGGAGATTTCTTTCGGCAAACTCCCGGCGGTCCTTCGTATCATCGCCCATGATCGGCCAGATCGAGATCATAAAGTGCGTATGCTCATCATGGAGCTCCCGGATCATCGCCGCGGGATCGGGAAAACGCGCGGCGTCGTAGCTCTTCTGCCCCCACATGTTGTCCTCCCAGCTCAGCCAGTCGAGGACGATGCAGTCCGTTCCGATCCCGAGTTCCCGGGACTTCCTCGCGGTCTTGAGGATCTCCTCCTGGGTTTCAAAGCGTTCCTGCGACTGGACATAGCCGAAGGCCCATTTCGGCAGCATGGCAGCCTTGCCGGTGAGCTGCCGGTAGCCCCGGACCGCCTGTTCCATGCCGCCTCCCAGGAAGTAATAATCCAGCTCCCGGTCGGCCTCGATGTAGAGGTACGTGCCGCAGAGATCATCGTGAAAGATCAGCGGGCTGTAGGTGTCCGTGAGGATCCCGTACCCCTTTGTGGAAACGAACATGGGGACGGCGATCTGGCGGTTTGCCTGGTGGATGTAGAGGTTCTTTCCCCGGAGGGAGGCAAAGCGTTTTTCGTGCTGGCCCAGTCCGTAGAGCGCCTCGTCCCCGAGATCAAAATGCCATCGGATGTGACAGCTTTTTCCGGCAGGGATCTTTACCGCCTCCTCGATGACTTCCTTTTTCCCGTCAGCGGTATCGATCGTCCGGATCTTCTGCTCCCCGTCCGCGAGCGTATAGGTCTCAAATTCCTCATAGGTCCGCGCATGCTCCGTGTGTTCCGAAAAAAGCAGTTCGCCGCTCCCGTCATAGCAGTGGATCGCGCCGCTCTCCCGGTCGACCTTGAGCGTCAGCGCATCTGTAGAAAAAGTGATCTGTTCCTCCTCTTCCTTTACGGAAAATCCACAGGACGGAGCATTGTTTATGACACCCGGACGCTCCTTGCCGGAATAGTCTTCGTACGGTGTCGCCGTGATCCGCACGGTCTGCGGGGCGATCGCCAGGAGACGGAGCTTTTCCAGTTCGGAGACGAGCAGGATGCCGCCCTCCAGGCTTTCTACACGTGTGATCCTTCTGCTCTTCGGTCTTACCGCGTCGATCATCCCTGTTCCTCCTGTTCTGCTGTCTCTTTTTTCTGAAGCTCAGCGACCTTTTCCACGATCGGCTTCGTGCGGACACGGATCCGCGGCAGGGCCGGGAGTCTGGTGAACGCGTTGGTCAGATAGTCATCCTCAGCCAGGTGAAAGCCCGGGACCGCATCGGGAGCGAGTTTCCTGTTTGCGCCGTCCGCGGGCGGCGCAAAGATATGGAGCGGCAGCGTAAAGCCCTCGGGATGCGCCGCGGCAAACTTTGCGCCTTCAGAGTCCTGCAGGAAAAAGGCACGTATCAGATCGACGCAGGTGACGCCGGGTGCCTTGTAAAACCAGACGCCGCCCAGCTCGAGCATCAGGTTCAGATCCGCACAGGATTCTTCAAAGTACGCTTCGCAGAAGACAGGCCGGCCGGGAAAATCGATCGGCAGGGCGATCCCGTCCGCGTCCTCGCTCCCGCCCCAGCGCAGTGTCATGAGATCAGCGTCCTCGGGGGCCCCGGTCAGCCTTCCCCGGGAACCTTCGCTGATCCCCTTCTCGATGGACGCGGAGAAATACGGATCGTGGATCAGGCGGATAAAGGTATCCATGAGCGGCCAGGGAATCCCCACGCCGGGATTGTTCGGGTCCTCCAGTTCCAGGCCCAGGCGACCCCGGTCGCGGAACTGATAGAGTGTGAAGCTGTCCAGCCACTTATCCGGGTCATCCTTGAGCAGAGCGGCGAATTCCTCCAGCATCTGCGCCTGCTCCCAGGGGCCCACGACATCGCCGTCGGCGTTCAGCTCCGAGAGTACCATGGGCTTGTGCTTTCCGCAGAGCTCATCGTATCTGGCCGCGCTCTTTTTCATCATCGCGCAGACACCCTCCAGCGGGTAGCGCGCATAGCGGTCCGTGTCGGCGTCCGCCACGTCAAAGGGCCAGCCCCAGTGCAGCGCGAGATATCGGTCCACGGATTCCACATCCGCCGCCAGGATGGCCGGCAGGAATTCGTCCTCCATTTTGATCTTTTCCTCCTCCGGGGAACCGATGCCCTCCAGACACAGGATCACCTGAATATGCGGTGCCGTCCTGTGAAAGATCTCCGCGCAACGCGCAAAGAACTGCGCGACCTCCGGATAGGTCGCTCTTTTATTAAAGGAAAACCAGGTGCCGGTGGCTTCGTGGTTGATCCGGATCTGCAGCCTGCCGAAGGGGATCAGATCCCGGGCGACCGCCTCGATCTCCTCATCGGACAGCGTCGGATCCATCGTGAGTGTGAGCACAACGTCCTGCCCGTGCCTGCGCACCTCCCGGATGCAAGTAAAGGGCTCTCCTTCGGTATTTCCGCCCAGTCCTCCGAGATAGGGGAAATAGTCATCATAGGGGTAATCCCAGGCAAAGGTGACATCGCTGTCCTGAAAGGCTTTGCTCGCGCGCAACGGCCAGGTCTCATCGTGCGGATAATAGCAGTACATCAGGTTGATCGCGTGGACAGGCTTGCCCAGCCTGGCCAGGATGTAGTCCTGATCGACGTACTCGCCGCGCTCGCTCCCGTCTCCGAGATCGATCCGGCAGACAGCCGGCTTCAGATGCACCGCGTATGCTTTTTTGCTGTCAGCGTCCGTCAGCTTCATCATGTCCTCCTTCCATCTCCTCCTGCGAAACTCTGCGGATCCCGCCCGGCTTCAGATCCCCGAGACGGATATTTCCCTCCCGGACCCGCACGAGCCGCGTGACGCGCAGTCCCTCACTTTCACACATCCGCCGGATCTGGCGGTTCTTCCCCTCTGTCAGGATCACCGTAAAGTGCCGCGGATCCGTGTCCGACAGCCGTATCCTGCAGGGCCGGGTCTTCAGCCCCAGATCCTTAAGAAACACGCCCTTCTCGAGGAGCTTTGCGGCGTCCTTCGTGAGCGGCTGATCAACAGTTACCTCATATTCTTTTTCCACGCCGCCGCGGGCGGATTCCAGCCTGCGCTTGAGCTCGGCGTCGGTCGTAAGGAGCAGCAGCCCCTCGGATTCCTTATCCAGACGTCCGATGTACAGAAGCCGCCCGGCATCCTTAACCTCCGGCCGCCCGGCCAGCTCGTCCGCGAGCGTCCTTGACGCGTGGGCGTCCCGCTCGGTACACACAACGCCGGGCACCTTATGATAGGCAAAGACTATCGTCTCCTGCCGCGGCGTGACCCGCTGTCCGTCCACCTCGACGACAGCACCCTGATCGACTGCCGTTCCGACCGCGGCCGGCTGTCCGTCGACCGTGACACGACCGCCTTCGATCAGTCTGTCCGCTTCTCTCCGGGAACAGACGCCGCAGGCTGCCAGATAGCGGTTGAGGCGCATGTTCAGCATATCCTCGGCAGCCCCTCTCCCGTCAGCGGCGCCACAACACGCGTACCGCCGAGCGATGTATGCAGGATCACATCGGTATCGACCCATTCGGTCAATTTTCCGATCACTGCCGCCTGCTGCCCGCAGGACGTCCCCCGGATCAGTTCCAGGGCCTGCTCCGCGTCCGCGGGATCCACGACCGCAATAAACTTGCCTTCATTCCCCATGGTCAGCGGATCCAGTCCCAGGATCCCGCACAGATTCCGCACCGCGGGCGAGACCGGGATCGTCTCCTGCTCCAGTTTGATCGTCAGGTGCGCGTCACGGGCAAACTCGTTCAGGATCGTCGCCAGCCCTCCGCGCGTCACATCGCGCATCGCGTGTACCCGGATCCCAGCCCCCAGCATAATACTGACCGGTTCGGTCAACAAGGCGACATCCGAGCAGATATCGTTATCCAGCCGCATCCTCGCGCTCTGGATCGCCGCATGGTGATCCCCGAGGGTTCCGGAGAGGATCACCTGATCCCCCGGACGGATCCGCGATGCCGAGACCTCCAGATCCTCCCTGAGGAAACCGACGCCGGCGGTATTGATCACGATCCCGCCGTCCTCATGCACATTCTCCACCACCTTGGTATCCCCGGCGACGATCTGCACCCCCGCCTCAGCGGCTGTATCCGCCATGGAGGCCGCGATACGCTCGAGCAGCGCCAGGTCCGTCCCCGCTTCCAGGATCCAGCCGGCTGTCAGGTACTTCGGTACCGCCCCGCGCATCAGCAGGTCGTTGACCGTCCCGCAGACGGCGAGTTTTCCCAGGTCCCCGCCCGGAAACTCGAGCGGCCGCACGACAAACGAATCCGTCGTCATCGCAAGGCGCTGCGACCCGGGAACAGCGGCCGCGTCCTCGAGCCCGCTTAACCAGGGATTGTCAAACCGTGCGGCAAAGATCTCCCGGATCAGTTTTTCCGTCTCTTCACCGCCGCTTCCGTGTGCCATTGTGACCATCATGTCAGGTCAGCCTCCTTTTTCCGTCCTTTCCCGCCTGAAGAAACGTACGCCGTATGACATCCCCCTTCCGCGGAGACCATGCACGCTCCGACAGGCCGCACCGGTGTGCACGCCGTGCCATACAGCGGGCACTCCCCGGGAGTGATCCGTCCCGTCAGCACTTCCCCGCAGCGGCAGCCTGCCGCGGGCCTGTCCTCGGACAGTTCGGCGCTGCCGGCATCAAATGAGGAATACTCCTCTCTGAGCAGCAGCCCGGATCCCGGGATCATGCCCAGTCCGCGCCATCCGGCATCCGCCGGGGCAAAAAAGCGGTTCACCGCCTCGAGTGCCCGCGGGTTGCCCTCAGGACGCACGATACGCGGATAGAGATTGCGCATCTCCCCGCGGCCGCGCAGCTTTACCAGGGCATAGATCGCGGCGAGCAGCTCCTCTCCGCCGAATCCGGACACCACAAAGGGAACCTGCAGTTCCTTGGCAAGGGCCGCGTAATCAGCGGTTCCGGTAACGGCACAGACATGTCCCGGTGCCAGGAACGCGTCGACAGGCTCCCCCGCGTCCCGGGCGAGCCGCGCCACCGCCCGGATCGCAGCCGGCATGGTCTTGAGCGACGTGAGCAGCCGGACATTCCGGATCCCTCTCTGCAGCAGTTCCTCCAGGAGCATGGCGTAAACAGGCGCCGTGGTCTCGAATCCCACCGCGCCGAAGATGAAGCTGCGGTCCGGCTCTTCAAGCGCCCGCTCGATGACCCGCGAAGGCGCATAGACATACTCCGCGCGCCCCCCGCGCGCGATCGCGTCGGCAAGGCTTCCCCCGCTCCCCGGCACGCGCAGCAGATCGCCGAAGGTCAGAACCGTTGTATTTTCACTCATGGAATACTCGATCAGACGATCGATATAGGAAGAGACCGTCACACACACGGGACAGCCCGGCCCCGAGATCAGACGGATCCTGTCGGAGAGCATGGACGGGATCCCGTTCGCGGAGATCTCGGCCGTATGCGTCCCGCAGACCTCCATCAGACGGATCTTCGCTCCGTCATAGGACCTTAGAAAGTCCGCTGCCTGACGGGTACTCCCGTTCATCTGTCAAGCCCTTTCGTCACTCCGTACGGAACGCATAGATCTCCCAGCCGTTCCCCTGGTTCAGGAAGAGAACGCGGAACCGGAGATCCGCTCCGGAGTAATCCTGCCTCCCGCCGCCTGTGGAAGCATAGGCGTGATAGATCAGATCCACGCTCCGGGCGTTATCCGCCCAGATGATCGGTGCTTCCTCCGCGATATAGTTGATCTCGAGATTGGAATAGGTGACCGTCCACTTGATGCTGGAACTGGAGGCTGCGATCCTGTCGTACGCGTCGCTCCCCCTGTGAACCTGGTTAAGACACGCGCCGATGCGCTCCCCGGAGGCTCCGCCGCCGCCGGTCACATAATACAGATAGGAATGCAGGAAATCCTTGGATTTGGCGATGAGTCTTGCGGCCTCATCGCCGGACAGACGCTTTACAAGGCACTGGTCCGCCTCGGAAAAGTCCATGTCCTCCGCGTCACAGGTGAGCTCCGGCTCGGCAAGAAGACCGTCTACCGTGTAGGTTGACCACTGGGTAGATCCGGAAAGCTGATCCTTGTAGGCGGTGAACGGAAAAGGCGCTTCGCCGCTGCCCGTGATATAGGATTCATCGAGCGGCACGCCGTTACAGAAGACCACACTGCCTGCGGGCGCTTCGATCTCACCGCCATGATCCCCCGCCGCTTCGATATGGACGTCGGACACCTTCCAGGACAGGCTGGCTCCCGCCATCTCTATCGTCGCCTGTACATCATCTATGCCCTCGGCGCGTACCACATAGACCGGATGCGTGATCGACCAGTCGGATGCCTTGAAACGCTGCAGCTCGCGGCCTGCGAGTTTCTCCTGAAAATACGCCTCGACCTGCTCGCGCGATTCCAGCGCAGGCTTTCCCTGTGCTTCGTGCTCCTTTATATACTGCTCCGCCCACCAGGCGGTGTCGATGTTTCGGGCATACTCCTCAAAAGCCAGCTGCGGAGCACGCTGCTCCTTTTCCCTGAACTCCACTTCCTCGGCTGCCTTTTCCCTGTCCTCCTGATAGCCTTCCAGCTTGCCCCACAGAATGAACAGCGTGACCACGGCCGCGAGGACGAGAAGAATAACATAGAAGATATAGATGCGCTTTACGGTTCTCATCAGCCTGCACCGCCCTCCGGGAGCACCAGGATCGTCGTCGGCAGACGGCGCTGTCCGAGCAGATTGGAACCTCTGGTGATCTGCTCTCCCTGGTAATACATGACGGAAGAGGTACCGCCGTCGAGCATTGTCGCGTTGACGGCTCCGTACGACAGGAACAGTTCCCGGAGATCCTCACAGGAAGCGCCCAGACTCCCCGCGTGCCTCCCCTCGATCACGGTCAGAAGGATCGCGCCGTCCGCGCGCTGTCCGATCGCTGTCCGGGGATTCAGGCCGCTCGTCTGGATATCTGCGCCCACGCCGTCCTTGACCAGGATATGGCCGATCGTGAAGCTCACGCCGTTGATGATCCCCTCATCCAGCGCCTGCTGGCCGGTCTTGTTGCCGATATGCAGGATCCCGTCGGCGTCAAAGCCGATCACGTTGAGATAGCTCGCACCGGCAGAACCGTATTTGATCTTGCCCCCGTCGATGACGATCCCGTCGGGGATACCGCCGTTTCCGTGCCCCTCGGGGTCCTCAAAGCCGCCCGCGTTCGTGCCTGCGACCGCGTTATAATCCGAGATGAAATCAGGGAGATACTTGCCCGCTCCGCCGTAGCTGGGGAGCGTTCCGACGACCACACGCTTGGGATCGGCGATGATCATCATCTTGCCCTTGAAGGTACTGCCCTGCACCTCATCGATCTGGATCGGGGGTACCTCGGGCACTCCCTCCCCCTGCTCCTCGGGATTTGCCGCCGCCGCGACCACCACGGTCTGTGCCGTCTCAAAGCCGAGAGCGACAAAGGTGTCCGATTTCGGCGCCGGATTCAGGATCTTATCGGTCTCTTCGTCCCCGATGAACCACCGCGGTATGAACTTCAGCGCGCTGGTCTCGTTGCAGGAATGCGTGAAGACGACACGGGCTTCCTCAGAGGGACCGTTGAGCAGTACCTCGATCACCAGGACCAGGAAGATCGCGAAGATCAGGACACCGGTAAAAAGAAAGCCGGCGACAATACCGATCGATGTAAGGATCTTGCCGGATGTGCTCTTGGAGGCCCAGGTCGAAACGGGCCTTTTTCTTCTGCGCCGTACGACACGCCGTCTTCTGCGTACTTTTGTCATCTTACACCTCAGAATCCGAGTCTTTCGATCTCTTTTACAAGGCCGCTGCCGTAGCATGCCGCACCCTGAACATTGGGATGCAGGCCGTCCAGGAATAACTCTGAGAGATGCGGCACCAGCTCAAATCCGTCGACGATACGGATATTGTCATACTGCTCACAGACCCTGCGGATGCCCTCACAGTATTTTCTGAGGGTCTCCTCACAGTTCGGCACATCCTCGCGCCAGATGGGCAGGATCGTCAGGATCGGGATCGTCCTGCCGTAGATCTCCGTAAGCCTGACATAATACTCCTCGACATCATCCATAGTCTCCGAGCCGAACTGATTGGTCCCCAGGGAGACGATGATCTTGTCGGGGTGATAACCGGGCATCTCCATGAGCGAGCCCTTGTCATACACATAGCCGCCGATGCCCTGGTTGATGATATCATAATTCAGATGACGGTTGGCTACGCTGACATAGGTGCTTCCGCTGCGCAGCGGCCCGTAGCCCTGCGTGATGGAATCCCCGAGCCAAAGTACCTTTTCGCCCTTGACCGGCGGCTGGGCCTCGGCATCCATCTCGAAATCCCGGATCAGCACGGTCGCATCCGCGGGGAGATAGATGACCGCGTTTTTTGTTCCCTCGGGAACCTCAAAGGTAAGGCGGCCCTCCTCGGCCAGATCCTTCACCTCGTATACTTTGACCGCTTTCCCGTCGGCATACAGTTCAAAGGTGTCATCCGACCCCTTCCACAGGATCCTGTAGTCAAAGGAGATCGTGCACTTTCCGACGGCAAACTCGAGCGTCTTGGCTGTAGAAGCCATGCACCGGTCATAGAAAAACTGGTCCTTGTTCTTAAAATACTCCATCTGCTCGTGCGTGTACTGGAACGCCTGCAGATAGCCGTCTTCGGTCTCCTCGAAAGAATACGCGCCGAAGTAGAATTTTTTCAGTTCCCCGTTAGTCAGTTTCATAGATCCGTCATCATCCTCCGCTGTCACAGTACCTTGATCAGTTCGTCACGCACACCGTCCATCCGCGCGTCCGAAAGACCGAAATCCATCTGTTTGTAGCTCCAGGCGCTGCGGCCGATCCCGTGCTTCTCGAAAACACGGTTGATCACACGATACCACGCCAGGGTCTCCTCGGGACTGACGATATCGATCACGCCGTACTCACCGCAGTACAGCTCCGCGTTCTCTTTTTTCGCCTTTTCGATCGCCGAAGCAAACATCTCCTCGAAATACTCCTCTGTCGTGCCGCTTTCGGAAAACGACATGCGGTCCTTCGGATCGATCATGTCCGGTGCCCAGGTGGCTCCCTGATGCGTGAACTTCAGCGGCTCATAGCAGTGGAAGTTATAGATCATCTTTTTGTCCGGCAGCGGGTCGAGATCCTTGACTGCGTGCACGGCATTGTTGTGATAGCTCCCGACGAGGATCCAGGAATCCGGCGCGTACCTGCGGATACGGGAGACACAGGTCTTCCAGATCCGGTTCCAGGGATCGATATAGGTCTCGGATGTCACTTCATTGAGAAGCTCCAGGTAGACATGGTCATGCATGCCGCCGAAGCGCTGCGCGAGGTTTTCCCAGATACTGTAGAAAATCTCCTGGTACTTCTCGTTTTCAAAGAAGCCGCTCTCCTGCTCCCCCTGATCAAAGGAAAAGCCCGGTGTCTTGTGCAGATCCAGAACGATCTTCATCCCGTATTTTTCCGCAAGGCGGATGGCGCCGGCGATCCGTTCAAATCCTTCTTCTTTAAAGCTCATGTCCTCATTCTGGATCACGTTGTAATCCAGCGGGAGACGCACGTGATCCATCCCCCAGGAGGCGATCTTTTCGAAATCCGGCTCTGTGATGAAATTGTCCAGCCGGTCTTTGCTGTAGTCACACTGGGACATCCATCCCCCGAGATTGACACCCTTTTTCAGATCCATACTCTACCCCCTTTTGTCGATCACAGGACCGCGTACTCATAAAAATACTATCCTATCATAGCGGGAATCGTTCTTTCTGTCAACGAAACCCTTAAGTTTCGCCGCTGTTTGTCCGATATATTATGGGGGAGAAGGGATCATGGACAATAACGCGATCTATTACGGTATCAGCAGGCTGTATGACAGCTTCGCAACAGCAACCGGCAACAAAAGCCGGTATTTCTTCATGTACGATATCGAGCGGGACATTGCCCGCTGGTCGCCGGAAGCGGTGAGCGATTTCCCGCTCCCCGGGGAGATGGTCCATCACCAGTTGGACACGCTCAGGGAGCTGCTCGCCCCCGAGGACGCATCGGCCTTCTGTGAAGATCTCAAGGCCTTTTCCCGAGGACGTCTGGACAAAAAGGATACCCAGTGGAAGATCCGCAGCCGCGAGGGGAGGCTCATCCCCTGCGGGGTCAAATGCTTCGCGGTCAAGGACTACGCCGGCAGGCCCTCCTATCTGGCGGCAGCGATCACCAGCCGGGGATTTGAGGAACACATCGATTCCGTCACCGGACTCCCGGATCATGTCAAATTCATGGAACACCTCAAGGGGCTGTTCTCCGTCGGCCGGAAAGCGGTCATCCTGATGGTTGGAACCTCACAGTTTCAGGAGATCAACGCTCTCTATGGCTACACCTTCGGAAACAAAACTCTCGTCGCCCTCGCGACCCGTCTGCACGAGCTCGCCGGTGACGCCGGTCTCCTCTTCCGCGGCCAGGGGCCGATGCTGATCTTCTGCTCCGAGCAGATGAATCAGGAGGAGTTGCGGCGCCTCTATAACGGCGTGCGCAATTACTCCCTGCACACCCTCTCGATCGAAGGCATCCGTCTCTCCGTCCGGCTCGGCTGCGGCATCGTGGGCGCGGATGACCCCGCGGTCGATGTCCACGCTGTCCTGGCCTGCCTGAAATTCGCCCAGGGCCGCTCGGAAAACGCCGCCGGCGGCGAAGCCGTCATCCTGCAGAACGCCTACATGAGCGAGAATAAGGGGACCATCGAACTGGTCAATGCCATCCACACGGACGTGGAGCACGACTGCCGCAATTTCAGCCTGTGCTATCAGCCGATCCTGAAGATGTCGGACAGCAGCCCGCTGGGCGTAGCCGCCTATCTGCGCTGGGAATGCGCGCCCTACGGCAGGATCTCACCGGCGGAGCTTCTTGGTTGGATGGAAAAGGACGCTTCCTTTTCCAAGCTCGGAAACTGGATCCTGCGGCAGGCCCTCTCCGAGACCGTCCATCTCCTCAAGGAATATCCCGGTCTACTGGTGAACATCAATCTGGCGCAGCGCCAGCTCGAGCAGCCGGAATTCCGGCAGGTGCTCCTGAACACGCTGAAGGATGCCTCTTTTCCCGGGAGGAACCTGTGTCTGGAACTGACGGACCGCTGCCGCTTCCTCCACCCCCAGTTCCTGCAGAAGGAGGTCTCCTTTATCAAATCCTGCGGGACACGGGTCGCCCTGGACGGTTCCTGCCTGCTGGATCTCCATCTGGTGCGCAGTCTTCCGGTGGATATCATCAAGATCGAACGCGAATTCATCATGAATCTTAAGAGAAATGAAAAGGACCGCTCTCTCCTCAAGGCCCTCTGCGGCTTTGCTTCGGAATCCGGGATCCTGGTCTGCGCCGAGGGCGTCGAGGACAGGGAGGTCCTGGACATGCTGCGCACCTACCGCATCTTTGCCTACCAGGGCTACATCACCTCACCTCCGCTGCCGATCGATGAATTCGAAGCAAAGCTGAAGACGCTCTAGGAAAAAAAACCCCGGGATCGCGTGTGATCCCGGGGTCTGTATCTGCTTCAGAACCTGCTTAATAGAACGCTTTGCCGATCAGCGCGCTGTGGACCAGAAGTCTGCGCACATGCTCCGTACCGGAACACGTGGACAGCGTCAGGATGTTGGGCCTCTGACTCAGATCCACGACATCGTTGAGGAAGAGCGAATTCTCTTTGGCCTTGCGGACATATTCGTCATAGCCGTCGTCTCCGACGAAGTTCTGATACGCGTCGCTCCCCACATAGCTGAAATAATAGGAAAAGATCTCATACTTGCGCACGCAGTCGGAGGTGTAGAAATACACATACGGATCGGATGCCGCAAGCTCCTCTTCATTGACAAAGCGCTTCAGTGATCCGAACATGGACTGGTTGCGCATGTTGTGACCGAAGATAAAGGTGTTCTTATCCTCCATGTCGGAGCTTGCCAGATAATCCAGGAAAATGGCGCCTGCCGAGTTGGTGATACCGTCATAGGTCTTTTTCAGGTACTCCTGGTTGTCCTTGCTGTGAACCACCGGATAGCGCAGATCCAGGGAAGGGATATACAGGATGCCGACAAAGTCCTTGTTGACCTGCGTGAGGGCCGCGAAATCGATATCCAGATCCGGATAGTCAAAGACCATCGCCTCTTCTTCGACCGGCTCCGCCTCCGATGTTTCATCCTGCAGGCTGATCATCTGGGCGCTCGCGGGAACGGAGACCGATTTGGCGGTCTTGACACCCTTTTCCTGAATATGCGAATCCAGCTCCTTGTATGCCTGGCTGGCCACACGGTATTCATGGAAATCGATCAGGAACAGTACGCCGAAGACAATAAAGGCGATGAGCAGGGCAGCCGGTATGGCGATGCGGATGATCTTGCGGATCTTCTTTTTCCTGCGGCGCTTTTTTCTCTCCTCGGCGGTGAGCATCCTTTTTCTCTTTGACGCACTCGGGGCAGCCGGCGCGGCCTGCGGAGCATCCGCCTGCACGGGTTCCGGGTTCTGTCCTTCTGTTACATTTGCCGTACTCTGTTCATCCTGATTCATATCATCACTCCTATAGTCTGCACGAACGCTCTGTCCGTGTACTCTATCGGTTTACAGCTGCCTCAGCGGCCGAAGATCGCCGCCAGATTCCGCATGGCCTCCGCCAGCGGGTCTACTGCCGTCTGCAGGTCCGTGATCGCCTTGTTGATCCCGTCAAAATCGATCTCGCTGATCTTCTGCACGGAATTCGTGAGCTTCGTGGAATTCTGCACGACCAGCGTATTGATCTCCTCACTCGTCCTGGTGATCGAGGCAGTCATCTGATCGATATCCTTGAGGGAGCCCGCCGCGGAATTCAGCGTGTCGCGCGTGTCCTGCAGGGTGGAAAGCGTCGGCGGGATCACCATGTAGAGCAGCACCACGATCGCCACGAACATGCCCATGGTAAAAAATGCTGCGATACGCGCATACCGCACCTGTTTGGTTGTGTTCTTTACCAGCTTTTCCAGGAGTTGTATGCTCTCCGGGGATTGAAGCCCGGAACCTTCTTTGATCTCTGCTGCTGCCTTTTGTTCGTCCACCTGTTACCTCCTGCCTGAATCCGTGGTGCTCAGTCCTTTTTCACAAAAAACTCTCTGAGCCGCTCGATCGGTATCGGTCTGGAATATCTGTAGCCCTGCAGATACTTGGCACTCATCTCACTGCAGCGTTTCTCATCGCTGTCACTTTCCACGCCCTCATAGAGGACCGCGTAGTCCATATCCGCAAACATCCTCGCGAGGTGCGACACCATCTCGCGGATCTTGTCCTCCGTTCCGGATGCGACGACCATGGAACGGTCGAACTTGATGATATCAAAGGGCAGCTCCATGATCCGCTCGAAATTGGAGTAGCCTGTCCCGAAGTCATCCAGATAGAACTTGATGCCAGTATCCTTGAGCTCGTCGATCTTTTCCTTGAGGATCGCGAAGTCCTCGGCATTCTGGGATTCCGTGATCTCGACCGCGATCTTGTCAAAGGAGATCCCCGTATCGCCGATGATCTTTTCGACGGTTTTGCAGAAGTCCTTTTCACGGATGTCGAACACCGAAAAGTTCACCGAGATCCTCTTGACGCGGTAGCCCTCGGATACCAGTTCCCTGACCGCCTCACACGTCTTGTGCAGGATGATCTTTGTCAGCGTATGGATAAAGCGGTTCTTCTCGGCGATCGGGATAAACCGCTCCGGAAAGATCATCCCGGACTCCTGCAGGCGCAGACGCATCAGAGCCTCCGCCGTGTCATACGTCCCTGTGGAGATATTATACACCGGCTGGCAGTAGACTTCCACCCTCGGATCGTTCAGATCCTGTTTATTCTGAATATCGGCGAGTTCCCGCAGGATATATTTCTGCTCGAGGAATGCCTTGACATCCTCATCCCTGGCCGGCCAGAACATGTTCTCCGACATCTGGTCCTGAATATACCGGATAAAGCCGATATAATCGTTTTCGGCGCTGATCCGGTTAAAGGTCTTGGTAAAGACGATCTTGTAATCCACCCTGTATTTGTCATAGGCCTTCGCGAAGGCGTCAAGCATGCGCTGCGATTTCTCATTGTAATCCGGATTTTTCCCGGTGTCCGCCACGAGGATCATATGCCCTCCGGAGATCTGGAACAGCGCGGCCTGTTTGAAGATCCTGGTGGAAAGGGATCGGACGGCCTCCTGGATCTCCGGCGGATACTTGCGCCCGTTGCCGTCAAAATCCTTGAGATACAGGCTCATGAGGAGCAGCTCCGACTTATGCTCATAGCTGCTGCGGATCAGTTCCTCAAAAGCGCTCTCATTGACCGATCCGACCTTGAGGTCATAGGGATTGGCATGCACCAGATAAAGAAGCGCGTATACCGGAAACAGAAACGTAGCAGCCGTAAAGCTCGACTGACCGTGGATCTGCTGTATGAAGATGACCAGCACGGACACACCGGAGGTGGCGATGATACCAATGATGATCGGCCGGAAGATCCTGTTGCGGTAATGAATGATGATGAACATCACCAGGATCAGGAACAGGAAATACGCGATCGGGAAATACTGAAAACCGGTATGCGGCGTCCCCTGCTCATCGATGTAAAACCCGACCCGGGTGATCGTCCCGAAGATCTCATAGAACAGGACAGACAGGATCAGGATCGAAGCCAGCACAAAATACAGCCGGTTGATCCTGGGCTCCAGACGGAGCGGTTCACGGACATACATCACATACAGCCACAGATTGGCGAACAGTCCCAGATAAAAGATCCCGCGGGTCAGGTAGATCAGGATATCCGGCACTTCGCCGATCTGATTCATCAGAATATGGTACAGGATATCACTTAGTGCGGCAATGAAGAGCACAAAGATCACATACTTGAGGATCAGAAAGTTCCTGGTGCGGTTGATATAGGCGACCTGAATCAGGATCATGAACACCATACAGAATGCCATGACCAGAACATCACCTACCGGCGTATAATTCTCATAATATGAGATCATATTTGATGCCATAACCATATAAGTTTATTCCTTTGCCAAAAAACTGTCAAGAAACGGCGCCGGCGAGCCGATGAATATAAAAAGAGTATGAATTTTCGTCTGCGCTGCGCAAGATCTCTTTGCAAACGTGCAGGACCGTGGTACAATAGAACTGCAAAGACAGGTACGGCCTGTTCATGCAGGGCCCGAAAGGAGGCCGCCATGATCATCGTTAAAATGAATGAAGCCGCTGTGGAATGCAGCATAGCCGCATCCGAACTCAAGGAACTGGGGCTGACCCCCGAGGGGATCGGCGCCGGTGATGTCCGCAGCTCAGCCTTCATGAGTCAGTTGAATAAAGAGATCGGCGCCCAGCTCGGCTTCGACCCGCAGAATGACATTCTCATGATGTCCAAGAACATGATGAATGACGGCAGTCTGCGTGTCTTTATCATGAAAATGTCCAATGAGGATATCCAGTCCGCCGGCGACCGGATCCGGGGAGCCGCACAGGGCATCCTCCGCGAGGTCACCCAGGCCAGGATCGACGAGATCAAAAACAGTGTCGGACCCGACAAGAGCCGTGTTCTCGGCGAGATCATGAATTCCGTCATGCGCGAGCTTGCGGTCGTGATGACCGGCGGCACGCCGGAGCTTCCGGAGCACCCGGAGATCATCTCCCGCCCCGCCGTGGACTATGCGAGATATCTTGTGGCTGTCCCCGATATACACACCTGCATCCGGCTCGCTGCGGCACTCTCCCACCTCCCCATTGAGGATTCCCGGCTCTACCGCGAAGAGGACACCTACTACCTGACGATCGGACTTCGCACCGGCAGGGATTCGGATGTCTTCGACTTCCGCCGCACCTGCATGGAATACGCTGAGGCGATGTACATCAACTCCCCGGAGGAGCTTCATATCACGGAGACCGCGCAGCCGGTGATCGCCGAGGACGCGATCCGTGTGCTGGCAGGCCTCTGATGGACCATCGGATCTTCTCTTTTACCGGGATCTATACAGAACAGGATTTCTGGCGGGAGCCCGCGGATCAGGCCGCAGGCTCCTGTTTTTATGACTTCACGCACCTATCCGGTACCCGCGGCTATCTGTCTGAGGAAGCCGCTGCCGTCCTGACGGAGCAGATCGCGGGCTTTCCTGCCGAACGGCCGATGCTCGCCTTTATCGACTCCGGCAATTATCATTATATGGCAAAGCTCCTGACAGGCCGCCTCACGGAGGATTTCACTCTCGTCCTTCTGGATCACCATCCCGATATGCAGCTGCCCGCCTTTGGCGGTCTCCTCTCCTGCGGCGGCTGGGTACGCGCTGCGCTCCTGGAGAACCCACATCTGCGCGAAGTCTGGTTTCTGGGCGTCGATGAACGGCTCGCCCGGGAAGCCCTCGCCGATGATCCGGGCGAATGGATACCGGACAGCAGCCTCGAAGGTGTTCTGTGCCGGGAATTCTCCGACAGGCAGCTTCTGCTGGTGCCCGATCCCCCTGCTGCCCTGCCCGCCGCTGCAGATCTCCCGGATACCTCTTTCTCCACCGGCGCAGGGCAGGATGCACAGTCTCCGCTGTACCTCCTCCTTGAGGAAATACTCAGGCACTCTCCGCTGCCATTTTATCTCTCGATCGACAAAGATGTGCTCTCCCCCGCCGACGTCTATACCGACTGGGATCAGGGGACAATGACCGCTGACACCCTGTATGCGATCGTCCGCTTTTTCATCGCCCGCGTGCCGCTCCTCGGCGCCGATATCTGCGGCGAATGCGATGCCTCTGCCTCCGTCCCGGCAAATTATCTTCAGGAAAATGATCTTTGCAACCGAAAACTCCTTGACATTTTCCGAAAAGCCCTTTAGAATATTGCTTTGCGAGCAGGAATGGCGGAATTGGCAGACGCGCACGGTTCAGGTCCGTGTGAAAGCAATTTCATGAGGGTTCAAGTCCCTTTTCCTGCACTCGGGCCGGTGCTCCGGTATCGGTCCGATAAGGTCAGCGGAAGTGTCGGAACTGGCAGACGAGCAAGATTAAGGTTCTTGTGACGGATACGTCGTGTGGGTTCAAGTCCCATCTTCCGCAGTACCAAAGAAGTGCCGCAATCCTATGTATTTACTGGGATTGCGGTGTTTTCATTTTTGAAGAAAAATCAGGTGCAACCAGGTGCAATATTCCTTTTACGCGCTGCGAGGGCTGTCACAGTGTCATACATCCCATCGTCTATCACTGTTGCATAACTCTGAGTATTGTCGTAACTCCAGCCCATGACCCGTTTAAGTGCCTGGTGATTATTGCTTGAAACAATACGACTAACAAACAGACGTCGTGCTCCATAATTGCTGATATAACGCACTCCTGCGCGTGTACACAGCTTTCTTAAATGTTTGTGTTATAAGTATCGATATGCAAAGGCTCACCGGGCTTATCAGGCCTCTCAAAAAGATAATCACTTGTCGAGAGCTTCCTGCATAGATCAATGACGCGCAACGCCTCATCACTCAAGGGTACATCATGAATGCCGCATGAACGTCGCCCTTTCGTCCCATCGATATCCTCGTAGCTTTTCCGGATTTTTCCGTTTGGATCAATTTCAAACTTTCGTCCCCGATGCGACTGGATACGTATGACAGGACGATCAAGGTAGTCATGTGACACGTCGGAAAACTTTAACGTCAACATTTCGCCTGACCGACAACCAAGCAGGGTCTGAAGGTAAAAACAACGTTCATATGCGTCAGTCTCATCAATCGAGCCCAGCAGGGTGTTATACTCCGAGAGGCTCCATGTTTCCGGCGGTTTGCGTTGCTTGAAGCGTGTTGCGTAATCGGAAAAATCTGCGCTATCAGGCGTGTATAGCATCAAGCGCTTCCTACTCGCGTATCGAAAGACCGCGTTTAGGGCTGTACGGCGTTTCCCATAATATTTTGCTCCGTGCTGTCCTACACTCTTCGCCGTCAAATCATCAAAAAAGTCATAAACGTCAGCATTTGTTATGTCTTTGAGCGGCATCGAAGCGATCTTGGACCCTTTAATCGATGTCTCATAACTCTTCAGGACATCAAACCAAGTGTCATCTGCCCGTCCAGCTTTGTACCACTCAAAAAACTCCGGCCAGATGCTGTCAATAGTTGGTGATGCTTCCTGCTGCGCATAGCACGTTTCGTAAATCCGTATCAAGAAATCCTCACGGCTCTCACCTGATCTTGATATTAACTTTTTCCCCCGTCCTATTGAGGTATACCACCTCCCGTCTTTTCGCTGCAGAATCGCATTCGCATGGCATTCTGTAACTATACTAATAATTCTCCGCCTATTAATCATTTCAATTATTTCAGCGGCGTCCTCGGGAGATATTGTAGCACTTTTAATTTCTCGTAACAACGCTTGACCATCCATGGTTAACCTCCTTCAAAAATCGATTTGAGGAAGTATGGATAAATCAAAAATACAATAACATACGCTATTATATGTGGCTGTCCTCTTATCCAACACAAAAAACGATAACCTTACATTATGGCGAAAGAAAAACACGAAGAGGCGATAGTTTATATTTCAGTGTTTTGGTTTCGAAGAAATTTGCCAATGGTTTTAGCACTGGAAGGCTTCAATGACGCAGAAAAGAATATAATGACAGGTTATATGCGATTCAGAAGAGTATCCCTAAAAAGAGTAAACTAATATAATTGGAAAAACATATCCAGAATAAAATCGCGAAAGAATTAAGAATTTTATATTCGAGGATCCAATCTGACATATGCCTAGAGAGTGATTCTTTCTCACCCGAACATCACATCTGTATAAAACTCATTCCCTTCATGGGAGAATCGTGCAATGCCTCCGTACCTCTCCGCAGTGGATGCAATGGACTTTAGTCCGATTCCGCTGCCGTTGCGTCTCGTTGATCTGTATTCGCCATCCTTCATTCGGACATTACCGGAAAAAGAGTTGGTGGTGGTAATGCTTATCTGACCGCCTTCCTCCGTGCGAAGTAAAAAATCTATAAACCTCTCGGTTTGAGGCACCTCTTCGCAGGCAAGGATCGCATTTTCAAGAATGTTCCCGACTACACTGCACATATCGATAACAGATATATTCACATCCTCGGCAAGATCTATTTCCCAGTCGCACTTTATATCATCCGCAAAAGCACGGTGCATGTAGTGGTTAAGTACGGCATTGAC
>JAILFA010000026.1 GCA_024687125.1 Lachnospiraceae bacterium
GGATGTCACCTGGGAGGATGACCTTTCCAAGGAGGGCATCGGACGCGTGGGACGGCTTCCCCGGGAAATGACACTGTTGGAATGCGCGGAATATGTCAAAGGGGTCTTTCATATCGATGCCGTGCGCATGTACGGCGGACAAAACAGCAGAGTGAGAATGGCGGCGGTCTGTCCCGGTTCCGGAAAAAGCGTCATTGACACGGCGATCCGGTGCGGCGCGGACGTCCTGATCACCGGAGATATTGACCATCATGCGGGAATTGACGCGGTTGCACAGGGACTGGCGATCATCGACGCCGGACACTACGGGCTGGAAAAGATCTTTGTTCCCTACATGAAGGATGTCTTCATGCGGCAGATGCCGGAACTGGAAGTCGTGACCGCCATCGAGCGCGAACCGTTTGTGACGGTGTAGAAATGCTGTTTCAGTCCCTTTCCTTTGCGGTTTTTCTTCCTGTTGTCTTTGCACTGTACTGGGGACTTCCCGACAGATGCCGCCCGTGGATTCTGCTTGTGGCCGGTTATGTGTTCTACGCTTTTGCTGGCCCTCCCTATCTGCTTTTGCTCATCTTCGTGACGATGGTGTCCCGGTTCGCCGGTCATGTGCTGGCAGAGCGAAAACGGGAGAAAAGCGGAGGAATTCTTGCTCTTTCGGTTGTACTCATTCTGGCACCGCTGGCCGTTTACAAGGCTCTTGGCTTTTTTAATACCGGTATTCCGGTTCCTGTGGGACTGTCCTTTTACTCCTTCCAGGCGGTGGGGTATCTGATCGATGTCAGGCGCGGGAAGGTGAAGCCGGCAGGGACGCTTCGCGAGCACATGCTGTTTCTGTCCTTTTTTCCACAGCTTCTGGCCGGCCCCATCGCGCGCGGCGATCGCCTTCTGCCGCAGCTTACCGATCTTCCCGCATTTTCCTGCCCGATGGCTGCCATCGGCATCAGACGGATCTTCTGGGGACTCTTCAAAAAGCTCGTACTGGCGGATGTGCTCGCATACAACGCAAATATCGTCTTTTCCGATCCCTCCCGCTACCGCGGCGCAGCGCTTCTTCTGGCTGCCCTCATGTTTTCGCTGGAGATTTACTGCGATTTCTCAGCTTACTCCGATATGGCCCTCGGGGTTGCCGCTCTGTTCGGCATCCGGCTGGAGGAAAACTTCCGCCAGCCCTACTTCGCCGATTCTGTTCGTGATTTCTGGTCACGATGGCATATCTCCCTTTCTACCTGGTTTCGTGATTATGTCTACATTCCGATGGGAGGAAACCGGAAGGGGGTGTGCAGGAGGGACGTAAACCTTTTTGTCACGTTTTTCTTAAGCGGCCTCTGGCACGGTTCGGGTGTGACCTTTCTGGTGTGGGGGATCCTTCATGCTCTGTTGCAGATCGCCGAAAGACATCTGGAAGCGCTGCACCGGTTGGCGGCAGGACCTTTCCTCAGACGTTTCATGCGCATGATCCGCACCATCATTGTGTTCCTCCTTGTCACCTCGGCCTGGGTCTTTTTCCGCGCGAAAACCCTGTCGGATGCCTGTATGTTCTTTACACACGGCCTGGATGGGATTTTGAGCCCCGCAGCCTATCTGAAGGAGGGGGTTTCTGTGTTTCATGATAAAACGGCGCTGATTCTCTCCTGCATCCTGCTGATCGGAGTGGATCTGCTGTCGCTTAAGGAAGACTTTTTCGAGTGGCTGGAGAGAAGACCTCCCGCACTTCGTCTGGGGGGGACGGTGGCGTTTCTGCTTCTTTTCTGGTGGCTGCTGCCCGACAGGCCCACCACGCAGTTCCTGTATTTTGCCTTCTGAGATGAGAGGGACTTTTGACCGATGAAAGCGTTTCTGAAAAAATGCGGCATCTATCTTCTGACCGTGACCGTTGTGTGCTCTCTGCTGGCATCACTGCTTTTTTTCGTGATCGCACCGCAGTATTCCATGGGCTACAATGCGGCGATTCTTGATAAGATGGAACGGCTCAGGAGTCTTGACGGTCCCAAAATCATCCTGGTCGGCGACTCCAACCTCGCCTACGGAATGGACAGCGCCGTGCTGGAGGAGCGTCTTGACATGCCGGTGGTGAATTTGGGACTCCACGGGGGACTGGGCAGTGCTTTCCATGAAAGAATGGCCTACGGGGAGATCGGGGAGGGCGACATTGTGGTGGTCTGTCACACCGGTTACACAAAGGGAGCGGCAGCCGTCGGGGATGCGGAGCTTGCCTGGATTACCATCGAGAATCACTTTGATCTGTGGCCGGTCATTCCGCCCGCAGACCGGCTGTCCATGTGGAAGACACTGCCAGGATATGCCGTGAAATGCACCGGACTCTTCCTCTCCGGAAAGGGGAATCAGAGCACACAGGACAGCTACCGCAGGAGCGCTTTCAACGAATACGGGGATGTGGCCTTCGATCGGCCGGACGGCACCTACGAAATGACCGGCGCTCAACACACGGGCGTCTTCGGGGTGGATGAGACGGGGATTGCCGGGATCAACCGCCTCAATGCGCTCTGCGGAAAAGCAGGTGCAAAGCTGTGTGTGGCGGCCTACCCGGTGATGGACGACGGCCAGGCGCCGGAGCCGGAGCGGTTTGCCGCTGCGGTGGAGCGCCTCAGGGAAGGAATCGACTGCCCGTTCATCTCGGATTTTGCCGATTATTACTATCCGCCGGATCTGTTCTACAACACAGCGTATCATATGACCAGCCACGGCGCGCATCTGCGTGCCGAGCAGCTTGCCAGGGATTTGCGTTTGGCGTTTCTTTCGTGATATAATAGCATCAAAGATTGTTTTTTTCAGTCAGAGGAAGAGAGGAGAAAGATATGAAAAACAGACAGACAGCCGTCGCTGCGGTGCTTGCCGCCGTGACGGTCCTCGCGGGATGCAGCGGCTTGCCCGGCGGGGGGGACACCTATCTGAAGGATATCAATCCTTCCCAGTACGTTCAGCTGGGAGAATACACGGGGTTGAACATCGATCTGGCCAAGCCGGAAGCGGATGCGAAGGAAGAGGCGCAGTATGTTGTCGGTCAGCTGATGTCTCTTGACAGCGCCGAGGTGACGGATCGCGCGGCAAGACTTGGGGATGTCGCGAATATCGATTACGCCGGACGCCGCGTGGACACGGGAGAATATTTTGCTGGCGGCACAGCGCAGGGATACGCGCTGACGCTGGGATCCGGCACCTTTATCCCCGGTTTTGAGGACGGAGTGATCGGAATGGCTGTCGGCGAGGAGCGGGATATACCGCTGACGTTTCCGGAGAATTACGGGACTGCAGAGCTGGCGGGCGCGGACGTCGTTTTTGAAGTGAAACTAAACGGCCTCACGGGACCGACGGACGAGGCGGCCGCGAAGGCCGGCGTGAGCGGAATCTCCAACGTGGAGGGTTATGTCGACTACCTGAAGAAACAGTATGCCGATCGTCTGGAAAGGCAATACCGTTCGCAGGTGGAGTCGGCGATTCTGGATAAGGTAGAGTCCGCTTCTGTGTTTAAGAATCCCCCGACAGGACTGTTGGAACGGATGAAGGAAAACTACCAGGAGCAGATGGGAATCCTGGCCAACGCCTACTCCAGTGCGTACGGTCAGACCGTGACGGTGACGGATCTGCTTAAAGTGGTGATGTCCGGTGAAAACTATACCGGGGATGAGGAAAGCTTTATTGAGAGCAATGCCATCGAGAGTGCGAACAGCTATCTGATGGCGTCCGCCATTGCCAGAGAACAGAATATCACCGTGACTGACGAGGAAGCTAAGGCACGGATGGAAGAAAATCTGGCATCAAGCGGCTACGCCACCATCGAGGAATACCTGCAGAACGCCGATTTCGAGGAAATCAAGGAGCAGGTTCTGTTCGATAAGGTGGTGGATTACCTGTTTGATCACAACAAAGTCAGTGAGGGGGAATGAGAGCAATGGAACTGATACAGATCAGAGAACTGTTTGAGAAAAAAGAAGCGTTTGACGGGAAAGAAGTTCAGATTGGCGGCTGGGTGCGCAGCATCAGGGATTCCAAGGCGCTTGGCTTTATCACCTTAAATGATGGCTCCGCCTTCACGCCGCTGCAGGTTGTGTATACCGACAAGCTGGTCAACTTTGCCGAAATCAGCAGGACCAACGTGGGCGCCGCTCTCCTGGTCACAGGAACGGTTGTGCTCACGCCGCAGGCAAAGCAGCCGCTGGAGCTGCAGGCTACTGCGATTGAAGTGGAGGGCGCCTCCACAGCGGATTATCCGATCCAGAACAAGCGGCACACCATGGAGTTTCTGAGGACTATGCCGCATCTGCGTCCCAGAACCAACACCTTCCAGGCGGTGTTCCGCATCCGTTCGATCGCGGCCTATGCCATTCACCGCTTTTTCCAGGAGCGCGGCTTTGTCTACGTGCACACGCCGATTATCACGGCCAGTGACGCGGAGGGCGCCGGAGAGATGTTCCAGGTGACGACGCTCGACATGGAGAATCTGCCGCGGACGGAGGATGGCGCGGTGGATTACAGCAAAGACTTTTTCGGCAAGGCGGTCAACCTCACCGTGAGCGGACAGTTGGATGTGGAAAACTTTGCCTTTGCTTTCCGCAATGTTTACACCTTCGGACCGACCTTCCGCGCGGAGAATTCCAACACGGCCCGGCATGCGGCGGAATTCTGGATGATCGAGCCCGAGATGTGCTTCGCGGATCTGGAGGATGACTGTCTGGTGGCGGAGGAGATGCTGAAATACGTGATTCGCTACGTGCTGGAGCATGCACCGGATGAACTCGCGTTTTTCAACGGCTTTGTAGACAAAGGACTGCTGGAGCGCTTGCACAATGTTGCGGAGAATGATTTCGGCAGGATCACCTACACGGAGGCGGTAGAGCTTTTGCAGAAGCAGAATGAACGCTTCAGCTACAAGGTGGACTGGGGCACGGATCTCCAGACCGAGCATGAACGGTACCTGACGGAGGAGGTCTTTAAGAAGCCTGTCTTCGTCACAGATTATCCGCGGGAGATCAAGGCCTTCTATATGAAACTCAATCCGGACGGCAAAACGGTCGCCGCGGCGGATTGCCTGGTTCCCGGGATCGGAGAGATCATCGGCGGCAGCCAGAGAGAAGACGATCTGGGCATTCTTGAGGCACGCATGGATGAGCTTGGGATGGATAAGGAACAGTATCGTTTCTATCTGGATCTGCGCCGTTACGGAAGCGTGCGGCATGCGGGCTTCGGCCTTGGTTTTGAACGCCTGATCATGTATCTCACCGGCATGTCAAACATCCGTGACGTGGAGGCGTTTCCGCGCACGGTGGGGAGCATCAGTTGAAGCGTCTCCTGACATGTCTGCTGATTGTTTTCCTCTGCGCAGTGACCGCTGCGCCCTCGGTTTATGCGGCACAGACCTCTGAGGAACTCCTGGAGCAGCAGAAAAAGCTGCATGAGGAGGCACAGAGGCTGGAAAAGGAAAAGAAGAATGCGGAAAAAGAAAAGGACGCTGCACAGAGCGGTCTGTCGGCCGCTAATGACAGCATCCGCCAGATCACCGGCGAGCGGGAGATGGTCGGGGAAGCGATCAGTGACCTGAATGATGATCTGGTGAGCCTTCTGGCGACGATCACAATGATCGAGGAGGAGATCACGGAGACGGAAGTGCAGATCTCGGACACGCTGGCGGCTTATAACGAGGCAAAGCATCAGGAGGAAGAGCAGTACGCGGCCATGAAGTCGCGTGCGCGGTTTATGTATGAAAGGGGCGACCAGGATATGGTCGTCCTTTTGTTGCAGTCGGAGAGCATTTCCGAATTTCTGAACCGGGCGACCTATGTGCGGGAGCTCTACGATTACGATCGACGGGAGCTGGATGCCTTTATCCAGACCAAAAACGAGGCGGAGGCGCTGGGAGAACAGCTGGAGGAAGAAAAGTCCGAGCTGGAAGCGGATCATTTTGAACTGGAACAGAGCCAGGCGGACATGGAAGCGATCCTGGAGGAGCTCAAGAAGGAGGCGGAGAATTACGACGTGATGCTGGTGCATGCCAAACAGGATGCTGCGGCATATCAGCTGAAGATCAAACAGCAGGCCTCGACCATCAACCAGCTGGCTTCGCAGATTCAACAGAAAACTGCGGAGGAGGAAAAGGTCAAAAAGGAAGCGCAGGCGGCAAAGAAACGCGAGGAAGCGGAAAAAGCCAAAGCGGAAAAGGCCGCGCGGGAAGAGGCGTCAGGGGATGAAGATTCCGCCGAAGACAGCGGGGATTCCTCTCAGTCAGGGGGCTCCTCTTCGGACGGGGAAAAGGAGAAGCAGTATTCCGCCCCGGGCTCGGCGACAGGTGCGAATATTGCAGCCTATGCCTGCCAGTTTGTCGGAAATCCCTATGTGCCGGGAGGTACCTCTCTCACCAACGGATGTGACTGCTCCGGCTTCACGATGTCCGTGTACAAGGCTTTCGGAATTTCCATTCCGCGCACCTCCTGGAGCCAGCAGCGGGCCGGGAAGGAGGTTTCCTTTGAAAACGCCCGTGCAGGTGATATCATCTGCTACGCCGGACACGTGGCCATCTATCTGGGGGACGGCAGGATTGTGCATGCTTCCACACAGAAGACGGGGATCAAATACGGAAATGTGAACTATAAAACCATCATCACGATTCGGAGGCTGGTCTGATGGAAAAAATCATCGTACTTGACTTTGGGGGACAGTACAAGCAGTTGATCGCCCGCCGGGTGCGGGAACTGGGTGTGTACTGCGAGATTCATCCCTACACGATAGCCCTCTCCGCTCTGCGGGAGATGCAGCCTAAGGGCATCATCCTGACCGGCGGTCCGGCCAGCGTGTTTCTTCCGGAGACACCGACCTATGAAGAGAAGCTTTTTGATACGAAGATCCCGATCCTTGGGATCTGTTACGGTGCGCAGCTTATGGCTTATCGCTGCGGCGGGGTGGTGAAGACCGCACCCGTTTCCGAATACGGACACGCGGAGCTGCTTGTGGGCACCGATGGACCCGCGGATTCGACAGTCTCGGATGCGTCGTCAGGGCAAGGCAAAGAGATGACGCTCATGGTCGGCGTTGCAGAAAAAAGCGCCTGCTGGATGAGTCACACGGATTACATTGCTGCCGCACCTGCCGGCTTTACGGTTACGGCACACACGGCAGACTGTCCCGTGGCGGCGATGGAAAACCCGGAGAAGGGACTCTACGCCGTGCAGTTTCACCCCGAAGTGGTTCACACGGCGGAGGGCACGAAAATCCTTTCAAATTTTGTCAAAAAGATCTGCGGCTGCGCCGGGGACTGGGAGATGGCGGGCTTTGCCCAGCGCACCATCAAAGAACTGAAGGAGCGAATCGGAGACGGCAGGGTGCTCCTTGGCCTTTCCGGCGGAGTGGATTCCTCCGTGGCTGCGGCGCTTCTGTCCCGGGCCGTGGGGAAGCAGCTGACCTGTGTGTTTGTCGATCACGGTCTGCTCCGGAAGAACGAGGGAGACGAAGTAGAAAAAGTCTTCGGTTCGGACGGACAGTTTGAACTCAATTTTGTGCGGGTGGATGCCGCGGAGCGGTTCTACCTGAAACTTGCAGGTGTTACGGATCCGGAGATGAAGCGAAAGATCATCGGCGCGGAGTTCATCAATGTCTTCGAGGAGGAGGCAAAAAAGATCGGAACGGTCGACTTCCTCGCGCAGGGAACGATCTACCCGGATGTGGTGGAGAGCGGCACCGGCAGCGGCGGCGCAGTTATTAAATCACACCACAATGTGGGCGGCCTGCCGGAGCATGTCGATTTCAAGGAGATCGTGGAACCGCTGCGCTCACTCTTCAAGGATGAGGTAAGAAAAGTCGGGCTGGAGCTGGGGCTCCCGCGGGAACTGGTCTATCGGCAGCCCTTCCCCGGACCGGGACTGGGCGTCCGCATCGTCGGTGATGTCACTGCCGAGAAGGTCCGCATCGTGCAGGAAGCCGACTACATCTTCCGTGAGGAACTTGATCGTGCCGGCATCGATACCGGCGCCGGACAGTTCTTTGCCGCCCTCACCAACATGCGCAGCGTCGGCGTTATGGGCGACGGCCGCACCTACGATTACGCAGTAGCCCTTCGTGGCGTCCTCACCTCGGACTTCATGACCGCCGAGGCCGCCGAAATCCCCTGGTCTGTCCTGCAAACCTGCATGAACCGCATCATCAACGAAGTGAAGGGCGTCAATCGCGTTCTCTATGACCTCACCAGCAAACCACCCGGAACGATAGAGATGGAGTAATACATTTGTGTTATCCCGTTCATCCGGTACAGATGATGTTAATAGATTGCAGGTAATCCTTGTGGTTGCCTGCATTTTTTGTATTGAGGGAATAGTGTTGTACCCAATAAAAGAAAGATATACGTTGACAACGTATACATGTTAATCTATACTTTAATAAAGTACAAAAATGGTAGGGAGGCGATGACATGGATATTGCAGCCAGAATAAAGGAATTACGAAAGAAAACGGGATTATCACAAAGTAAGTTTTCCGCTAAATTTGGAATTCCAGTAAGAACTCTTCAGCAGTGGGAACAGGGAATAAGCGCCCCTCCGGAATATTTGGTCAGAATGATGGCATATATTATGCTGCTTGAGGAAAATGGGCAAATACAAGACGAAGTACCGATAAGGGGGAAACGTGCAGATGGCAAATGATAAAGTTCAGTTATTTGAAGACCAGCCGATCAGGACGGCGTGGGTTGAAGATGAGGAAGAATGGAATTTTTCGGTTGTGGATGTAGTGCAGGCATTAACAGAAAGTGCGGATGGAAGAAAATATTGTGTTAGAGTCGGGTAAGATTAACAACTGGTAGTCGCATAAAATCAGCCAAATCGGGTCGGAAAGAAACAACCAAATTCGATCGAATAAAAAGAACCATCCATTTTTTAAGAAAAGGTCATTGTCTTTTCCTCCTTGATGATAGAAACTGTTGTAAGCCAATGCAACAGCTCATAACAAGTATGGAGGAAAAAACGAATGACCATACAGAAACAATAACACAAGCGCTCAACGAAATGAAGAGCGAACTTGGCGACAGTTTTGATCTGGATAAGATCAACCTGGCAGAGCTCGGACGCAGAACCAATATCTCAAGGGCCAAGCTGCGCAGGATTAAGGAAGACGGGTTTGTGGATAAACCCCACAAGCTGACAGGACGAAGGGCAGAAGTTACTGTCCTAACAGGTTTTACAGGGATCATAGATAACTTCTTAAATCAGGGTATCACCAATTCAGCACTCTGTTTGGCCAGATTAAAGGAACTCGGTTATACAGGCGGACAAACGGTAATAAAGGAGTATATCGCAGCCCATAAGGATATTGTGCCCGCCAAGCGTCAGATTGTCGCCCCACAGGGCAACAGGGGTAGACGTTATCAGACAGCTCCCGGCGAAGCTTACCAAATGGACTGGGGCTTTGTAGAAGTTGAAACCGAGAGCGGAGATAAGTACAGGATCGCTTGTTTTGCCATGATATGCCACTGTTGTGGGAAGAGATATATAGAATTCTTCCCCAACGCCAGACAGGAGAACCTGTTTATAGGCATGATCCACGCTTTTCTGATCATGGGTATCCCGAAATATATCCTTACGGATAACATGAAGAGTGTAGTGGTAAAGCGTGACGGCGAAGGGCATCCCGTATGGCAGAAGGACTATGAACTGTTCATGGGGAACCTCTGCTTTGAAACCAAGCTCTGCAAGCCCAGGCACCCTTTCACCAAAGGATCCGTTGAACGGCTTATACGGTTTGTGAAGGATAACTTCCTTCCTGGACGCCTTTATCACGAACTTACAGACCTTAACTACGATGCTAACGGCTGGTGTAATTACCAGAACGCATCCTATCACAGAGCTGTGGACTGCATCCCGGATGATAAGCATGCATCCCTTTGCATGAAGAATGCTTGTGAACTCGAAAAGACCGCAGAACTCTCGTATTACCTTTGTCCGGAGAGGAAGATATCTTTTGACGGGTTTGTCAACTATGAAGGCCGTCGCTTTGGAGTTCCTTACTGGTACACAGAAAAGACATGCAGGGTAATGCGTGACGGATATGAACTTACGATATTTGACGTAAGGATGACCAGAATCCTAACAAAGCATGATGTTACATGGAGCCGTAGGGACAGCTACTGCAAAGATCAGTATGCCACCGTGCAGCCTGAGGAACATCCTTCCATGCCAGTAAGGATAAAGGTTCAGCAGATAGACTCTCCCCAGTATGAATCGGGTTTCGAGAGATATAATTTCGAGGGAGGGCTGCAGGATGAGTGATTCACTATACGAAAAGATACAGGCGGATGCCAGATACCTTAATCTTGACATTTGTGCGCAGGAAGTGGCCCAGCTTGCAATAAATGACAGTCTTTCAGACGATGACATACGGGCGGTATCTATCGTCTTCTCATATTTAAGGGAGAAGAAAACGGAAACCATCGTAAATACACAGCTGAGGCTGAGTCGGTTGCCACTGAAGGAGCCAAAGACATTTGAGAACTTTGATTTTAGCTTGATCCATGGGAAGCAGTCAGATACACTTAAAACCCTCCCTACGTTGTCAGCACTTTATGCGCATAAAAACCTTGCATTTATAGGCCCACAGGGGGTTGGGAAGACACATCTGGCCATGGCTTTTGGGCGCGAATGCTGTCTTAAAGGAATGAAGGCTTATTTTCTTAAGGCAACTGAACTCAATCAGAAATTCACAGACGCCAGGAAATATGGGCGTGAAAGTTCAACCATCAACGGCCTTGTAAAGCCGTCATGCCTCATTATAGACGAGGTTGGAAGGTGTGTATTTGATAAAGAGAATACCCGGATGTTCTTTGATGTCATTGACCGTCGCTACAATAAGGAAGGACCTAATACGCTTATATTTACAAGCAACAAGGGTCCGGATAAATGGGGTGAGTATTTCAGCGAAGATTCATCTTTACTATGTTCATTGGATCGGATCTTTGATGTGGCAACGGTGTTTATGATAAAGGGTAACAGTTACCGGGGAAAGCAGTGTGAAACCATAGCATTATCAGCTGGGGATCCGATAAAGATAGCTAAGACCCAATCTTAAAAAGAAAGGAGTAGAGTTGTCGCATTGGCTATTTCTTTTCGACCCATTTTGGCTATTTCTACGCGACTCTGGGTGGTCGATTCCACCCGACTCCAACATCACGGTCATACAGAAGAAGAGGCATATGAAGCCCTTTCATTTACCATGGGTGCAGCTGTAGAGAATTGAGGGGATATAAAAGTGTCGGACAGATCCCGGAAGTGATGTAAATCTCCCGTAAATATAGTAAAATAGTGATACTACGGACGAGGGAGGGTTATATCATGCCTAAGGGGTCAAATCAAAAGCTCAAATTATATTATCTTAGCCGTATAATGCTGGAAAAGACAGATGATGACCATGCTATAACGCTGTCAGAAATCCAGAAGTATTTGGAAGCATATGATGTTACGGCCAATAGGAAGAGCCTCTATGATGATATGGAGGCACTCAGGGTTCTCGGGATCGATGTGATAGGAAATAAAGAAGGGCGGAATTACACCTATCATGTCGGGAAGAAGCAGTTCGATCTAGCAGAACTGAAACTTCTTGTGGATGCCATACAGTCATCAAAATTCATAACAGAGAAAAAATCCAACGAACTGATAAAAAAGATCACAAGCCTTGCAAGTGATTATGAGGCGGAGCAGCTAAAAAGACAGGTGGTGGTTCAGGGTCGGATAAAGTCCATGAATGAGAGCGTGTATTACATCATAGATTATATCCACTCTGCGATATCACAGAATAAAAAGATCCGCTTCGAATACTTCAAGTGGAATATTGAGAAGAAGCTGGAGCGGAGAAAGGACAAGATATATGAGGTAAGCCCCTGGGCGCTTATGTGGGATAACGAAAACTATTATCTCGTGGCATACGATCCGGAAGAAGATATCATAAAGCACTACAGGGTAGACAAAATGCGGAATATCGAGGTTTCACGGGACAGACGAGAAGGCAGAGAACTCTTCAATAAGTTAGACATTGCCTCTTATACCCGCAAGAACTTCAATATGGTCGGTGGTGAGGAAACCAACGTAAAGCTGGAATTCAATAATGGTCTGGTAGGTGTGATGATAGACCGCTTCGGCAAGGACATAACTATCCGCCCGGCGAAGAAAGAGGGATGGTCGGTAACTACGGTAAGCGTTGCGATCAGCGACCAGTTCTTTGGATGGGTATTCTCTTTTGGGAAGTGGATGAAGATAGTCAGCCCGAAGAAGGTGGTTGAGAGTTTTAAGGATGAGATAGAAGAACTTAATAAAATGTACTCATAACAAAGAGTAGACACTATCAAAGATAGCAGAACAGAAAAAAGGAAAGGATGTCAAAATGACAGAATGGTTTGTGTCGTGTAACCCCAAGAAATATGATATTATGACGGCTTTTCGGGAGCTTGGGACAATAGACTGGCGACAGAGCACGAATGTAGCTGCGGGTGATATTGTGTATATATATGTTTCAGGCGATATTGCAGCAGTGAAATTTAAGTGCAAGGCTAATAAGGTTGATATTACTGCTCCTGATATTGATGATAGTAAATATGATCTGTCCGGAGAGTTTGACGGCTCTTATGGTCGGTATATGGAGCTTGAAATGATCGAGGAACTGCAAGGATCATTATATGGCAGATCTGAAATGGAAAAACATGGGTTCGGAACACCTCAGAGTCCTGTCAGAGTTCCGGCTGAAGTGAAGGAATACCTTGATATTGTTCAGGCACTTCAGCATAGTGAGGAAATTGATCCCGACAAACATGATGGCTGTTATGAGTTTATGAGAGAGATCATTCGTTCTTATTCATGTCTGAACGATTATTCTCAAATAGATTATAAGGACTTGAATCTGGTTTTCTTTTCATGCGCTGGAACCTGGCGATATGGGTTTGATAAGAAAAAGAGAGATATTCAGGAGAGCCATCTTCCACAGACAGAAAAGGACAGATTGCTGAGTGTTTTTGAATCGATATACAATAAGGCACAGAATTCTTTTTATGACAATGAGAATGATAAACAACCCAGTATAGGAATGTTTGGAGTGGGCTTCAGATCGTTTCTTGGTAAAGCAGATGAAGAATCTTCCCGGAAATTCATCAAGATGTGCGTAGAGATATCACAAATGCAGGATGATGAAAAAGCATTTGATCGATGTGCTGAGGTTTTAACGTCTGCTTTTCGTGGTATGCGTTCCGCTGCTGCATCCGTAACACTTCACACATTAAGGCCAACGGTGTTTCCAATATTGAATAGAAACGGAGGCCACGGAAATATTTTCACGTATTTTGGACTTCCGCTTAGAAGAATTGCTAATCTGGAAACCTATGTGGAAAACTGCAGGATTATTAAGGATTTCAGGGATAATAACTTTAATGTTCGAAATTATAGGGTATTTGATTTAGTCGCCAGGGATCTGAGTCTTTCAGATTCTGCTGAAGATATAGATATGGATGAT
>JAILFA010000053.1 GCA_024687125.1 Lachnospiraceae bacterium
AAGGATATGGAAGCCCGTGAGCGGACGGCTCCCGGCGGAGAAGGGGAAGCCCTCTCCGAGGCCGTAGATGACGGCAGGGAGCAGAGGGAAGCACGCCGGGATGCCTCGGAGGAGGACCGAACAGCCACGGATGAAGCCGCAGGGCGCGCGGAGGAGACCTCCGGCTGCACGGTCTATACGCCTTCAGAGAAGAGCGGGCAGGAGGAATCGGAGGAGTCATGAGCTTCCTGGATATGCTCTCCTTCAGTGTCCTGAATCTTTGGAAGAGGAAAGCGCGGACAGTGCTGACGGTCATGGGTGTGACCATCGGCGTGGCGTCCATCGTGGTGATGATCTCCCTTGGACTGGGACTTTCCAAATCCACGATGGAGGATATCCAGAGCTATGCGAGTCTCACCGCCATTACGGTGCGGGAGGGGGATACCAGTGCCGCGAATGAGAGGGACAGAAAACGCCTGGACGACGCTCTGATCGACGAGATCAGTCGGATGGAGCATGTCCGCTATGTCGCCCCCATCCTCAATGTGAGTGTGATCGCAAAATACGGTGCCTACAGTGCCTGGATGGATGTGCAGGGGACGACGCTCGAGTATCTCAGGGATATGAATATCGAGGTGGGAGAGGGGACGCTCCCGACGGAGCAGATGCAGGAGCTGGAGCTGTTCTATGGCAACGGGATGCTCGAATACTTCTCCACTGCCTCGGGAAAGAGCTACTGGGAGACCGGAGAGCTGCCGGACATCGATCTGATGGAGGATTCCATTCTCTATATCCTGGATTCGGAAGCCTATTACGGTTCTCAGGGGGGCTCCCAGGGCGGCTCCGGAGAAGAAGACGGACAGCCGGTGGCTCCTCCGAAGAAGCATCTCATCAAAACGGCGGGTGTCGCGGCAGGCGGTCCGGAGGACTACCATCCCTACAGCTGGAGCGTGTACTGCGATATTGAGCGCCTGATCCCGGTGCTGAGGAGAGAATTCAAGAACCGGCCGATCCCGGGACAGCCGACGACCAAGGCGGGAAAGGCCTATAAACAGCTGTATTACAGTCAGCTGATCGCCATGTGTGACGATATGAACAATGTGTCGGAGGTGGATTCGGCCATCCGGAATCTGGGCTACAACACCTACAATGACTCCGAGTGGATCGCCTCCAATCAACAGCAGATGCGTCTGATCGAGGCGGTGCTCGGCGGCATCGGCGCAGTATCCCTGCTGGTTGCTGCCATAGGCATCACAAACACCATGGTCATGTCCATCTATGAGAGGACGAAGGAGATCGGGATCATGAAGGTGCTGGGCTGTGATATCCGGAACATCCAGATGATGTTTCTGATCGAAGCGGGCTTCATCGGTTTCCTCGGCGGCGTCACCGGGATCCTCATCAGCTATGGCCTGTCCTTTGTCATCAATGCGCTGGTCGGTAAATCGGGGGTGATGGGCGTCAGCGGCAGTATCTCCTATATCCCGCCCTGGCTTCCCGCCGTGGGCCTTGTATTCGCCGTTCTGGTTGGCATGATCTCCGGCTTCTTCCCGTCGAGGAGAGCGATGCGGCTCTCTCCGCTGTCAGCGATCCGCAATGACGGGTGAAAGATAAGGGATTTTGACAACTGCGCCGCGCGGTATATCCTAAATCCCGGATAATGCGGACTCGAAACAAATCGAATCCAATTCGACTAACCCCTAGCTCTTATCCCCAGTTTTTCTACAAACAGTTTGTCCCTTTTAGTTCTCTCAGTCCGCCATGCCTTTTTGCCAGAAACCCTCGTCTCTTCGATTGCATCAAACCACGATAAGATATTGTGCATGGAGGTTTTACGTATCCAGTTCTTCAGCTGCTTTTCTTCCTTCAGTTTATCGCTGGTATCGTGCTCTATATCCCCGTTCGGTATTGCCAATGAATCACGTAAACTCCGGAGCATGGTCGCAAAGCTTTCATGCATACTTTGTGCAAGAAACTGAACAAGCATCTGCCCGTCAAGCGTATCATCATCCCATACCCTTGGATGGTTTCCACCTGTGTAGCTCTTACTGTTCTTGAAATCCTCCTCAACGTATTCGCGGGAGCGGTATTTCTCCAATGCGGTATTCGTATCCTTTTCCTTCTGTGCCACGAGAACCACGAACCCATGATACCGACATCTCTTTTTGTATGCTTTTGTGTTGACTTCTACCCCTGTTATCCGCTCTCCCCAGTAGCTGATGTTCATGTACTGCTCTGCAAATTTCTGGTCTTCAGAGCTGAGATAAGCGTCTGACAGGATATCCGTTTTTACTGCATCGAACTGCATCCTGAACTTTATATCTTCCTCCGCTTTCTTCATCGAACTGAAGTAGATATGAACATATACTCGCCTGGATAGTACCTCTGTCTCTCCCTTCTCAAGGCCGCTCTTTTTATTGGCTCTTTGTCGCTCATAGGCAAAGTCGTGCATCTGCATAACAGTGATACCCGAAAACTTCGGATCACAATGGATGATCTCCCCTCCATTCATAAGCCGATCTCTATGTTCCTCGATCAGAGGCTGTATCCATTTTGTATCCGTCGGCACATGCATGATGAACGGATATCCGTTCCTTATCATCATTGTCATGTTGCTTTCAGCAGAATAACCGCTGTCCGCCACAATCTCCACCTTAGGACACTCAAGTACATCCAGCTGTTTGAGCGCATTTTCTACGGTGGTTCCATCTGATATATTTCCCGGGATCCTTGCATAGGCCACCGGCTGCCTTGAAGTTATGGAGTAGATCTCAACCACCTTGTATACGTTTTTTATGAGCTTGTCTTTATGTGGTGCACTTCTGCCTACATTCAGATTCTCCGACTCGGTGAATATGGTCGTTGAATCCAGCGCTAAAAGCTCTCCATCACCCATCATCTCAGCCCTGTGCCTGAACACAGATTGCTTGATGCTTTCATTGCGCCCCAGATACACGAAAAGATCATGGTACATGTCTTGCGATATCGGGGACTCTCTGTAAGGAAGAAGACCAGCATACTTCGTGGTCCACGGAACAAGTCCTGGCCAGGTTTCTCCATCTGTTGCGAAATCATACCAGACCAGAGTCAGGATTTTTCGTACTATTCCTTTGTCGCTCCCGGCAGCTCTGTTGACCTCAGCGGAAACACCGGATTTTTCCGAAACATGATTGACGATGTCGAGCATTCCAACATGCCTTCTGGATATTTCCGGGGTGGCATCCACCTCTATGATCATTGGATCGATTACGCGTCGCTTGGGTCTTGTTTCGACCATCTCCTCCGTGTTCTTAACTATTTTTCCGATCAGAGTCTTGGAAATGGTAACGCTGTACTTCCTAATTGGATCATACTTCGTTTTACGCTCATAAATATAGACGTCACCATTTTTCTGTCTTTCCCTTGTGATTCCTGTCTTTAAAGCCCCAGATGCTTTTCTTGGCACAAGATCACCTCCTTGTTTCGAGTCTCCTTTTATTATATGCGGACTCAATTCAAATGTCAATATCTTGTGTAAGAAAAGTTTGATTTTGTGCAATTCCTGCTATATACTGATTGTTGTTATAGGTACGATTGTGTGTTTCGAGTCTCCTTTATCCAGGATTTAGGATATAATCGTCATAGGAAATACCTGTATATGGATTTGTTAAACCATTCTCATCCGCGGGTAAAGCTGTCGTATATGCCCACTGAGCGTATGCATCTTGCATATTGATCTTCCGTAATTCCACTTTTTACCCCTTGTTCATTTATCCTGGAAGATATTATTACAACCATGCTTTCTTTCAACATTAAAACGCCGTTCCACCACATCAATTC
>JAILFA010000075.1 GCA_024687125.1 Lachnospiraceae bacterium
CAGAAAGGATCGTCCGAAGCGGTTTCCGGCTTCTGTTTTCCCAGAGGCGCACCAGCGTCCACAAGGCCGTAAACAGAAGCACCTGATAAGAAATGTAATAGTTGAACAGCAGGAGCAGGGTTATGGTAATCGTGTACCAGAGCCGCCTGCCATACGGTGTTCCGTGAGCTGGCGCGTCCTGCTCCGTCGCATTCCCGCTGCCCTCCAGAAACGCTGTTTCCACCAGATAGATAACGAGCGGCACGAGGATCACCACATCCGTCCACATGATATTCATGCTGTGCGCGATCAGAAAACCGGAAAACGACCACGCCATCGCGCCGGTGATCGCCGTCACACCTCTGCGAAGACCGCCCGCCGTGCTTCTTTTCCCCAGATACCACCACAGAAACGCCGCCATGATCACGGCAGCAAGAACGATCGTCACACCGACGGCAAATGAAACCGCGAGCGGCAGCCGGTCGGTCCTAAACGGCAGAAACAGCAGAAAGAGGGGATTCGCCAGATAATAGATGAAAAAGCCGATCATTCCGGAGCCCAGACCGGCCTCGAACGAATAAAGGATGCCCTCCCCGCCTCCGAAGATCCGCTTGTAATAGGAATAAAAATCCACGTACTGGCGCTTTAAGTCGAACATGACCCAGGTGCTGTCGCCGAACGGCACGATCCGGCAGCGCAAAAGAAGCAGCACATACATCAGTGCCGCCAAAGCGCCTGAGATCAGTACACACAGGAGTATTCCCTTTTGCGCCGGTCTTATTTCGGAGTTCATCACAGAAGATTATAGCGGAAAGAGAGGATAAAAAAAAGACCCGCACCGCCTATCGCGTGCAGGTCTCAGCAGTAACCGTTGAACATCATCCCCGAGTACTCACTCGTAATGTACGGGTTCGGGAAGCCGTGTCCCGGATTCTTGTAGGCGACCACCGGCCGCTCGATATAGTGCATCGGATCAAGGACGATCTGATCCATCTTTTCCTGCAGCGCTCCGGCGAATTCCTTGATCGGCCGGAAATCGTTGCGCACGTCACTCGACGATGCCGACCGCGTCAGAGCCTCGACATCCAGATCAATGTGACCGTCCTCCGTGATATTGATCCCCAGCGAGTTCAGCGCGGGATAATACTGCTTCGCGATGCCGGTCACCTCGTTTGTGACGCGGTTGGCCTTGAAGTGATCATTGCGGAACCCCTTCACGCTGTCGAGGAACGCGTTGTATCCGCCCACCAGCTCGCGCGTCCGGTCGATCAGCGACGCGTTGTCATCCTTGACGCCGACCGTCACGGGCGGATCGTCCTCGCCGCGCGTCTTCAGCAGCTGCAGCTCATACATCGACGCGACCGTGAAGTGATTGGACGTCGAAGTGCGCGTCTTGCCGTCAAGTGAGAACTCCGCATTGGCTGCCGGGATCTCATTTCGATCGAGGCCGAAATAGCCGATCGTGCCGGTCCTCAACTCCCCGTCTCCCTGCTCGGAAAACGTAAAGCGCTCCTCTCTGCCCAGCGGGATGCCGTAGTCATTGGAGGTGATCGAAAGCGCGGACCAGCCTTCATTCCGGCTGACCTCCGCGGAAAGACCGATGTTGGACTTGTTGATCAGGCGGCCCAGACGCTCCTGAATGTCATAATTGCTGTCCCCTGAGCGGACCGAATACTGGAATTCGTAATTGAGATCGCCCACGCGCACGTTAAAGGAATACGCGCCCGGTGCAAGTCCGGCCGGCTCATCCTGCGGCAGGTATCGCCCTGTATTCTTCTGCTGTGTCGCGAGCTTTTCGACCTCGATCTGGAAGGAAGGGACATCCTCGAGCGCCCGGTCGCCGCCGATATAGGACGCGCTCACCATCGTGCTGTCCGTGGTATACGCGCTCTTCTTGGCGAACAGGGCGTTTTCGGAATCATCTTCCATATCCGCCAGCATGCCCTGGAAACCGCGTGCGCTCTCCTTGATCCCGACTGCGTCCGCCTCCATGGCAGAATCATTGGTCAGAAGATAAAGAGGGGATTCCTTGCTCAGTTTAACAATGGAATTGTAGATGTTGCGGAGCTCATCTTTTTTATGAGTGTCCGCACGTGTAAATTCCTTAGGCGCGTAAGCCGTCAGAAAATGGTTATAGACTTGTTCGTTTTGAATGCTGTTTGCCATCTCGCTGCCCCTCCTTTCTTCCATGATGCGCTAGTTCGGACGCCATCCATAGCATCCACGCACAGGGCTCACGGATTATTTAATTGTACCATTATCAAAGGGTACACTACCCCACCTAATGGTTCATATTTAAGATATCGCGAATCTGCGCGCGTGTCAATAGGTTTTTTGAAAATTTGTTGGAATATTT
>JAILFA010000079.1 GCA_024687125.1 Lachnospiraceae bacterium
CGCGTATGCCTGCTGTGCCAGTGCCATATCGTTATCCCTTTCCCTTCCTGCTGAACGGGGCGCCGGTTATCCGACGCCCCGACCATCACTGCTTAGTTACAATAATAGTACAATCTGCCGAAAACATCAACCCATTCCGAAATAGCTGCCAAGAGAGCTCTGCGTGCTGTTGAGCTTGGCCATCGCGGTCTCCATCTTGCTGAACCTCTTATAATAGCGGTCTTCTTCGGCGGTAAGCTTCTCATTGGCATCCGCGATCTTGTCGGTGTACGAGCTGTACTGCTTGTTCATGAGCTTGTCCTCGTACAGCGTGTAGGAACTGCTGTACTGAGATCCCTTCATCAGATCCGTAAGCTTGGTGTACAGGGACTTGGTCAGTGTCGTAAAGAAGCTTGTCACCGCATCCGGATCGCTTGAGATCCACTGGCCCAGCTTGTCTTCCGCCGACTTGACACTCGAGATCTCACTGTCCTTGTCCCCGTCGATGTGGAATGCGTTCCGCTCGTCCTTGGGCGCATTGAAATAGCTCTGCGTATTGATGCCAAAGGAGGACAGGTTCATCTTGACCGTTCCGTTGGCAGTCTGGATCTCGAAATTGCTGGCCATCACGGCGCGCATTGCCTTGGAGGCGTCTCCCAGGGTGCTGTCTCCGGAGAGAAGACCGTCCTTGATCTTTTCCTCCCAGTCTTTGACCTCGTCCTCGGACATGGCTTCCTTTTCTTCCTCGGTGAGCATCTTGTAGCTCTTGGCGTTGTCGGCGTTGTAGAGCTTGCTCATCTCGTTGATGAGTTCGTTGTAGTCCTTGAGGAACTTCTTGACCATGTCGTAGATGCCGCTGGTGTCATTTTTCGTCGTGAGCGTGGTGCTGCCGACCTTGTTTGCCGTGATGCTCAGGCCGTTGATGTCAAACTTGCCGTCCTTGCTCTTGTAGGTGACGCCGTTGAGCTCGATCTCGGCGTCCTGTCCGGCCCTGAAGCCGTTGGCCGCAATGCGGTTGCCCTGCGCGTCAGTCTGATCGGTATAACTCTCTGAAAGGCCCAGTGCCGCAAGACCGGAACCGCCCGTGATCTCAAAAGAGGCCTCGGAACCGGTATCCTTGCCGGCGATATAGAGTCTGCCCTGTCCTTCGTCAAAGTTGGCATTGACGCCGGCTTCCTTAAGCTTGGCCACAACACTGGAGATCGTATCATCCTTGTTAAAGGTGATCGGCGGATTGAGTTCATTGCCGCCAACCTTCATCTCGATCGTCGCGTTGCCTGAAGCATCAAAATCCGTCGCGCTGAATGCGCCCAGCTCAGAGATCTTGGTCGACCCTTTTGCCTTGCCGTCCGCTGTGGTCAGTTCGCCACCCGTCTGATAGGCACTGGTCGCAAGCTTTTTCACGGACAGATCCTGCGTGGTGTTCATCGCGGAACCCGATGTCACGACCGACGCGACACTGGAATCGCTGAGTACCGTCGTCTTTTTCGAATAGGCATCCGAAAAACGCATGGAAGAGAGGCTGCCATTGTAGAAATCCGTGATCTTCTTGTTCAGTTTCTTCCAGGCATCCTGCTTCCAGCTGTAGCGTTTCTGCTCTCCCTCGAGCTTGGTGACCTTTTCTTTTTTGGTGCTGGTCAGTGCCTTGATGATCGACTCTGTATCCAGACCGGAATTCATTCCCGTTAATCTGATCGGTGATGCCATAATATACTCCTTTCATCTTCCCTGACTGTACATCCCGTTTTTAGCGAGATGCCGGGGTCGCTCCGCGATCCCTCCTGATGCTTCTCTGTGCTCGAACTCAGCGTTTTTCGTCGACCATGATCCCGGCCAGTTCCCAGACCTTGGCGATCATATCCAGCGTCTTGTCGGGCGGGAACTCCTTGACGACCTTTTTGGTCTCCTTGTCGACCATCTTGATGGTCACGCGGTTCGTCCCCTCATGAATGCCGAAGACTGCCTCCTCATTGCTGGAGATCTTCTTGTTGAGCTTGGAGATCGCCTCCTTGATGCGCTCGTTCTGGGCTTCCTGCTGCTGCTCGTTAAGTTCCTGCTGTCCTCCGCCCTGCTGGCCGTTTGGCTCCTGTACAGGAGCGATGGTCAGGTCACCCGCAGGTGCCTGTGCCTGCTGCGACTGCTGCTGACCGATCTGATTCTCTTCCTGTCTGGTCTGCGCCTGCGTCGCCGCGGGCTGTATCACCGGCTGAACCACCTGATACGCGCCCACATTACCGATTGCTTCCAATGCCATGGGTTTCACCTCCTTGTGTAAGCGGCCTCCGTCTCCCGTGCCGGCCGTCCCCTTCCGTATCATTGCAGTGCGCAAGAGCGCAGTCAATGACAGACTTCTATATTGTCTATCGGACGGTCGTTATATAACTTTAGGGGAAAAATGAAAAAATTTAAAATAACTTATGATATTTTATTTCGCTTCAGATCTTCAGGATCGTCTCCGACAGAAGACGTTCATAGGAAAAGGTTTCACAGACTTTTTTACAGCCGCTTTCCGCGATCTTCTCCCGCTCGGCGTCGCGGCCGAGGAACCAGTCTGTCAGGAGCATGACCTCCTCCGGGTCGCGGGCCAGCACTAGATCCCGTCCGTTCTCAAAATACTCCTCCAGCTCCTCCTGCCAGGTGGAGAGCAGAAATCCGCCGGCGGCGAGGACATCCAGCGCGCGCAGCGGCATTCCGGTGCGGATCGTCCGGAGGGTGATGTTGAGATTGATCCTGCTTTGGTAGAAGACCTGCGGCATCTTTTCCAGATAGGAGGCGTAGCCGCAGTTGTTCACTCCCGGAAGCGGAGGGCTGTCCCACCGGGTATACAGATCGACCTGCCCCGGATACTCTCTGCCCAGTGCTTCCAGCAGAGAAAACCGGTCCATTTCCGTTGCCTGTGTGCGGAGCAGATCCCGCATGAACTCATCGTAATCGATCCCATAGATCTCCGGAACCTCAAAGCGGATGTGCCTGCGGAGTTCCGCAATGATCCCATTCGAAATGATCTCCTTTTTCCCGAGAAGGTCCTCCCCGAAGACACCGGTCTGCAGATGCAGAGCATCCTCCAGAGAACCTTTCAGAAAGAGCGGCAGATCCTCTTCGATCGCGTTGTAGAAATTATTCTTATCGGCATAGAGTCCGCCAACAAAGCTGATCTCGTGCTGATATTTCCCGCTCCCCCCGACGGCAGACGCAGCATCACATGCCCTTCGCATCGCCTTCATCCGGCGGGGATTCACGGCAAGCGGCAGATAGCGGACCGCGGAGATGCCGCTGTCACGCATCCGCGCATAGAGTGCCCGGTCGAACAGATAAATGATGTTGACGGGATTCCGGTTCGTCGCCGAAGTCAGCGGCAGATAGGGGGAATCAAAAGTCCAGGAGATATACGGGACGCCGTGCTTCTGGCAGACCTCGCTGATGGCCGGATAATAATTGAAGCTGAAGACGATATCCCACTGCGGTGATGCTTCCCGCCGGCCGCCATAGTCGCGTCCGTCAGGGCCGGCCGCATCCGGGCACAGCAGTGCCTGCTCCGTCTTTTCCGTAAACACTTCATCCACGGAGCGGCAGTTCCAGAGATGCTTCCAGATCCCCACCGTATGTCCGAGTCCCTCCATCGCCTCACGGCAATCGGGGCCGGTAAACTCACTCCAGTCAAAATAAAGGATTTTCATAGATCACAGTATACCTGTTTATAGAAGAAAGGGATCGCCAAACCGGTGACCCCTTTCCGTAAACTTCTTCTGGACGGACAGTTCCGCTCTCAGCCCATCAGGTCCTTGAGGCGATCCAGAGAGGCAACATCAACAGCCTCCGCGTTCTCCTTCTGGATCTGCGCGTAGACCTCCTTGCGGTAGATCGGCACTTCCTTAGGTGCGGAGATCCCCAGCTTTACCTGGTCACCGCGAACCTCAAGGACCGTGATCTCAATATTGTTGCCGATAACGATCGCTTCACTCTTTTTTCTGGATAAAGCCAGCATTACTTCTTTTCCTCCGCCTCAGCCTGCTTTTTCCTCTCCTCGAGGATGTCATAGATCTTGAACTTCACCGGGCAGGACTCGTCTTCTACAATGATCTGCACGCCCTTGCGCGTATCAGAGTTGATCAGGAGCGGTCCGCGGAGATTGATCGTCATCTCCTTAAGATCGTGCGGGATCGTCATGGTAACAAGCACCAGAAGATTCTCAGAGTCAAACGGCTGGATGTCCTTGAGAACATCGTCCTCAACCTGCGGATTGTAGTCCTCCTTAAGGACCAGCGGGTTGATGACGGGCATCGCAAAAGCGGGTTCATCCAGAGATTGCAGCCAGTGGATGGATGCCGGCTTTTTTTCCTCGTCAAACAGGAGTGTGAATCTCGTCATCTCCGGGAATCCGATGATGCCGTCCGGAAAGGTGATGATCTTCTCATCCTCAATCTCAATTTCACCGAAAATCTTTGTCTGGACTTTCATGATGTACCCTCCGTTTCTTTGCAAGAACCTGCAAAAACACACCTACGGAAGTATTTTAGCACATGAGCAAACGCAGATGCAAGTATATTACACGTAGTCCAGCAAACTGTTCTGTGAGATCTTGCCGGTCGCCTGCAGGGATGCATTGTAGATCGTCTGTGCCGTCATGAGGTTGGTCGCGGTCTCCGCCATATCGATATCCTCGTTGTCGCTCTGGAGGGTCTTAAAGGTCGTGACCTGATTCTGCAGTCGGTTCTGGATCAGTTCCAGTCTCCGGGAGCGCATGCCGTTCTGTGTGACCGCAAGGTTGGCCACATCCAATGCTTTCTGCATCTGCGTGATCTTGTGCTCCAGCTGATCCTGTACATCCTGCCTGAGATACGCCTGTGCCTTCTGTGCGGCAGCGTATTCGGTTCTGAGCTCGTCCAGTTTGGTACCGGTTTCGCCTTCCATATTCGCCTTGATCTGGGCCATGGTTCTCTCCAGCGTTTCCAGCTTGCTCAGCGCGCTCTTGAGATCATCCATGCTGCGCTTCACATCCGTCGTGAACACATCGCTTGCCTGGGTGTTCACATCGATCTGCTGGGAATAGCCCACATCGTAACTCATGGTGTGACCGTAAGAGCCGCCGTTATAGTGAATCTTTTTGGTGCTGTCACTCGGATTCGGCGTCGTGCACTCGAAAAGATTCTCCGGACGGATATCCCCCTTGTTCCACTGGGACTTGTTGTAAGTCACCTCAATGGAATCCGCATTGTTGAGATCCTCGAGGGCAACCAGTTTCTGGCGGAGCGATTCCGACAGGATCAGTTCCCCGGTGTCGGTATTGAGCCAGAAGGTCTGGTCGGTACTGGTTGCCGCGGCCTTATACACATTATCGATCTCATCCGCCGAAGACGTAGAGGTGATCACGGCAGGAGCGGGGGTGGCGGTCTGCGGCTGAAGAGAGGTTTCCTTGTACGAGGAATATACCGCACCATTGGTGGAGATGTTGACGACCTGAGAATCCGCACCCGATTTTTTCTCCAGCCGGAACGTGCCGTCACTGTTCCTGTGAAGGCTGAAGCCGGTGCCATAGGTGGTCGAATCGTCCCCCTCTTCCGTCACCACCTCGGGCAGAGTCACATCAAAGACCTCCGTGGTACCGCCGTCCGTAAAGGAGACCTGAACAGTTTTGGGATTCCCGTTGTCATACTGCTCCTTGATGCTGGTGGTCGCAGGGACTGTAAAGGATTCCCGGTATTTCAGAGTAACATTGGCAGCGGTATTGTCAGCTGTGTCTTCCTCGTCCAGCTTATCATAGGACAGCCGGATCCTGCCGAGCGCCTGGCGGTCGATGTTCGCCTCTGTTGTAACAGGTGTCGCGTTGGTATCCACTCCGGATACACCGGTAATGTGTACAAGTTCATCGATATCGGCGGCGTTAAAGCCGTCATGGATATCGGTGTATTCCAGCGTGGTCTTGTCAGTAAAGGTGAGCGATGTGTCCGTGCGATAGCCGGTAAAGACATACCGCCCGCCGTAATCTACATTGCCGGTGGCGTAGTACTCGTCCGCAAGCTCCGACATCTCCGTGATGATCGCGGACAGATCCGTGGTGGTCAGTTCCTTGTTCGCGCCCTTGTTGGCCTGGGCAATGGCGCCGGTCAGAAGCTCGGTCACGGTCGAGAGCGCATCCTCGGTCACCTTGAGCCAGCTCTCCGCGTCCTTGGAATTCTTTTCATAGTACTGCGTGAGTTCACTCACATTGCTGCGCAGGCGCAGCGCGCGGATCGCGACGATCGGATCCTCCGAAGCGCGGTTGATCTTTTTATTGGTGGCCATCTGCGTATTGTACTTATCTTCCTTGATCTTGTTCTGGTTGATATTGTACATCGCATTGTTCTGCATGATGCGGTTTGTAATGCGCATGGGTTACCTCCTTACCGCCTTATACGCCCGTCTGATTGATCAGGCGGTCATAGATCTCTGTCAGGGTCTGGATCATCTTGGATGCCAGGTTGTAGCTGTGCTGATACTTCACCAGGTTTGCCGCCTCCTCGTCTTCATCGACGCCGGAGACAGAGCTGCGCTGGTTTTCGATCGTGGTCTTGAGGGAACCGTAGGTATCCTCGTTGGTCTGTGAATTGCTGGCATTCAGAGCGATGTCCGAGAGGACCTTGTCCAGAAATTCTCCCGATTTTGCTCCGCGGAAGATCTCCTTGGTGGAGCACATGTTGTACAGCTCGCTCAGAGCGCGGGTCTCGTCAACACCCTCCGTCACATCGAGGCGCGTCGCAAGCAGGTTCGAATTCGCCGCGATCTTGGAATTGACAGCGAAATTGCCCGCCGTCAGATAACTGACACCCTTGTAGCCTGCCGCTTCCCGGAAGAGATTGGTGACTTCCGAAGCCGTCTTGCCGGCATAGAGCTGCGCGTAGGTCTGATAGGCCGCTTCCGTGACCGTCGTGAGTGTTCCGGTCTCGGCGTCTGTATACTGCTGAGGCGTCGCACCCGTCGTACGGTTACCGGTGAGGAGGGATTCGCCGTGGTCTTCAGTATCGGCCAGATAGCCGCGATGCATGATATCATTGACCTCGCCCGCGAAGAGCCGCGCGAACTCGTTCATCTGCTCCATATAATACGGGATACCCTGATAATCGATGTCCGGCCCGACCTGCGCGTATCCCATGGTGTGGTTCGCGTCCGTCGCCACCGGCAGTCCGATGTCATAGGTCCGGCTGTCGGTGACATCCTCGATAAGATGGAAGGTATACTCATAACCGGTTGTACCGTCGGTGTTCTGGATCTCACGATAGGCCCAGCTGTCATACTGATAACGGACATTGTCGATCGTGATCTGACCTGTGGCAGGCAGTGTGCATTTTTCCATGCTCTTGAGATAATCCTCAAACTCATCGGTGCGGATCGACACAAGTCGGTTTTCGCGGTCGACCTCCGACACATAGCCGTGGAAATCCTGTCCGTTATTGCCGTCGCGCATCTGGATGATACCGCCCAGTTCACCGCCGATATGAGGATTGCCGAGATCGAAATCGCCGATGTAATCGGAGACTCCCTCCTGATAATTGCTGTGGACCCATTTCACTTCATAGAGACCGGTGATATCGTTCTGATTGACACTGTCCTGCGGCTGCCGCGCGATCGTAAGGAGCTGCTTGTATTCCCCGGCATCCACAAGACTCTGACCGCCGGCAATATAGACCTCAAAGCGGGTGGCTCCCGTCTTGCGGTCTGGCTGGTTCACATCCATGACATCGGTTTCGCGCGTCTCCACGTCGACGATCTTGGAAAGCTCGTCCAGCATGATATCCCGTTTGTCCCTGAGTTCATTGGCGGTCGTGCCCGTCATCTCGATCAGGTTGATCCGATCGTTGATGGTCGCGAGCTCCTGCGCGATGGAATTGATCTTGCTGATGCGGATCTTTAATTCGTCGTTGGCAGCGGCCTGTTCACGCTGGAGATTTTCATACATGCTGTTGAAGAACTCCGTCATCGCCTGCACCTCGGAGACATACGTCGTCTTGGTGGCGGTGGAGGCGCCGTTCTTCATCGCCGTCTGCAGGCCCGCCTGCATCTTGTCGAACAGGGAAGCAAAGCCGGTACTGCCGTCGTCCTTGAGGAATACTTCAATATTCTTATTGAAGTAGTTCTTCATCTCGTACTCGCCCAGAAGAGTTTCGTTCTCCCGGTAGCGGTTGTCATAAAACTGATCACGGACGCGCTCGATCGCCAGAGTATCCACGCCGGCGCCCGCACTGCCGTAACGGGTAAAGGTGCGCAGCGCGTCACTCGGTGAGGTGTCGACCTTTTGCCTCGAGTATCCGTCCGTATTGACATTGGAAATATTATTGCCGGTGGTGTTGAGAGCTGCGTTCGCTGCGCGAAGTCCCGAAGAAGCGATATTCAGTCCGAAAAAGGTAGAAACCATCTGCGACCTCCTGTCATGTTCCCTGTCGCGTTGTCCGCTCTGACGCTACAATAATAGTATCGGCCAGACGGGCAAAAACTTAAGGAGCTGTCTTACTCAACTTCCCAGTGTCGTCACGATATGCTCGAGCATCTCACTGACCACATTGATATACCGGCTGGCCGCGTTGTAGGCGTTCTGGAATTTGATCATGAATTCCAGTTCCTCATCGCTGGAGGTGCCGACGATCTGTTCGCGGGCACTGGAGATCGTGTTCACAGTGACCGTCTGCTGATCGGTGATGCTGTCATAGACATCACCGGAATTTGCCACCTGGGAAACAAGGGAGTTGTAGTAGTCGACGAAATTGACCTTGGTCGCGACCGCCGGATTCAGTGTATAATCCTCCGTGCGGAACGCCTGCTTGAGGGCCTCCGTCATCTGCTTGTCCTCGTTGCCCTCGATGTCACGCATGGAGAGCAGGCCGGGATCCCGGAGCAGTTCTTCGTTGATCTTGATGTTGGTGACCGTAGTCCCGATGCGGATGCTGCCCGCAGGATAGCCGATCAGCTGTCCATTGTCCGCTTTCGATCCGATATCATATCGTACCACGCCCTGTTCATCATCCGTGACCTGTACAAACAGGTCAAACTGTTTCGCCGCCTGATCGACAGCCGCCTTGTCCACGACCGCCTTTTCATCAGCCGTCAGCGCACTGTATGCCTTGCCATACTGTTTGTCGGAAACAGATTCCAGGATATCGTTCGTCACCCACTTCTCCGGATTCACCCGTGCCGGATTCGACGCGGCATTTTCAATGACCTCGTTGATCTTTTCTACAACATTGTGGATCAGCTGGTCGAATTCCGCCTCGATGTTCATGACCACAGACTGGGAAATGCTGCGGTTATAGAATCCCGCCACGATCTCATCACTGACCGCGATCGGATTTCCGTCCGCGTCGACCTCATCGCCGCCGGTAATATCATGGTATGTCGCATTATGATCGCCGCGGGCCAGAAGCGTCGAGCGGAGCTTGCCGATATCCGTTCCCGCCGAAGAGGAGATCGGCTGTTCCAGGTTGTACACTTTGGCTGCACTGATGTCCACAACTTCCTTGTAGCCCGTTACGGGATCCGTCTTTGTCGTCGCCATGTATTCCCAATAGGGCGTCGCATAGCCGCTCGTACTCTCCAGCACCCGGTCAACAGCCATGGTATTGACATGGTCCGTCATGACAAAGGGCGTATCCTCAAAGTACACAAGGACATTGCCGAATACATCTTCACTGTAGTCAATGCGCCCAAGCTCCGCGAGCTTGTCCAGCAGCAGGTTTCTTTCATCTCTGATATCATTGGCGTGTTCCCGGTGACCGGATTCCACGTTTACGATCTCCTTGTTCAGCTCGCTGATGCGCTTGCCGTATTCGTTGATCGTCTTGACATAGCCGTCGATCGTCTGATCCAGGTTGCTCTGATAATTGGTAAGTCCTTGATAGACTGCCTTCGCGCGGCTCGTAAACTCAGCCGCACGGGAGATCAGCGTGTTCATATTGACCGTGTTGGCGGGATCCCTGTCCAGATCCTGGATCGCCCTCCACAGGTTATCCATGGAATCTGCAAATTCCGCGCCGTTCATCTCCTGCAGGAGATCCTCAGCCTCGATCATGCAGTCGTAGGAAACATTATAAAAGGCCGCACGGCCGGATTCCGTGCGATACGATTTATCCAGAAAGACGCTCCGCACCTGGCGGCAGCTCGTATATTCCACACCGAGGCCCACCTGCTGTTCGGCATTGGCGGACTTGGTCCTGTTGATCATGTTATAGTCGCGGGTACCCTGCTGCACCTGCTGGCGGGTATAGCCCTCCGTATCCAGATTGGACATGTTATGCGCAGTCGTGTTCAGCGCATTGCTCGATGTCAGCAGTCCTGACGTCCCGGTCCACAAGCTTGCTATCAACGGCATAAGCTGTCCTCCTCAATCAAAAATCATCAGTGAGAATAAAAATCCCCTACCCGTGCTCTGTCGGGTAGGGGCTCCATCTTCCTTACTGCTTCGCGTCAAATCCGCCCGGTGTGTAACCGATGGTCGCACCCGCTGCGCCTGCCATCCTTGTGTAGTTCGCCGTTTCCGGTGCCTTCTTTGCCGCCTGAATGATGTTCATCTCAAACTGCACCATCTCCAGTGAACTCTGCAGAAGCTGTTGATTCTGCTCATTCACAAGTCTGACTCTGCCCGCCACATCCTTCAGCCGGTCCCTCGCCGAGGCCAGTGCTCGTGCCTCCGCAGGTCGCTTTCCCAGCAGTGAGATCAGTTCGGTGATCGTCAGCGATCGAACATCCTTGTTCAAAACATTAGCGATGTCTTTCATGGCCTGTTCACGTTTCCGGTCCAGGTTCACGATCCTGTTGACAACGCTCTGCTCATCATCCGTGATGACTGCCAGTGTATCCAGATCACCGGCGACGATTACCGGTGTCTTGGAGCCCGACAGTTTCAGCAGCTCCTCATAGAGCCCGCTCTCCTGATCCAGTACCCCGATCAGGTCCTCCATCAAACTCGCCACAAATCTTCCCCCTTTGCGGCCGAATTACGCAAGTGCCCGTGCTGCCTCGTATTTCTCGAGCAGTTTGTCGGCAAAGTTCGCACCGCTCAGATTGTCGTACTTTCCGCTTGCCAGATTCTGCTTTGCGATCGCGACTACATCTTCACGCACATCGGGAGCATTGGCGACTGCCGTCCTGGCTGTCTGATAATCCCGTCCCATCTGGGAGATCTGGAAACCGTCCTGCGGCACATAAGCAGACTGTACCGGCTGCGGTTTTCTGGGCTGAGATACCCTGTTGGCGGAATACAACTGGGCTACCTGGTTGTAAGCATCGATTCTCATGGTGTTCCTCTCTTTTGAATACTGGTTTACTGTGCAGTCTCCAACTGCTCTATACTCTTTATCGGACTTTTTTTTCGCAACTTTAGGGTTTCCCGGAAAATTATTCTCTGTTTTCCCGAAGTGCCGGATTTGCGGCCATGGACAGGAACCGGCGCGGAAAACGCCGCAACAGGATCGCTCTTACCTTGTCCCTCATATCAAGTCCCGCGAAAACCCCGTTCCTGCGGAGCATCTCCCTGACAATGCCGCGGGCACGTTCGACCGCCGCGCGGTTGTCGGGCGTTTTTCGTTCGTCCTCCGGCAGTCTCGCGACTTTGACCGCGAGAAGCATCGCGGAGCGGACGCGGATTCCTCCCAGTGCCGCGAACGCGTACGGGGTTAAAGCCTGTTTTACCGGGTCAAGCTTCTCCTCGAGCAGTTCCCAGCATCTCAGTTCATCGAGAAAGGACGGATCATACGGCTTTTCCATCGCTCCCGCCGGGTTGACATAATAGCGGTAGCCTATTCCCGCCGATACAATGACTGATCGCTTCTTTCCCGCAAGCAGAGCAAGATCCGCCAGAAACAGCATATCCTCACCGATCGTCAGCCCTTCCTGAAAGGCTGTCGTTCCGATCGCGCTGCGTCTTATTGCCTTGGCCCAGACATGTGTATCCCGCCGGAGAAGTCTGTTTTCAATAAACGAATATCCGGACAGACGGGTATTCTCCGCCTGGTCTTCCATACCTCTGATCTCCTGTGTCCCCGCCGCGACGGTCTCAAATCCGCAGGTGATCAGATCACAGGTCTCGTCCTTATGATAAGGAAGAAGCACCTCCGTAAAGAAGTCTTCCCTGAGTTCGTCGTCCGCGTCCACAAAGACAATCCATTCCCCCTGCGCCTTTGCCATTCCGCGGTTCCTCGCCCGGGAAACACCCTCCCGCGCCGTGTCATCCACAGGGAGGATCTCCCCGACAAGATCAGGCGACGCGGCGAGTGCCTTTTCCACGGAACGGACTGCCCTGTCAAGCAGTTCATTCCGCTCACAGAAAGGAATGATCACGGACACATCCACGCTCATACCACCTGTCCTTTGCTGTCGATCAGCGTCCACCCATCCCAGAGATCATGCATCACTTCCGGCCGCGCCTCCTGATTGTTGCGCATGACGAGCGGCCGCACGCAGATCTTGTCAGGATGAGCATTGAGACGGGCTCCCCAAAAGGAAAACGTCGAATTCGCGCAGATATTTCCGCGGCAGTGACTCATCAGCTGAATATCAAGCATGCTCTCTCGGCCGCTGTTTCCGGAGACGATCGTAAACCGGTCGCGGTTATCATACTTTTGACTGACATAAGCTGTGTCATCGGAGAACACATAAAAATGTACCCTCGGCTCGCGGGCGATAAAGAGCGCCATCGCCTTTTCATAGTACGCGTCTGTCGTGATACCGGAAAAAAGAGAAGCGTTGTCCGGTTCAAGATAATCCCCCCGGCGCACGTGGATGCTGACAGAGTATCTTTCCTCCATCTCATTCATGAGCTCCACATTATAGAGCCGCCTGTCCTCGCGTTCCGCCTGCGGAAAAACAAGCAGGGACCGCAGTGTCTCCAGCCGGTCGGCATAGTACTTTTCACAGGCAAAATACCCCATGAGATATTTGTCTGTCCAGGTAAAGATCTCCGGATGATACATTTCGCTCTCCGAAAACACCGGAGAGATGTCGAAAAACCTGCCGATCGCGCGGGCCACGGCACTGCGGTTCAGAAACCGGTCCCGCTCCGCGTTGGTACAGGATTCCAGCACCAGCCCCTGAAAGCGTGTGAGCTCCAGTTCGCGCGGCGCCGCCATCTTTTCCTGGTTTTCCTTTCGGAACCATCCCAGATCGAGCTTTGCCTCCCGCCCCATGGAGCGGAGTTTTTCATAGAGCGCGAACTGCTGCAGCTGGTTTCCCAGACCGCCCATCACCCGGATCAGGATCATTGCTCATTCTCCGCCATGAACTCATCGAAGGGGTAACCCCTGACAAAGACATTGTCGGCAAAAAACTGAGAGACCTGAAGGTTCTCAAACTGCCACGGATCCTCCGAGATATCCGCCCGGCAGGCGATGGAATATCTGCTGTCAAACTGCGCGGGCAGCTCCGGCAGTTTTACGGTGATGTCCCCGTCCGCATCCGGTTCCTGCGTCGTCATGGCCTCCCGGATCCTGTCGTAGCGCGCGTTCGTCTCGCGATAAAGACGTGCGAGATTGGCGCCCTCGCGCACATAAGTAAAGAGAAAGACCAGCAGGAGTCCGCAGACGGCAAAATCCCGAACCACAGACAGTACCTCCCCCTTCCAGCGGACCGTCCGGAAGAGCTGCGCACAGCTGATCATCAGAAAGATCCCGGGGCCGAAGTACACGCGGGTCTTCGGATCGGGTGCCAGGATCAGGCAAAAGCCTGTTGCCAGAAAAAGCAGGAAAAAGAGCAGCGCGTTTCGGATCTGCGGTTCACGCCATTTTCTGCCCTGTCTGCAGCACAGCAGGAACAGGAACAGAGCCGCGAGAAGCAGCGGCAGAAAACTCGTCTCAAGCTCCGACATGATCTTGAGAAACCGGGCCACATACCTCATGATCCCTGTATGCTCTTCGATAACCTGGGCACCCACCCGCGAAGAATTCCCGGGAGCCACCAGCTGCATGATGTATCCCGCAAGGGAACCGATCAGCGCGGCCAGTCGGATCGGAAGCAACGACTTCTGTCCTCTCAGATTTCCCGCCTCCTCATCGGTGAGCAGGAACGGTACGCGCGGCATCAGAAGCAGGATCAGGCAGAAGAGAACCACACCGCCGGATGTATTCTCATTGCACCAACCGGCGAGGAGTCCTGTGATGAACAGAACCGCCGCTCTGCGCGCGACATCCCCTTTGTTTTCCGGAGTCTTCGCGGAAAGACCGGCGAAACGCCGGGACAAAGTGAAAAAGAACAGGATCAGAGTTGTCGTGAACAGATAATTGCAGGCGCCTGTCAGCCAGAACATCGTCTCCCCCGGAGAAGGGGCAAACAGCCAGACGAGAAGCACGATCAGCAGGTAGGATGTGACCGCGGGCGCCGTGTCTTCCTTTTCCGCTCCCGGGAGTACAAGCCTGTACATCAGCACCGTGAGGAGCAGAAAAACTGCTGCCGCGATCACATTGAACACCGTGCGGTCCGCGTCAAAGACGTACATGAAGAACCGCATGATCAGGTGCGCGACACTTCTTCCTCCGTGGTTGAAATAATGCAGAACCTCCTGACCGACGATGTCCGGCAGGCTCCCTGCTTCCCGTACGATCGGCAGGTAGGACAGATCATCAGACAGGAGCGGTGTCAGAAACTCATAGACCAGCGCTGACAGAAACGCGCAGATCGCCGTCAGCAGGAACCACTTCCGGGACTTTCCGACATTTCCGTTTTCCATTCCATTTCCGCTCATGCTTTCCTCCCAGAAAGCGAATCATACAGCCGCATCACAAGCCGGCCGTTCTCCATGGCCCGCTGCCTCACGGACGGGATCTTTTCCGCGAGGATCCTCCGCTGCGTATCCTCCTGCGCGCGAAGCCTCTCGAATGCTTCGATCAGTTTTTTTCCGTCCAGATCCCGGACCGGTACAACGTATCCGTCCTCACTTCCGAACAGATCGC
>JAILFA010000098.1 GCA_024687125.1 Lachnospiraceae bacterium
TCGATCTGATAAAAAAGCTCCTGCATCCCTGATTCCGCAAGCTTATCCGCGAGCACCGGCGCCGCGAGTGCTGCGATCTTCGCACACTGCGAGCCATAGCGCACCGCGTCCTGCGGCAATTCGGAAAAGCATTTCTTCCCAAAGAGTTCGCCGCGGGCAGGAAACGTCAGCTGCAGATATGCGGACGCGATATCCTCCGGGACAAGATCGTTTTTCAGCGGATTCAGCAGGTAAGCCGCGATCTTGATGTCAAAAACCTGCGGAAGCTGAGGATCATCCTCAAACAGAAGCCGCCTGGGAGTAAAAAAGCGATAGGCTTCCTTGGCACCGAAAACCGAGAGCATTTTCTTTGCAGAGAGGTTTCCGAGATGCTCTTTAAGCGACGATACCGCGGACTCCTCGCCGCATTGGAGAAACGCCTGATGCGGCGTTCCTTCAGCCTCCCAATACAGCGCGGCACCGAACAGGCGGAGCCCTGTCGTCTCGTTTGCTCCGCCGAGCGGAAGGGACAGCTGTGTATCCGGATGATCGATTATTCGATCGCAGATAAACGATATACCGACATACTCACTCTGTGATGCCGCGATATCCGCAAAGATCTTTTCCATATCCGACGCTCTGCGGATCTCTATGATCTGGGCATCAGGCATTTCAGCATCTCCGGCGGTTTCCGACGGCTGTCCCTTCTCCGGATACCTGGCAAGAAGGTTTTTAAACCCGAGCCGTCGAAACCGTTCACGGGCTTCGGGCGTAAGATAATTCGCGGCATCTCCTTCGGGGATCATCGCCAGCTCCATAGAGAACGGATATTCCGCATTTTTATTGATCACGGAAAGTGTTCTTGAAAGATCATAAGCAGCCCGGTTTGCCTTCACCTTTTCACGAAGGGCCTTTTTCGAGATCTCATCCGCTCTTGCGAAGATCTGTTCCCCGCTCCCGAACTGCTCCATCAGCTCTCTGGCTGTCTTTTCTCCGACCCCAGGAAGACCGGGGATATTGTCCGAAGTATCCCCCATGAGCGCCTTGAGATCGATGAACCGTTCGCCGCTCACGCCCCACTCCCGTTCCACATCCGCAGCGTGATATCTCGTGACCGTTGTCTGTCCTCGCACCGTCTTGGGAAGTGCGACCGTGATCACCTCTGTCGCAACCTGCAGAAGATCTCTGTCACCGGAGACGATCGTCGCAGGCAGTCCCTGTTTTTCCGCAAGCGTCGCGGCAGTTCCCAGGAGATCATCCGCTTCCAGTCCGGCCTGTTCCACGCGATAGACACCCATGAGATCGAGCACTTCCTTGAGTAGCGGGATCTGCTCCCGCAGTTCCTCAGGCATGGGCTTACGTTTCCCTTTGTATTCCGGAAAGATCTCATGCCTGAATGTGGGGGCATGAACGTCAAAAGCAACCGCCAGTGCCTGCGGTTGCTCTTCATCAATAAATCGAAATAATATGTTCAAAAAACCGTATACTGCGCCGGTGTGATGCCCTTCGGCATCGGTAAGGTCCGGAAGACCGTAAAATGCCCTGTGGATAATGCTGTGTCCGTCAATGAGAAGAAGTCCTCCTGACATTTTTTCTTCATTTCCCTCCTGTTTCTACAGCAATACGAAGATTGCGATCACCACGACAGTCACGATGGCGAGGATCACAAACGCAAGCGAAAAACCTGCGATCTTCTGCAGCAGGAACCTGCGCTTCAGACGGTTTTTCGCGGTTCTCAGCATCCTGTCATATTCGTTGCCCAGATGAAACGCACGGCCGTCTTCCAGGCGCTTGAGGCCTTCACGGATCAGCAGGCGGATGGTGAGCTCTTCTCTGCAGTCCCTGCATGATTCGGAATGTGCGAGAAACGCCTCCAGATCGTCGCTGTCCAGATCGTCATCAAAAAAGCTGTCGATCTCTTTCTCAAATGTTTTACAGCTGAGCGCCTTCATGCTTTCCGGCCTGGTCACGGAGCATTCTGTCGTAATGTTCCCTCGGGATGACCACATACTCTATATCTTCGTTACTTCTCAGCGCTTTTTCCGCCTCTTCGGGATCCTGTACTGCCTGGATATGGTAATCGGACATCAGGAGCTTGGCGGGGATGCTCTTTTTCTCGTCCTCGGATCCAATGAACAGGACCGTTTCCTGCTTGGGAGAATAGTCCTTATCGCGCCTGATCGAATGACCGGGGATGGACTCTGTCACGTCATAGTCCGGGATCTTCGCCGCATCCAGGATCTTTCCGAATTCCGCTTCCGAAACCGGCTTGGAAAAATAGTATCCCTGAATGGAATCACAGCCCATCTCCTTGAGATAGGTGTATTGTTTCTCGGTCTCCACGCCCTCTGCGATCGTCGGTATATAAAGCCTGTTGGCCAGGCGGATGATCGCTCCGAGCATGGCTTTCCCGCGCTCACTCGTCTCGATATCGACCGTAAGTCCCCTGTCAATCTTCATGATATCCACAGGCATGTCCTTAAGAACATTGAGCGAGGAATACCCGCTCCCGAAATCGTCCATGAGGATGATGAAGCCGTTTTCGCGGAGCTTGCTGATCGTATCGGCCAGCTGGACTTCCTCGTCGATATAGGCGCTCTCCGTAACTTCGATATGCAGATACGAAGGATGGATCCCGTATTCTTCCACGAGTCCGAGCAGCTCTTCCGCCAGTCTGGGATTAAAGATATCCTGTCTGGACATGTTGACCGATATCGGGATGATCTTCTTGCCGGCCTTGACGCGGTCACGCATGAACCCCAGAACACGCTTCCACATGAAACTGTCAAGCGTCGCGATAAACCCGTTTTTTTCCATGACCGGCACAAACTGCTGCGGGGGAAGAAGTCCTCTTTCGGGGTGATCCCATCTTACGAGCGCTTCGGCGCTGATCAGTGTACCTGTCCCGGACAGATATACCGGCTGGTAATACGGAATGAACTCACGGTTCTGCAGAGCAGTCTCAGCCTGAGTGATAAGCTCCTGCTCCTCCAGGAGGCCCTTCCGCAGGTCATTGTCATAGTAGGCATAACGCATCTGCATGTTGTGCTTTACTGTGGAACACGCAAGATATGCCTGCTCAATGATATCGGAAACCTCAAACCCTTGTCCTTTCGGTACTTCACAGAGTCCGTAGTGCATCTGGATATGATAGTTCAGGTCCTGCGTAAGCAGCAGTTCATTGGCCCGGTCGATAATGCGCTTGGGATCAGCCATCTCTGTCGGAATACAGACAGCAAAACGGTCTGATCCGATGCGGCCGTAGGATCCGGGGACATTGCTCAGGAACAGCGTCGCGAAATGATTCTTAAGGGCCGTAGCAATACGCTTGAGGATCGTATCGCCGACCTCATCGCCGAACATGTTATTGATGGTCTTGAAGCTGTCGATATCCGTAACGATGATCGTGAATTCTCTCTCAGGAAAGGTTGCGAGCACCTCCGCGGTCTGCTGGCAGAAGCCCTTGAGATTAAAGATATTGGTGAGCGCATCATGCTCGACATAATGCCGTTTGATGATCTTTTCCGGATCCTTGTCATCATAGCGGTGAAATGTCACAACAAACAGGCAGGCATTGCCGTGTGTCTCCAGAGGTCTGGCATGGATGCGGCAGCGCATATAGGTGCCGTCGACACGTCGGATCGAGGCATCTGTGGCAACGGTGTTTTTGTTGGTGACAGCCTCTCCGAAGAGTTTGTTGATGCGCATTCTGTCTTCCGTTGCGACATCCGAAAGGTTGTTGACATCATGATCGCCGAATTCGATAGCGTTCTCGGCAATCCCGGTAAGCTGGTAATACTCGTTGTTGGCACAGAGCACCTCGACTGTTCCGGCAGTTCTGTCATCCCAGGAAACAAATGCCGCACAGGGAAATGTAGCAACCATCTCGCGGTAGTATTTTTCTCTGTCTTTACTTAGTTTTTCACTCATGAGACTTCTCCGTGATTTTTTGCACAATGCCGATATATTTTAGCAGAATTTCCGTCTCATGGCAATCAATACCTGAAGATCACATCCCCTGCTTCGACTGTTTTTTCGCTGTCCCGATCGCAGATATCCGCGTATACCACGAGTTTTTCCTTGGGATGCACGGCCTCCGGTACAGCAGCACCATCTTCTCCGATGATCGAACGGACACACAGGCGTACATCGGAAAATGATCTTTCCCTTGCTGTTTCCTGCATCTTATCACAGGCCTTCATCACGACCAGTTCCTCACCGGCGGCAAAACGGTTTCTCTGCATGATCTCGAAAGAGCTGTCTTCATTGACCTTGCTGACTACGCCCAGAAAGCATCTCGGATTTTCAGGCGGATCGATCTGTTCCCTGTTGCTTAGGAAGAATCCGGTCGCCATCGGTCTCGTTGCGACTTCCCGTACCTCACGCAGCAGTTCGGGCAGTTCCCTGTGATATGCTTCCAGTCCGGCTTCCGTAACCGTACCAAAAGAAGCCTGTTGGTCACAGAAAAGCAGGTCAATGGCTCGCCGATAAGCTCTGGCAACACCGGCAACGTAAAGGGCGTTTTTCATCCTGCCCTCCACCTTAAAACTTTCAATTCCTGCCGAAATAAGCTCCGGCAGATGTGAGATCATACAGAGATCCTCTGATGCAAGGATCTCTGTTCCGTGCGGATCCTCCTCGATAGGATAATACTCACCGGGTCTTTTTTCCTCAGAAAGCACATAATTGTATCGGCAGGGATGCGCACAGGCACCGCGATTGGCATCTCTGCCTGTAAGTGCCCGGGAAAGAAGACATCTTCCCGAATAGGAGATGCACATCGCACCGTGAACAAAGCATTCCAGAGAAAGAGAACCGGGTGTCCCCTTACGGATCCGCTCAATTTCATCGATGGAGAGTTCTCTTGCAAGCACAGCCCGCGAAATACCCGCATCATGCCAGAACCGGCAGGAAGCCGCATTGGTCACATTGGCCTGTGTGGAAAGATGCAGCGGGATCGACGGACAGTGCTTCCTGACAACGCCGAGCATTCCGGGATCCGTGACCAGAACCGCATCCGGATGTGATCGTTCCGGCAAAGCCGCAAGTTCCCGAAAGAATCTATCGGCTTCCTCCAGATCCGCATCACGGGCAAAGATATTTGCGGTAAAATAAACAAGCACCCCATGTTCATGGGCATACGAAACAGCATCTTCCAGTTCTTTCAGGGAGAAGTTTCTCGCTTTCGCACGAAGAGACAGCGTCTTTCCGCCGAGATATACTGCATCTGCGCCGTAACGGACCGCCGTCTCAAGTGTTTCTCTGCTTCCCGCGGGGAGCAGTAATTCTACAGACATGATCGCCTCATCGATATTATCAGCGTCTGCGCTTTTTGTTCTCGGAGAGCCTCTCCTCGATCGCTTCATTGATGAGGCGCAGCGTCTTGACTCTGGCGTAATACTTGTCATTGCCCTCGATCACATGCCAGGGCGCGAAATCCGTGGAGGTATAGCGGAACATGTCATTTACCGCTTCTTCATACTGCGGCCACTTCTCGCGGTTTCGCCAGTCCTCATCCGTGATCTTCCACTGCTTGGACGGTGTGTTCTGACGGTCGGTAAAGCGTCTGAGCTGCTCCTCGTTATCGATATGGATCCAGAACTTCAGGATCACGGCGCCCCAGTCATAAAGCTGGCGCTCAAAGTCATTGATCTCGCCGTAGGCCCGCTGCCAGTCAGCCGGCGTACAGAAGCCTTCGATCCGTTCCACCATCACGCGTCCGTACCAGGTGCGGTCAAAGATCGCCACATGCCCGTCCTTGGGAAGTCTTGTCCAGAAACGCCATAGGAAATGCCTGTTCTTTTCTTCGCTCGTGGGAGAAGCGATCGGCATGACCTCATAGCCTCGGGGATCGAGCGCGGCGGATACCCGCTTGATATTTCCGCCCTTTCCGGCGGCATCCCAGCCTTCATAGGCGATGATGACGGGGATCTTTTCCTGGTAGATACGGTTGTGCAGATCGGCGAGCTTTTCCTGTTCTTTTTTCAGTTCCTTGTCATATTTTTCCCTGGTCAGCGCCTTGCCCTCCAGCGGAATGTCTTTCAGCTCAGGCATTCTCAGGAAATGATACTGTCCGGGCATGATGACGCTCGAGGTCTTCATGGCCGCTTCGTTTCTTTCACTGCAGAGTTTGAGCGCCGTCGAGATCTCATCTGCGACGATCTGGAAGACCTGCAGGGAACAGAGACGCTCGTCGGTCGCCGAAACAACATGCCACGGTGCGTTCGGCGTATTGGTGTATTCGAGCATCTGCTCATAAATGTCATAAAACCGATCGTATTCGCGGACACTCCGTTCATCTGATTCCGATACGCGCCAGCGGGTGCTCTTTTTCTCTTTGAGCGTATCAAACCGCTTTTTCATCTCCTTGCGGGACATATGAAGAAAGATCTTGATCACAAGATATCCGTTGTCGATCAGACCGCGCTCGAAGTTGTTGATCTCATTCATGTGACGCAGATTGGTCAGTTCGTCTACATGCCCTTCGATCCTGAGCGTAGAGACCTCCTGATACCATGACCGGTCCATCACGGACATCTGGCCCGAGGCCGGGATCGTCTTCCAGTGGCGCCACATCATCGGCTCCCTGAGTTCCTCCGGAGTCGGCGGAAGCGTGTTCACCATCGTGAACCAGCGCGGATCAAAATTCAGGATCAGTTTGGAAATGATGTGGCCCTTGCCGGCGCCCTCCCATCCTTCAAAGAGGATGATGACCGGGAGCTTCGCCTCCTTGATCGGCTGATCAAGAGAAGCAAGCTTTTCCTTGAGCGGTTCAACTTTCTTTTTGTAGGTATCCTTGTCACACGACGCTTTCAGATCGACTTTTTCCAGCATAGCGGCACCTCCTCTCGTGCATTTGCTGTAATTATACCACAGATCGCTATGTAAATCATCGGATCGCAAAAAAAAGAAAGGCACTCGCAGCTGACTGCCGCGGGTGCCCTGTTGCTTCCTGTACGTTTTTTCTTATTTTTTCTTGGCTCTGCGGCCCAGAACAATACTCTGCAGCAGAATGAACAGGCAGAGCATCCCGCCGGTGGTGATACTCTGCCACCAGGGATCATTGAGACCGCTGGAAACAACGATCTTCTTGATCGTTGTGAGCGTCATCGTGCCGAAGAACGTGCCGATGATATTGCCGACACCGCCGGTGAGCAGTGTTCCGCCGATGATCGAAGAGGCGATCGCGTTCATTTCCATACCGGCCGCGTTGGTCGCGTTGCCGGCACCCGTATGCATCATGAACACGAAGCCTGAGATCCCGCTGAGGAGACCGCTGAGCACATAGCTCAGGAAACGTGTTCGCTTGACGTTGATGCCCAGCATCAGAGCACTCGTCTGGTTGCCGCCCAATGCGTAGAAATTTCTTCCGAGGCGGACATATTTGAGCACGATGAACATCACGATCAGGCAGAGGATAGCCACCACAACACCCAGCTCAATTCTGGCCGGAACAAGGTTCCCGTTTTTCGCCGTATATCCCAGCCATGGGATGACGATCTGTGTATCACGGAGAGCTGTAAAGCCCGCATGATCGGCCTTTTGCGGATTCACCGAAAGGATCGTTGTCATACCGCGGGCAAAGAACATACCGGCCAAAGTCACGATGAACGGCTGGATCTCCAGATAACTGATCAGCAGGCCATGTACCACACCGAATGCAAGGCCGATGCCGAGAGCGAGCAGAATCGCTACAAACAGATTGCCGCCGCTGCTGTTGAGATATAGCACGCAGCTCATGACAACAAGTGAGGTGACCGCCCCGACACTGATATCGATACCGCCGCCGATCATGACGATCGTCAGACCGAAGGAAACGATGATGAGACTCGCGTTATCGTTCAGAAGATCAAAGATCTGCTGCGCATGCAGGAAACCGCCGCCGAAAATGATCATCGCAAAGAGATACATGCCGATAAAGATGCAGATCGTGATGGTCATCAGCAGCTGCGTATCTGTAAGCGGATCCTGCCTCTTTTTAAAGATATTCTTCATGACTCTTCCGCTCCTTTCGCCTGCACTTTGCTGGCCGCCCTGCGCGCCATGAACCTGCCGAATTTCTCCTTAAACACGGGAGAACCGATGACCACCAGCAGGACGATAACGATCGCCTTGTAGGCCTTGACATCCGTAGAGGAGACCTTCATCGAATACAGCGTGATCGTGAGCATCTGGATAACATAGGCGCCGATGATACTACCGCTGATCTTGAATCTGCCGCCGCCGAGACTGTTGCCGCCGATGGCGACCGCCAGGATCGCATCCATTTCCACATCGAGCAGCAGCGTTTCATGATTGATCAGTCCAAGACGGCTCACGCCGATGATACCGGCCACAGAAACACAGGCTCCCAGAAGGATAAACGACAGAAGCTTGATCAGAGTCGGATTGATGCCGTTAAGCCGTGCCGCGCTCTGATTGATACCGACAGCCTGCGTGAACAGTTCCAGTGACGTGAAACGGAACAGCACCTTAAACACGATCAGCATGACTGCTACGATCAGGACCGGTGTGGGGATAGGAATCCCGGGAATAAATCTGCCGATCCCTTCGATGATCGGACTTTCAACGGTCGGTGTGGCACCGCCGTTGATCCAGTATGCAATGGAACGTCCGCAGGTATACAGTATCAGTGTTGCAATCATCGGCTGTATCTTGAATACCGCCACGAGAGTACCGTTAAACGCGCCGAATATCATGGCCACGATGCAGGCGCACAGAAACGCCAGAATGACAGTCCCTGCATTGATGTTTCCGGAAGCCTTCAGCACCTTGACGAACACGCTGCCCGCAATGGCAGCCGCCGCTCCGACACTGATGTCCTGTCCGCCGCAGGCCGCGGTAACAAGCGTCATTCCGATGGCCAGGACCGCGAGCTCGCTGGCGCCGTTGATGATACTGATCAGATTGCCCGAAAGCACGCTGTTTCCGATATTATTCTTTGTGATCTCAATGCTGAAAAAGCTGATGTAATCAGGCGTTTTTAACACAAAGATCATGATCAGATCGCGGATCACATTGAAGAGCACCAGCAGACAGATAGCGACGAAAGGTATCGTCAGCTGCCCCAGGCCTCCGCTAAAGAGTCTTTTCTTCTTCATGTTATGCCTCACCTCCCGCGATCGTCTTCATCACCTGTGTCTGGTTCAGATCATCACCCTTGAGTTCGCCCACGATATGCCTGTCACGCATGACGATCAGGCGCGAGCAGGTACGGAGCATCTCCTCAATCTCAGAGGAAATAAATGTCACGCTCACACCCTCTTCCGCCAGCTTCAGTACAAGCTTCTGGATCTCCAGCTTGGTGCCGACATCGATCCCTCGCGTTGGCTCATCGAGGATCAGATAATCCGGATGAGTCAGCAGCCATCTGGCAAGGATGACCTTCTGCTGATTGCCGCCGGAGAGGGAACCGACCGGTGTCTCACGGCTTGCCGTCTTGATGTTCAGAACCTTGATGTACTCGTCGGCAAAAGCCTCTGTCTCGCTGCGGCTGATCGGCTTGAATATGCCGTTCATGACCTGCATCGCGAGAATGATATTCTCGCGTACGCTGAGTTCGGCGATGATGCCGTCCCTCTTTCTATCCTCCGCAAGATAGCCGATACCGTTCTTAATGGCGTGAATCGGCCGCGTTATTCTGACCTGTCTTCCTTTTATTTTAACCGTGCCGCCGTTGACCTTGTCGGCGCCAAAGATTGCCCGTACACATTCGCTCCGGCCGGAGCCAAGCAGTCCCGTGAAGCCGTTGACTTCTCCCTTTCTGATGGAAAAATCAAAGGGCTTGGCTTCATTGCTCGAAAGCCCCTCGGCTTCATACAGCACTTCTGTGTTTTCATTCTTCTTTTCACCGGATTCCCCGAGTGCGTTCAGCTCGTCCAGATCCTTGCCGATCATCTTGGAGACAAGCTGTACCTGGGGAAGATCCTGTACCGGATACTCGCCTACCAGTTCACCGTTTCGAAGGACCGTGATCCTGTCGCTTACCTCGTAGACCTGCTCCAGGAAATGCGTGACAAAGATGATCCCGACGCCCTGACTCTTCAGATCCTTCATCAGGTCAAAGAGCATCTTGACCTCTTTATCATCCAGAGAAGAAGTCGGCTCGTCCAGGATCAGAACCTTGCACTTCATATCAACAGCACGTGCGATGGCGACCATCTGCTGCACAGCAAGCGAACAGTCTCCAAGCTGCTGCGTGCTTCTGGCCGGTATGCCGAGTTTTGTAAGGATCTCATCCGCACGTTTTTCGAACGCCTTGTGGCGGACCCAGGCGCCGCCCTCACGTCCGATGAACATATTCTCCGCTACGGTAAGATTGGGGCACAGTGTGATCTCCTGATACACCGTGCTGATCCCGTGATTCTGCGCATCCTGCGGGGAACGGATGATAACGTTCTCTCCGTCCACAGTGATCTCACCGCCGTCCAGCTGATAAACGCCGGTCAGGATCTTGATCAGGGTGGATTTTCCGGCGCCGTTCTCCCCCATGAGCGCATGGATCTCCCCTTTTCTCAGAGTGAAATCCACATTGCTCAGAGCTTTCACACCGGGAAACTGCTTGTCAATGTGACGCATCTGCAGCAAAACCGCTTCCTGCATAACTATCCTCCAGTCCGCTTCTTTCTGTATCGTTCTGTTTCAGATTGGATCTTAACTCTTAAAAAAGGCGCAGCTGGAACTGCTTTTCTACAGCTCAGCTGCGCCCTAAGTCTTACCTTGAGATTATTCCCCTAAACCATACTGGTCGATGTCAGCATCGGTAAGGGTCGTTGCGTCAAATCCCTTTTCCTCGTTGATGATCTTCTTGGAGCTGGGAGCCTTGCCGCTCTTGATCAGATCGCTGATGATCTGTGCCTGGAACGGGCTGCACTGTCCGTCATAGTTCCAGTTGCCGGCCTTAAGCTCTCTGAGTGCCCACTTGTTGCAGTCGAAGCCCATGACGACGACTTTCTTGCCAACGCCGTGCTCGATACCATTCTCATCAAGAGCCGCGACAGCACCCTTGGCCATACCGTCATTCTCGGCATAGATGACATTGAAGTCTGTGCCAGCGTTGATAACGGACTCAACGATCTTCTTCGCTTCCGCTTCGTCCCAGGTAGCGGTCTGCTGAACAACCTTGTTCATCGTGCCGGCAGCAAACTCAGCATCGAGAGCACCTGTACGTCCGATCTGCGCATCAGAGCCCATCGCGCCCTGAATGTGGATGACGTTGTACTCGCCGAGGTTCTGGCTCTTCAGCCAGTTCACAGCGGTCTCGCCTTCCTTGGCCATGTCGGAAACAACAGCCGCCTCATAGAGGCTCTCATCGACATCGATCATACGGTCGAACAGATATACCTTGATGCCGGCTTCCTGTGCCTTCTTGAGAACTTCGTCCCAGCCTGTGGTCTCAGCTGCGGAGATCAGCAGATAGTCAACACCCTCGGTGATGAAACCCTGAGCAGCCTGAAGCTGTTCATCGTTCTTTAAGCTGTAAGCTGTCTTGAGTTCATAGCCGTTCTCGGCGGAGAAAACCTTCTCCATGTCCTTGACGTTGGCTTCACGATAGCCGGACTCTGAAGGCGGGTTGTTGACAACACCGACCTTGATCGCGCCACCGCCGCCGCCGGCATTTCCGCCGCCTGCACCGCATGCCGTGAGCACTGTGGACATCGCAAGTACTCCTGCCAATACCAATGCTTTAAACTTTTTCATTTCATTCCTCCTTTTCTAGCCACAATTGGCTGCATACTATACGTAATAAGATACAGTACAGCAAAAGGCAGGTAAATCCATGTTTGTTTTAAGTTGGTTGAAAATCATACCGGCTTACGTGCCGATCGGCGAAAAGAGTTGAATATCGTTTTATTCCGGTTGATTTTGATGCTGCGTCCTGTATTCAGAGGGTGTGATCCCGACATTTTTCTTGAAGATATAGCTGAAATAGTGGGCATCATTGTACCCGACTTCACGCGCGATCTGCGAGCTTTTTTCATTCGTTGTGCGCAGGAGTTCCCTGGCTTTGGAAAGACGCAGATGCATCAGATATTCGGTGAATGTCTGACCGCTCTGCTGAGAAAAAACTGTAGAAAATCTGCTGTTGCTCATATTTACCGCCCGTGCGACATCCTGCAGCATCAGGTTCGGATTGGAAAAATGCTGTGACATGTAGAGCTTTGCTTCACTGATCACGGACGGGATCTGTCTGTCTTCTGCCACTTCGCCCATCTCGCGTACGCCCAGGATGATCAGTTTTTCTTCGGGCTCGTCCCCTTTTCCCGCCGCAGCGGATTTCGCCGGCTTCAGGGCATCCGGGAGATCCGCGAGGTTCCCTTCGGCGCGTTTCACAAGCAGATGCCTGATATGTCTTGCGGTCTTAAAGCTCTGCAGGATCCTTTCCGGCTCGCTGACGATCTCGCCAATGCCCACATGGATATCCCTGCATTCCAGGCGTTCCAGTTCACGCACCAGCGAAGCCGCGAAAGCATACGCTCTCTCTTCCGTATCCTCGGCATTTTCCCCGAGAACCAGAAGTCTGGTCCCTGTCCTGCTCGGAGATGCCTGTACGATCCCGCCGCTCCCGTCCGCAAGTGCTGCCGCCGCCTCCTGTCCTGTTCCGGTAGGATCAAACGCCGCATCAATGACCGCGTAAAAAGGGGCCGGTACCGGACAGCCCATCGCCTTCAGCTGCGTCAGCACATTGATGGCATCCTCCTCGGCGGCCTCATCAGAATACAGGGAACCGATCAGCTTTTCCTTGACGAATTTCCCGTCCGTTTCCATTCGCGCGCGCAGACTCGCGGCATGTTCCAGCGATTTTCTCTCATCACGAAGCTGTGCGCTGACCTTATCGAGAACCGTTCTGAGTTCTTCGGCATTGATCGGTTTAAGCAGGTATTCCCGTACACCGAGCTGTATGCACTGTCGTGCGTATTCAAACTCATCGTAGCCGCTCAGCACGATGATCCCGATCCAGGGCATCTGAGCACGCAGTGTCCTGCATAATTCAATACCGTCCATGAATGGCATTTTGATATCCGTGATCACGATATCTGGATTGGTATCCCTGATCATCGGAAGCGCCATTTCTCCGTCGGGAGCCTCGCCTACCAGCACATAAGGGGTCTCACTCCAGGGAAATGACTCCCGGATGCCTTCTCTTACAACGATCTCATCATCAGCCAGAAATACTCTCATCCTCGAAAATCTCCTCTCTGGTCCTTATGGGTACACGGAAGCTGACTGCTGTACCGCCCGCTCCGCTCTCGATCTTGAGCCCCTCCGGTTCATTATAGTACAGCCGGATTCGCAGGTTGACATTGACAAGGCCGAATCCGCCGTTTCCTTCACTCACGGAAGGCTGACCCATTTTCATCCTTTCTTCAAGTTCCCTGAGCTGCTCAGGCGTCATGCCGGAACCGTTATCGGACACGCAGAACACCAGATGATCTTCCTCCAGTTTTCCGGAAACCCTGATCGTGCCGCCGCCGCGCTTGATCTTGATGCCATGATACAGAGCGTTTTCTACAAGAGGCTGCAGAAGAAGTTTGAGAACAAGATAGTGTCCGATCTCATCCGGAATGTCGATCTCGTAGTTCATGATGTCGCGGTATCTGGTCTGCTGGATCTTCAGGTATCCCTCGATATGCTTCTTTTCCTGACTGATCGGAATCCAGTCGGCGCCTGACGACAGGCTGATCCGGAAGAAATCACTGAGGGCGCTGGTCAGGCCGATGACCTCATCCTTATCGCCTGCCTCCGCCTTCCAGACGATGGCATCAAGGGTATTATACAGAAAATGCGGGTTGATCTGCGTCTGCAGGGTGCGAAGCTCCGCTTTACGCAGATTTCTCGCATCCTGATTGCTCTTTTCCATCATCGACTGAAGGCGGTCCGCCATGGTATTGACCTGCAGTGTCAGATTCCGCAGCTCGGCGACGTCCGTATCTTCCAGTCTTGCATCCAGATCTCCCTCAGCGATCTTCTCCGCCGCTTCCTCGAGGCGCTCGATCGGCTGTCTGACATACTGTGCCGTCGCCTTGACAGAGCGGTTCCTGAACCAGACGGCGCCGAAGACGATGAGGACCTCTGCAATAGCAGTGAAGAGGATGAAATATCTCAGGCTCACGCTCATGCTGGCCGTAGAAGTGATCTCCTGTGTGATATATTCGTTGAGCATACTGTCAGCCAGCGCGGCGACATCGCGGACTTCCACCAGTACCGCTTCGTTCTCCACAACAGGGACTTCCGCGTTGATGTTGTCACGGATGCGGTTCACATAGTTTTCCAGGGTCTGCATGGTACGCCCGGCGACGATCAGAGAAAGCCTGTTTTCTTCGCCGGTCTGTCCGGTCGTTGTTTCGATCGTCTCCTCCACGAAATGGATCATTTCGTAGATCTTCGTCGACGAAAATGTTTCACGGCCGCTTATGATATTCCAGGCGCTTCCGGGGATCTCCTCCGATACTACGCTCTTGAGATCCGCGATCGTCTCCATCCGGACAATGGAGCTGTGATACTGAAATGCATAAAAGAGTGTCAAAAGAAGACTGATGATGATCGGCAGTACAAGGATCGTCACCAGTCTGTGACTCAAGTCACTGATCTGACCAAGTATGCTCTTTTCTTTTTTAATCTTTGCCAACCCGCTCAGTATCCTCTTGGCGCGATCAGGGAAACATCCTGCTCGTCGCTGAACACCTGCTCCTCCGGATGGATCACGGCATCGACCGCCTCGCCGTTTTTCAGTTTGAGGGCAGTCTCCATCAGCTGCCATCCGAGACGGGGCGTACACTCGACAACACAGTTGATCCTGCCCTTTTTCAGGACATCAATGGCCTCCTGTCCGCCGTCGATCGAGATGATGATGATGTCCTCACCTGGTGCGATCCCCTTTTTTTCGATCTCCGGAAGTGCTCCCAGTGTCATTTCATCATTATGGCTGTATACAACATCGATGCTGTCACCGTATTTATCCAGCAGATATCGCATGCACTCGGCACCGCGGCTCTTGAGGAAGTCCCCGTCAATGCTCTCAAGGACCGTCATGCGCGGATCGTCCGCGATCGTATCATAAAAGCCCGCCTGTCTCTGCCGCATGGGTGTTGAATTCAGGGTTCCGGAGATCTCCACGATATTTATATGTTCGAGTCCCAGCGTGTCCGCCTTGCGGATCAGATACTCCGCAGCCATGACACCTTCCTTGTAGAAATCCGCGCCGATCAGGCACTTCGTAAGTCCTGTTTTCGTCGTACTGATATCACGGTCCACAAGGATCACGGGTATACCGGCTTCCCTGGCTTCCTCAAGCACATTGTCCCATCCTTCTTCCACGATCGGTGAAAAAGCGATGACATCAACCTTGTAGGCTATAAATCGCCGGATCGCCGCGATCTGGTTCTCCTGCTTCTGGTTGGCGTTTTCCAGCATCAGACTGATACCGTGATAACCGGCCTGTTCTTCAATATCGCGCGTATTCCCGATCCGCCAGGCGCTCTCCGAGCCAACCTGACTGAACCCCAGAAGGAGTTTGGGTTCACGCTGCTCGACGCTCTTGCCGCATCCAGTCACAGACAGAAGAAGCAGCAAAAGGAGGATCATGCATCTGTATCGTTTTCCGGAAATCCTGTTCATTTTTTCTTCTTGCATTTTAGAGGATCATAGTGTAACATAGCATTGTTCGCTTTTCGCGGACATCTGGGAGCATAGCTCAGCTGGGAGAGCGTCCGCCTCACACGCGGGAGGTCACGGGTTCGAGCCCCGTTGCGCCCAGTATTTTTTTACTCTTTTTTATTCCTGTCACGATCCATGAACTGCATCCTGTCCTTTTCCTTGTCGAAAGGATCAAATACAGCTACGCCGCGGCGTTCCTTTCTTTTCTGCTCCTTCATGCATTCCGGGCAGATCGTGCCGAAATGTGTCGGCTGACCGCAGATCTGACAGTAATTGGTCATAATGACATCCCGCGGTGACTGCTCTTCTTTATACTGGATCCTGCCTTCTTCGATCCAGCGTTTCACTGTTGCGCGCGGGATCCCGAAATGCTCGGCCACCTCCCAGTCCCGGACATCGTTTTCCCGGATATAGTCACGCACCTGGGAAAACAGCATACGTTCCTCACAGGCAGGACAGATCTCCCCTGTAAGTCTTTCCGGCATGTACCTGCCGCATTCTTTGCAGCGCTTCTCGGCGCTGTTTTCAAACAGTGACTTATGTTTCATTGATCCGCTTTCTCGTTGTTATCGTAGAAACCTGCTTTCTTTTTCTCAAGGATCTCCTCATACAGACGGTACGCGTTCCTGACACTGTCCTCCCAGGACATGTAGAGTTCATTCATCGCGTTCTTTCCGACACTGCTCAGATGCTCCCTGTCATGGCCGATCCTGATGAGGAGTTCCGCGATACTGCGTGCATCTTCATCGACGAGAAATCCGTTCTTATCGTCCGTGACGCCCTCGGCGGCACACGATTCCCTGATCAGCATACTGGCCAGTCCGCAGGCGGCCGCTTCCCGGACAACGATCCCGTTGGTATCATAGGTAGACGGAAACAGGAAAAGATCCGCACGTGTATTCCAGGCTCTCAGCACCTCGCGGTCGTGGATCATCCCGGTGAAGATCACACGGTCTCCGAGCTGATATCGATCTGCCATCGATCGGATCGCTTTTTCATCCGCGCCTCCGCCGATGATCACGAGCCTGAAATCCTCTCCCTGCTCCTTCATCCGGAGTGCCGCATCAAGCAGCATCGGGATTCCCTTGTACTTCATCAGTCTGCCGACAAAGAGATAGACCGGAGCATCCTGCGGCAGGTCATAGTCACTGAGTGCTTCGCGGACAAACGCTTCCTCTGCCTTTCCTCTGGGGAAATCGACACCGTTTTCTACAACACGCCATTCTCCTTTATATCCGAGTGATTCCAGGTTTTCACCGGCCCCGCGGCTTACAGCCCATACCTCATCACAGGCAGCGACATTGGAGACCAGGAATCTCAGGAATTCCCTGCGAAGCAGCGGATTTCGCGTGGACTCAGCAAGGTCAAAATCGAATTTTGTATGATAGGTAAGGATCAGCGGCGCTTTTGTCTTTCTTCTCAGACGCCTTGCGACGATCGTGGAAATGATCGGGCAATGCGAGTGGATGATATCCGGTCCTGCTTCTGACAGCACGTCAACTGCCGCGCGCGTGAACGGATTTCCCGCGCGATATCCCTCTACCAGACGTCCGATCGAGATACTCGGATACGGAATGACATCGTACGGGTACCCGGAATAATCCACATCCGGATACCGCGGTGTTGCCACCTGTACCGTTGCGAGTTCATTTTCCGTCAGGATCCTCGCATAGTTCATCACTGTATTGGCAACACCGTCGATGACCGGCGGAAAGGAATCGTTGAGCAGGCAGACGTCCACAGATCTCTTCCTTATGCCTGCAGCCCCGGAAAGATATCTTTGAGCGCCGGATACAGACGTCTGAATTCCTGATAGCGCTTTTCATACTTTGCGGTAAGCTCGGGATCCGGCTCTTCCGTGTCCACAACAGTAACGATGGCTTTCGCGGCTTCTTCGACAGAGGCATATTCTCCGCATGCTACGGCAGCGAGCATCGCTCCGCCGAGAGACGGGCCTTCCTCGGTCTTCAGGATGTCCAGAGGAATGCCGAAAATATTGGCGACCATCTTCCTCCAAAGGGGTGACTTGGCTCCGCCGCCGACGATCTTTGTACGTTCAATTCTCAAGCCGAGGCTCTTTGCGATCTCAAAGGAATCACGCAGAGCGAATGTTACGCCCTCAAGCACAGCCTGCGTCATATCGGCACGCGTCGAATCCATCGTCATTCCGACAAAGGTCGCTCTCGCAAGAGGATCGTTGAGCGGGGAACGCTCGCCCATCAGGTACGGCAGGAAGAAGACATGGTTCTCACCGAGTTTTTCATCGGTGATATCCTTCTGCTCGGCCGCGTAATCCTTGGTGCCGATGATCTCATCCATCCACCACTTATTGCAGGAGGCAGCGGAAAGCATGCAGCCCATCAGGTGGTATTCACCGTTCGCATCACAGAAGGAATGCAGACCGTTGTTCTCATCGACAGAGAAATTCTTCTGCGAAATAAAGATCGTTCCGGAGGTACCCAGAGAAAGGTTGCAACGCCCGTCTCCGACCGTCCCCGTCGCCACTGCCGCAGCGGCGTTATCACCGGCACCTGCTGCGACCTTCACGTTTTCTCCGACACCGAGCTCGGCTGCCACTTCCGGTTTGAGGGTGCCGATGCACTCATAGCTCTCAAAGAGCTTCGGAAGCATATCCGTGGTGATATGGCAGAGATCGCACATCTCCTGTGACCACTTCCTGTTTTTCACGTCCAGCAGGAGCATGCCGGAGGCATCGGAAACATCCGTGGCATTTACGCCCGTAAGCATATAGGCAAGATAATCCTTGGGCAGCATGATCTTACGGATCCGTTTGAAATTCTCGGGCTCGTTCTTTTCGACCCACAGGATCTTGGGAGCGGTGAAACCGGCAAAAGCAATGTTGGCAGTATAGTCAGAGATCTTATCCTGGCCGATCTCATGATTCAGATAATCGCATTCCGCCGTGGAACGTCCGTCATTCCACAGGATCGCGGGACGGATGACCTGATCGTTCTCATCCAGGATCACCAGACCGTGCATCTGGCCGCCGAAGCTGATACCTGCGAGCTGCGACCGGTCGATATCGGAGATCAGTTCCTTAAGGCCGGCCATGGATTCACGCCACCAGTCCTCGGGAGCCTGCTCCGACCAGCCGGGATGCGGAAAAGAAAGCGGATATTCACGGGAGACGATCTTTGCGATCTCTCCTTTGCCATCCATGAGCAGCAGCTTTACAGATGAAGTTCCCAGATCGATACCAGCATAATACATAAGTTTTCCCTCCGTGCTTTTCTGTGTTGATGTGAATATGTCCTGATCCCGCAGGATCCGTCTTTACGCGATCGGCTGCCCGGCAGCTCCGCCGTCGGCGAACGGTCCGGGCAGTATCGTCCGTCTCTTTTTGCCGAAATAATCCGTATCCCAGATGATCGGGGATCCGTCCGGATTTTCATATTTCTCCTCGGGCTCAAAGGCCATGCCGAGCGTTTCCGTATCAATACGGTTGACAGCGCAGTCCGCCCCCAGGATCTCGTAGAGATTTGTCTTCAGACGATACTTTCCGTTCTTCTCCTCAACGGAGAACTTCACCTTGCCGCGGATCCTTGTGTACTCCTGTTCACTGCTGCAGGGTTTTGCACCGTTAACGAACACATTTCCTCCTGTCCAGACCGGCAGAGGCATGTAGTACCGGTCACTGGGGGCGTTGCTGCCCATTCCGCAGTAGCCGTCAAACATTCTGGTCCATTCCTCAGATGTCATATAGCCGTCATAGGGCTTTGTACCGACCGTGGCATTTCCGTCCTCCCAGTCGTTCGGTTCCATCTCCGCCTCCAGCTTTTTGAGGAACGGCCGGATGGGCTGCTGAATAAAGATATTGTTGTAGAACCGCATATCGCCGTGCAGGATGGTCATGAAGCCCGCGACTTCTGTTCTGTGCGGTACATGATACGGAGTGTAGCGGGGCGACTTCTTTGTCTTTGAGCCGTTGTCGACACCGGTACCGACCGCGGCGAATGCTCCTCCGATCAGATTGTGGACGACGGCGACACCCTGTGTGCAGAGCTTCAGCGTCCTGTCGGAAAGCAGAATGTTGTTGTCGATCAGCGTCGGGCCGTGCGAAACCTCGATAAAGATATCCTCACCGCGCGCACCCATGGCTTCCGGACACATCAGATGGTCGAACGGAAGCGTATTGTCATGGAAAAAGTTCTGCGTCACGCGGGTTCCCTGCGCCTGCCAGTCCAGCCAGAGTCCGCGCGTGCAGTGATGGATATGATTTCTGCGATATACACAGTCGATCGCGGCGTGCATCTTGATCCCGCCGATCTCAGCGCCTGCGAGGTTCTGCTTGTTGTTGATATGATGGATATGATTGTCCTCGATCAGTGAGAACACACCACCCAGATGACCGACGATGCCGGTCTGTCCGCAGTCATGGATCTCACACCGCCGGATGATATGAGAGCCTATGCGTTCCTTGACCCAGCCCTCGCGCTGCGCCTGACAGATACAGTCCCGCTCGGTCTGCGTGCCGTCTTTGAACTTCTTTATGAGCCACTTGTTGTCGTTTTCGGGCTGCAGATATTTCCCCAGAGAGATGCCGCTGCATTTGCTGTTTGCGATCTCACAGTCCTCAATGATCCAGCCTTTGGACCAGTGAGGTCCCACCATGCCTTCCTGATAGGCAGTGGGCGGGGCCCACTGCGTCGCCGCTTTTTCGATCTTAAAGCCGGACAGCGTGATATAGCCCCTGCCCTCCGCGGTCGGATAAAAACAATACGGCCTTACACTGATCTCTACATTCTCCTTGTTGGGATCGAACTCATGAAAATTGGCGTACAGGATCGTCTCATCCGTCGCGTCGTCCTGCTCGCAGTACCATGTGTAGACAGAAAACGCAGGGTCCCAGGAGACCTTGCTCGGAACAGGATTACGGACCTCCTTGAGCGAAGTCACTTCATAGAGGGACTTGTCATTCAGAAAGACTTCCCCGGTATGCATCGCTTTCGAGGGAATATACCAGTCGCCCCTGATCAGAGTCTTGTAGGGATTGCGGGCCCCGAAGATCCTGTTATCGATGCGGGCCGTCCAGACGCTGCCGCGCAGCTTCTTCCACGTCTTTACGGATTCCGCAGCAGAAATGACCGCACCGCCTTTTCTGACAGAATGGTATGTGATCCTTGCATCTGGTGTGCCTGCGCATGCCGGATCCACATGCTCCCTGTAGATGCCAGGATACACAAGAACCTCATCTCCGGGGACAGCCAGCTGTGCTGCCTCAGAGATCGTACGGAACGGTTTATCCTTTGTACCGTCGCCGCTTCCTGCAAATCTGCAATTCACATGATACTGCATCTTGGCTCCTTTCGTTTTCCGCATCCCCGACAGTTACTCTTTTGTTGCCAGACGAACGTGCTGAAGTTCACAGCAGAACGGTCCCATCGGAAGTCCGGCGTCATTGCAGAACAGACCGCCTGTGAACGTATTCGAATCCAGGAAACGCACCTCTTTGATCTTTCTGTCAGTCGGAAGCTTGACAGCGATCTGCTTTAATTCCGAAAAGATCCCGTGAAGCTCAAGCGGTATGCGCTCCCCGTCATCCGTGATCCCCACAAGATCACTGATCTTCCGGCCCTTTCCCGCATCACGGATGGTCAGACCGTCTGCATGCTCACAGACAAGATAGAGAACCCGGTTGTCCGTGCCGCCGAAACTCCACTCGCGCAGCCATGCATCACTGATCCTGGGACCGCTGGTCTCTATATCCAGGCCGTAGCAGAGTTTCTCGGCAAGGAGCGCCAGCCGTTCCCCAATCTCACGTTTATCATGCGGATGCAGGTCGTTGTCCTCACCGAGATCGATCGCACAGACCATGGCCGTACCAGGTTCCGACAAAGCCGCTTCCTGCATTCTGCGCATGGCCGGCCAGCTGGTTTCCTCGCACAGATCGACCGTGAAATTCGGAAGCTGAACGATCAGGAACGGGAGCTGTTCATCCTGCCAGGCTTTGCGATAGCCCCGGATCATCCGGATCAGAAGGTCGGTATAATCAACATCTCTTCCGTCAGGCAGCTTCATTCCGGCATCCGACTCACCCTGATACCAGAGCACGCCTTCGATCGGCCAGGCATGGCAGGGCGCGGTCATTCCGTTGTACAGGCCTGTCGGATGCCAGTTGATAAAATCCTGTTCCTGCATCGGTTCGGGCATGACAGCGCGTATGCAGTACTCCCATTCACCGCTCAGATCCACACACCAGTAAAAACCTTCATGTGTTCGAATATCTACTATTTCGTTTGTATTCTCACAGAATATCGTATAGTCTTTTTCCGGAGTCAGTCTTCCTGCCCCATGTTCGACGATCAGACTGATCTCCACCTCGTTTTCACCGGCACGCAGCAGAGAGGCCGGGATCTCATACTTTCTCGGCGGATACTGATAAAGGGTCTCTCCGACAAATCTCCCGTTGACGAAGACCTTGTCGCGATCCACCATGGTGCCCAGAAAAATCCGGATCCTGGAACCGTCTTTCCTGGTATCCTCAAGCATCGACGGAGTAAGCGTAAAACGGCGTCTGATGGTAAGGCTCCCGACAAAACCGTTCAGTTCCGGAATATCTTTGAAAAAACAAGGAACCCCGATCTTTTTCCACTCTTCGGACAATGCACTGCCATCCTGCGACAGTCTTCGGTTCAGTTCTGCATCCCAGTCGGAAGTGACCTTTTCGTTGTTTTTGATCTGGCTCGCGATATAGCTGTCATCGGAATACCTGCGTGCCTCTTCCAGTAATGCCGGATAACCGTCCGGTGCCGCAGGCGTGGCGTTCGCAAGCATTTCAGCGCTCATCCAGCCGGCAACGTGCGAGCCGCCCAGACTTGCATGCAGATATCCGACAGGCATATCGATCTCCTTTTGAAGCGATGTAGAAAAAAACCAGGCACTCGCGGAAAAATCGAGGATCGTTTCCGGGCAGGATACGATCCACTGCCCTGTTTCAGGTTCCGAAAGCGGTCCGTGATAATCCGTGTGTTCCTGGATCTTAAAGGAGCGAATGAACGGAAAATCGCTCTCGCGGATCTCTCTGGGATAACGGTCCGCGACGCGCTGCATCATGAGGTCCATGTTGGACTGCCCGCTGGCATACCAGACAGCGCCGACAACAACATCACCGATCTCGATCTCGCCGCCCTCTTCATCCGTGATCACGATGCAGTATCGTTCATAACCGGGATCCATCGCAGGAAGCGTCACGGACCATCGGCCATCGGGATCCGCAGCTGTCTCGCCTGCCCGCGATGGGGCGGGTGCAGATTCTTCCTTACAGATCTTTACATGGATCTTCGCTCCGGGAGAAGCTTCTCCCCACAGATGAACAGGCTTTCCGTGCTGGATCACCATATGATCCGAAAGCAGCCGACTGACACGAAGTGCGCTCAATAGATCATCCTCCCTTGCTCATCGGGGATACCGCTTTTTCTGAAGAAATAACTGTTCACCTGGTCTCTCCACTCTTTTGCGTTGTACAGCTGTCTTTCCATTCTCTCCATGATCCTGCCGTAGATCTTTTCAGGAAGGATCCCTTCGAGGGAGCGTATGCTCTCCATATTCGCCTCCACCTCGGATACGCCTTCAAAATGCGTGTCATAGATGTGCTGGATCAGTGTTTTTCCGGATCTCAGCCTGTCGGTATACAGAACGCGGTGGAAAAACAGGAGAAGCTCTTCCGGACAGGCGTCCGTGTCCTCATAGATCTTTTTCCAGGCCGGTCCGTGCTGTGCCGCGTAACCGGTTCCGGCATCCGTTCTGTCCACACCGACACCCAGATGATCCGCACGGTGATAGGTCCCCCATCTGTCATATTCGTAGCCGTCTACGCTCGGACCGTAATGCGTTGCCGGCCGTACCATCCAGCCGATCCCGAGAGGGACGGTATATTTTTCATAGGTAGCACGTGAGGTAAGAAGGATCGGGAGAAGCACTTCTTCAGCCTTTCCCGGCCAGATCTGCGCGAGGAATTCCCTCGCGATCTGTTCCGCGGAAAGTGATGTATCGAAAGCCAGCCTGCCGAATCCGTAAAGATTGGCCTGCGCCAGATCGGAACCGGTCCAGTTCGGATCATCTCCCATGTTGGAGACGGCAGCGATCCCGCTCATTCCCGGCGTTACGCGATGTCCCTTTGCCTTTGCCGCTATGATCTCGGCAACCGTATCGCCCTCGGCATCCGGTGCTTCCGTATGATATCCGAGCACCTCCTTGAACAGGGGGATCAGATAGCATACATCGATCTGCTGTCCGGTATACTCCTGGGCGATCTGAACCTCCAGCATCATATTGGTCTTTTTCAGACCGCCGAACAGCGGAGACACAGGCTCGCGGATCTGGAAATCCATCGGTCCGTTCTTGATCTGCAGGATGACATTGTCCGCGTAATCGCCGTCTGTACCAATGAAGTTGTCGTAGCCCGCACGAGCGCGGTCCGTTTTGCGGTCCCGCCAGTCCTGCATGCAGTTGTAAACAAAACAGCGCCAGATGATCGTCCCGCCATACTCTCTGACTGCTTCGGCGAGCATATTGGCACCGTCAGCCTGCGTCCTCTGATAGGTAAAAGGACCGGGACGCCCCTCGGAATCCGCCTTGACCAGAAAACCGCCAAGGTTCGGGATATTCTCAAAGACCTCCTTCATCCGCTCCTTCCACCAGGAAATGACCCCGGGATCAAGCGGATCCGCATTGTCCAGTCCGCCGATGTCCATACAGGCCGCATAATTCAGACTGAGGAACAGCCGGATTCCGTAGAGCGAGAGCGTGTTCGAAAGCTCGGAAAGATCACGGTAGTACCTGTCCGAGATCAGCCATGTCGCATCCCCTTTGACATTGACATTGTTGATGACGACCGCATTAATGCCGACACTGGCGACAAGGCGCGCATAGTCCCTTATGCGGTCGCCGTTCAGGATCCTGCCGTCTTTAAAGAAAAAGGAAAGCCCCGCATATCCGCGCTCGATCGAACCGTCCATATTGTCCCAGTGATTAAGCATTCTGAACGGATTGTCGGGGATACAGGGGCCGAAAGAAGGGGAAGTCCCCCCATGGATCTTCTGCTCCCGAAGAATATGGAAGGCGCCGTAGACAGCGCCGCGTTCATCCGCGACCGTCAGTTTAAGCGTACCGCTGTCGTATGCGTAACTCTCCGGCGGAAGCTTATCATCGAGAACGATCAGTACTTCGGCATCTTTCGGGAATCTGCCGTATCGTTTCAGTTCTTCAGTCGCAGTTGAAAGGACCCGGTGCGATCCTGAAGGATCAAATCCTTCGCATCTGACGGCACACTCCTCCCGGTTCTCCTCATCCGGCAGCCAGCATTGCTCCCAATTCTTCATGGCGATCCCCTTTCGTCAGACGATGTCTTATTTTACTTTTGTAAAGGCTTTGACAAAGAAATCCGCATCCTCCAGCGGTACCAGTGCCGATCCGTCTTCATTGCAGTAATAGCTCAGACCGCTGGCAGTGGTGACGGTTTTGATGTTGCCGATATACTGGTTGTCCTCATCGTAACAGGCGTCACCTGTGGATGTCATGGATTTTTCAAAGACAAGTCCCGAAGGCTGTTGCGGCTTTACTACGATCATGAAACGCTGTCCGGCCTGCAGAGAGAGCGGTTCATCAAGTTTATAGGTGTGATATCCGCCCGACGCCGAAGCACATAACTGCGTAACGGCAGGATTTTCCAGATCTGCGGCCGAGACCCCGTTGTCCTCAGCCATTTCCGGATCGAGCGTGATCTCGATGGAATAGCTGTTTTCTGTCTCCAGAGCGAAAAGAGAGACTGCACAGAGTTCCTCATCCTCCTGCGCGGTATACATCACAGCATAAGGATTCATTGATTCACTGAGTGAATAGATCACATTGTTCTGGTCGATCATCATATCGATGGCATGCGTCATCAGGCCGGCCACCTGATAATTCCTGTCATAGAAATCCGGATCCCCGTTCAGCGCAACATCGTATGCCGCAACATTGTTGTTGGTAAAGATCACATCATCATATGACAGCCAGAAGTAGCCGTTTTCTCCGGCTGTTGCCCCCCAGCTGTTTCTGCAGAGCCATGCTCCCTCATGTTCGGAATACGGACGGAAGTTGTCCACCTCATAGGCATCATCCCATCCGATCAGCAGAACCTCATGATCCGGAAGGTTGTTATCAACACCGTACGGATCCGCGTCATACAGATTGGACATATACCAGTGATTATCATCTTTTTCCTGACTGGCATGGACGCCGCAGGTGACAGCGCCGTAGGAAAGGATCATCCTTTTGATCGAATCTCTGTTCTGCTCTATAGCCGGGAGCTCATGGATCCCCTGTACATGATACGCACCGCCGTATGCCTGCGAAGGCGGTCCCTGATCTTCGATCGTGATCCGATTATTGCGCTGACGAAGAAATTTATCTGCTTCCGCATCATCCACAGGTCCCTTCCATGCCGCCAGGGTCGATATGATATAATCTGTCACACCGCTGGCCATGATATAGGCAAGTCCCGATTGGAAGAGCTTCTGAGAAGCATCGTCACCGATCCCTTCGATCTGACGATAGTCATTATCGATCAGACCTCCCTGAGAACCGGATGCGGGATTCATGACATAATAGGCCAGATGCTTTTCCGAAAGATCAAGGCGATCCACGCCGAGCAGCGGATGCTTGACGAGCAGATTTGCCTCGATCGCGCCGAGAGCCGCGTATGCCCAGCAGAGATGTGAGGCTCCCTGATGCTTGACCTCCGTGATCACATCCCCCTCCTCGCGGTCATTAGCGTTATAAGCCGCAGGGATCTCGCCCGTCCAGGTGAGTGCATCATCGATCTCACCGCTGACATTCGTATAAGGATCAGTCCCCGATCTGCTCTTGATCACGATCGCTTCCGGCAGGATCACTTCTTCGACAGGTTCCACGGAAAAAGTCACCGGCGGAGTCTCAGGCTCAGCTTCCAGCGCAGCTTCCGTCTCTTCGGGTGCTTCATTCAGCATCGTGATCTCTTCTTCCGTGAATCCGGGTGTTGCAGGGATCTCCTCTTCTGCGACAGGTTCCTCTTCTGCACTGATTTCAGTGCTTCCGCCTCCGATGACACGCCCTTTTTCATCAACGACGGTGAAACCGCCTGTCTTTCTCGCATGCGCCGCCGCAAATCCCAGCACACCGAGCAAAATGCTCGCGCACAGGACACCCGCAAGTATGGCATAAATGTTCGGTTTTCTGTCTTTTCTGCCTCGACGGTCAGATTTCATCCGACACTCCTCTGGTAAGATTCGATCCTGTTCTGATTCTTATTCTTAACGGATCATTAAAAAATCTGTTTTATTGTACCACAAAACATGCTATACTTTCATCCTGGTTTCGAAAACACATTTATAAATAGTGAGGTGCACATGTCATTCACATATATCCAGAAACTGCCCACTCCCGGAGAGATCAGAGAAGAATACCCGATACCGGCCAGAATGGCAGCGCTCAAAGCTGAAAGGGATCGCGAGATCGCTGAGGTCATAACAGGAAAGAGCAGCAAATTCCTGGTCATTGTAGGGCCATGCTCCGCCGACAACGAAGACTCCGTCTGTGACTATGTATCGCGTCTTGCAAAAGTCAGCGATAAAGTCTCGGATCGCCTGATCCTGATCCCGCGGATCTATACCAACAAGCCCCGGACCACCGGTGAAGGTTATAAAGGCATCACCTCGCAGCCGGACCCCGAAGGCAAAACCGATTTTCACGCCGGCCTGATCGCCATGCGGCATATGCAAATACGCGCCATCAGGGAATCCGGTCTTACGGCAGCGGATGAAATGCTCTACCCCGACAATTGGGAATATATCTCCGATATACTCTCCTATGTGGCGATCGGTGCCCGCTCCGTGGAGGATCAGCAGCACCGGATGACAGCGAGCGGTTTTGATGTTCCTGCCGGTATGAAGAACCCTACCAGCGGCGATCTCACCGTAACCCTGAACTCCGTTTATGCGGCGCAGCATCCGCACGATTTCTCCTACCGCGGATACGAGGTCAAGACCGGCGGCAACAAGCTCGCCCATGTCGTGCTGCGCGGTGCGACTGACAAGCACGGACAGACGATCCCCAACTACCACTACGAAGATCTCGCACTCCTGAAGAAGCTGTATGACGAGCGCGAGATTGAAAACCCTTCCTGCGTTGTGGATTCCAATCACTCAAATTCAAACAAGCAGTTTGCGGAGCAGATCCGCATTGTCAAGGAAGTACTCCATTCACGCAAGCACAACAGCGACATCCGCAGCATGGTCAAGGGTGTCATGATCGAAAGCTACATCGTGGAAGGCAACCAGAAGATCGGCGAAGGGATTTACGGCAAATCGATCACGGACGCCTGCCTCGGCTGGGAAGATACGGAACGCCTGCTTTACACGATGGCCGATCTTGTCTGATCCCGGGTCTTACTCTCCTGCGATAAACAGGACACCCAGCGTACCCGGCCCGCAGTGAGAGGAAATGACTCCGCCGGCATGCGTATCCAGGACCTCATTAAAATGTCTCAGACTCTCCAGATACTCCTTCACGGCCAGAACCGGCTCATTTGAGAGCATGGTGTGCGTGATAAAGACCCTGTCAGGTTTTGCGGTTTTCAGCGCCTCTTCCAGTTCTTTCGAATACGACATGACCACCTTGTCGATGGAGCCGCGGTATTTTCTGTCGGAATGCATGGCTCCGTTCTGTACGACGATCCTCGGATGAAGTTTTAACGCGGATCCCATGAGAGCCGCAAGCCCCGAACATCTGCCGCCGCGGTGCAGATAAACCAGCGTATCGACGACAAAGCTGGCACGCACCCGGGGACGGTACTCCTCGATCTTTTTCTGAATCTCCGGGCGGCTCACACCCTGCGCCGCGAGTTCTGCCGCTTCGACTACAAGAAGTCCCACGCCGGTAGAGAGGTTCTCCGAGTCAATAACGGTCACCCGATCCTCCGCTTCCAGTTCCTGCGCCGCAAGCATACATACGTTATTGCTGGAAGACATGGAAGACGAAATGGTGAATACGACCAGCTCATCCCCCGCATCCAGCACACCGCGATAGATCTCCATCACCTCCTCGAGGGACGGCGCGGAAGTCTTGGGTGTAGCGTTATTGGCATCCGACCAGCTGAAGATCTCGTCCGGCGTAACATCTACGCCATCCCGGCAGGTTCTCTCCCCAAGATGAACATGCAGCGGAATGATCCCGATATGATATCTCTCCAGCAATTCCGGAGAAAGGTCACAGGTGCTGTCCGAATAAACTCTGATCATTATTCTGTCCTCCTTGATCGTCTAGAGTTTTACCCTCTTTTCTGCGCGCGCATATATACATCTCTGAGCCGTTCTTCATCCTGTACTTCGTAGATCCCGGCCAGCGCATCCCGCGTATATCCCATCAGACGCGAAAGAGATCTGAGATCCGCTCCGTTTTCCATCAGGTGGGATGCGAAGGAATGCCGAAGTGTTCCCGGTGTGATCTCCTTGCGGATCCCTGCCTGCCTGGCATAATTCCTTACCATCTTCCAGACACTCTGTCTGGAGAGCCCTGTTCCCCGCGTGTTGACAAAAAGCGGGGCATGTGCGAGCGGAGGCACATAGTATTCCCTGCCGCTGCCGATCCAGGAGATCAGTGCCCCTCTGGCCTTTTCCCCGAAGGGTATGCTCCTCGCCTTTTCTTCACGCGAAGAATCAATTTTAACCATGGCGGCTCTGAGATCAACATCTTCCGGATAAAGCGCTACAAGTTCACCCACTTTTAGCCCGGAAGCATACAGCAGTTCCAGGATTGCCCGATCCCGCATCCCCATGGGTCTGGAAGGATCAGGTGCATCAAGAAGTCTGTCGATCTCCTCACGGCCGAGCGTCTGCGGCGGAGTCCTTTTTACTCCGGGCTGTTCCAGAATATCCGTAATGTTTCTCTGGACATCGTCATTTTCAACCAGAAATCTGAAAAAGGCACGTACGGAAGACATATGTCTGGCGAGCGTTGCATCCGTCATGCTGCTCTTTTCCAGCCCGAAAAAGTAATTCGCGAGCAGTTCCTCGGTCACCTCCTGCGGCTGAGAAGCCCCCTGCATTTCCATGGCTTCCGAAAAGCGATCGAGATCGCGGCGGTAGGCATCGATCGTATTCACAGACGCCTCACGGATCACCGTCATATATTCGAGAAAACTGTCGACATATCTCTTCATTTCAGCTGCATGGCATCCTTTATCTGCTCGTAGACAGGCAGTCCGTCAAAAGTAGAAAAATAGTCTGCCGGCGTTTCGGCGCGGCGGATCAGTTCCACCTCCCCATTCT
>JAILFA010000103.1 GCA_024687125.1 Lachnospiraceae bacterium
CTGTTTATTTTTTACCATGTTCAGGCGAATACTAAACGCCAAGAGTCAAAAATTATGCCAGGTAAAAACCTCTACCTGGCATATCATAGTGTCATATCTTACCTTTTCCTGTCATAACCTGTTGCACATATTGGCGTAAAAATTGGCGTAAACGCTATTTGGAGATGGTCGCCAGCCCAGTATTTATGGGCATTTCTTAGCTTAAGCTCTTAAGTGTCGGGAACAGCAGCACGTCTCTGATCGAAGGCGCATTGGTCAGCAGCATCACCAGGCGGTCGATGCCGTAGCCGATGCCGCCGGTCGGGGGCATGCCGACGGAGAGGGCATTCAGGAAGTCCTCGTCGGTGTGCTCGGCCTCCTCGTCGCCCGCGGCGGCGTTAGCCTCCTGAGCGGCAAAGCGCTCGCGCTGATCGATGGGATCGTTGAGCTCCGAGTATGCGTTGCACATCTCCCAGGTATTGATGAAAAGCTCAAAACGCTCGACCTTGCCCGGGCAGCCCGGTTTTTTCTTGGTCAGCGGGGAAATCTCAATGGGATGATCCATGATAAAGGTAGGCTGCACAAGCTCCTTTTCACAGAATTCCTCGAAGAAAAGATTGAGGATATCACCCTTTTTGTGGCGCTCCTCATATTCCACGTGATGCTCGCGGGCGAGCGCCTTAGCTTCCTCATCGGTCGCGACGGCATCAAAGTCGACACCCGCGTACTTCTTCACGCAATCAGTCATGGTCATGCGCGCGAACGGCCTGCCGAAGTCCAGCTCGACCCCCTGATAGGAAAAAGTCGTCGTTCCCAGTACCTTTTCCGCCAGATAGCGGAACATGGACTCTGTCAGTTCCATCATCCCTTCATAGTCCGTATACGCCTGATAGAGTTCCATCAGCGTAAACTCCGGGTTATGGCGTGTATCCACACCCTCATTGCGGAAGACACGTCCGATCTCGTAGACGCGTTCCAGGCCGCCGACGATCAGCCGCTTTAAGTACAGTTCCAGCGAAATGCGGAGCTTGACATCCTCATCGAGCGCATTGTAATGCGTGTCGAAAGGACGCGCAGCGGCACCGCCGGGGTTGGAGACAAGGATCGGCGTCTCGACCTCCATGAAGCTGCGGCCGGAAAGGAAATTTCGGATCTCCTGCAGGATCCGGGAGCGCTTGCGGAAAGTATCCCGTACCTCGCTGTTCATGATCAGATCGACATAGCGCTGGCGGTACCGGATCTCCGTATCCGTAAGACCATGGAATTTCTCCGGAAGAGGCTGCAGGGACTTGGAAAGGAGCGTCAGTTCATGCGCATGGAGCGATATCTCACCGGCTTTGGTACGGAAAGCATACCCCTTAACACCGACGATATCGCCGATATCCATCTTTTTAAACGCGGCATACGCCTCTTCGCCGAGCTCATCGCGCGTGACATAACACTGGAGCTGGCCTTCCAGATCCTGCACATGGCAGAAGCTGGCTTTCCCCATAACGCGCTTGCTCATCATACGGCCTGCAACAGAGATGCGCTTTTCAGCCGGAATCTCCTCCCAGGCGGGATGCTGGGTTTTTCCCTCGGCATCCGTGGAAAGTACGATCTCGAGCTCGTCAAACTTCCCGCGGACATCACTGCTGTGATGACTCTGGTCAAAGCGGACGATCTCAAAGGGATCCTTCCCCGCGCTCTGCAGTTCTTTAAGCTTATCCATGCGCACCTGAACGAGGCGCCCGATATTCTCCTGCGGCGGATTGCTGTTCTGCGAGTCGTTCTTAGCCATTCTCTTTCTCCCGTAAAACCCCTGTATCAGTTTTTGTTGTAACGCTCAATGCCCAGCACTTTATACTTGAACACGCCGGCCTGTGTCTCGACAGAAACCGTCTGTCCCTTCTTTGCTCCGATGAGCGCCTTGCCCACAGGAGATTCATTGGAGATCTTGCCGGCCAGGCTGTTGGCTTCCGAAGTGCCGACGATACTGTATTCAAGTTCTTCCTTGTCTGTGAGATCCTTAAGCCGTACCTTGCAGCCGATGCCGATGGTATCGAGATCGATTTCATCCTCATCAACGACTTCCGCGTTCTTCAGGATCTTCTCCAGTTCCTCAATCCTCGCTTCAATATCACGCTGCTCATCCTTGGCCGCATCGTACTCGGCATTTTCGGAAAGGTCACCCTGTGCGCGGGCTTCCTTGATCTTCTGGGCAACTTCCTGACGACGGACGACCTTGAGTTCCTCCAACTCTTCCTCGTACTTTTTCAGGCCCTCATAGGTAAGAATATTTTTCTTCTCTTCCATGTTCTTTTCCCCCTCTGCGGATATTTCGTCAAACTTCCGTCTGACATCATAGGCAAATATTATAAGCGACTTAGCGGGTACTGTCAAAGACTTTATCGTCCCCATCGGCCCCCGTCATCTCAAGCGGAGCCAGTAAACTCTCGAGATCCTCCAGCGTGCGTATCTCTGAAAGCTTTCGGCGGATCGCGACAGCGCCCGGCCAGCCTTTGACATAAAAAGCCGCGTGCCGCCGCATCTGGCACATCGCAAGGTACTCCCCCTCATCTTCCGCAAGGAGTCCGGCATGCCGGAGGATCATGTCACGAACAGCACGGGGATCCGGCCTGGGAGGGACCGTCCCATCCCGCAGATACGCAAGGATCTCTGAAAAGATCCAGGGGTTTCCCTCGGCTGCCCGGGCGATCATGACACCGTCGCAGCCGGTCTTATCGATCATGTCGGCACAGCTCGGACCGTCCGTGACATCGCCGCTTCCGATGACCGGGATCGTCAACGCCTCCTTGACGGAACGGATACAGTCCCAGTCGGCCTTTCCGCTGTAATACTGTTCGCGTGTCCGTCCATGTACGGCGACCATCGAGGCACCTCCGGCCTCCGCGGCTCTGGCACAGTTCACGGCGCTGTTCTCCCCATGCGCAAAGCCCTTGCGGAGCTTGACCGTGACCGGTCTGTGCGTCGCACGGACAACGGCATTGACGATCCTCTCGATCTTTTCCGGATCACGCATCAGGGCGCTGCCCTCACCGTTCTTTACGATCTTGGGAACCGGGCAGCCCATATTGATGTCGAGCAGGTCGTAGTCCCAGGATTCCTCGAGCATGGCAGCCGCCTGCGCCATGACCTCCGGCTGCGAGCCGAAGAGCTGCAGGCTCACCGGATGCTCCGCGGATCGGGTGCGGCAAAGTCCCGCTGTCTTTTTGTTCCGATAAACGATGGCTTTGGCGCTGATCATTTCGCCGCAGACCAGCCCCGCCCCCTGCTCCCTGCAAAGAAGCCGGAAAGCGGAACCTGTGACGCCCGCCATGGGGCCCAGGATCAAAGGGACCGGGAGTTCCACCTCTCCGATCCGAAGGGGATCAATCGTCATCTTCCGTGAGCAGTGCGGTCACGTCCTCATGAAGGACAGTCGCACGATAGTAGAGCGTGATGGCAGAGAAAACATCTTCGCGGCGGCGGCGTATCTCTCCGGACAGAAGTCCCGCACTGACGCTGTCCCAGGTGATGTCCTCCTCGTCACACTCGGTGCGGATAAAGATCTCGCCGTCCTCCTCGAACTCGATCGTGATGATCCCGCCTGCTTCCTGCGTAAACAGAACGCAGATGATGCGAAGTTCTTCACGGATCGTCTCAGGAATCTTCTGAAAGAGAGGATTGAAGTAGAATTTCTGTTCATAGGCACTGGCGCCGCAGAGCACTACTCTGCCGTCAGGCCGAAGGCCGAGCTTTGCGGCATCAGCCATGGTCTCTTCATAAGAGGGAAGCTCTTCAGGATTCACTTTCCGCCTCCTCATAAGCCTCCTCGCCCTTGGGACTGGTCCTGCGGTTTTTGTCGTACAGGATCTTGAGACCGCGCAGCGTAAGAAGAGGATCATAGACCTCGATCTCGGGAACCTCCTCGGAGATCATGCGGCCGAGGCCGCCGGTCGCGACAACTCTGAGATTCTGATAGCCGGATTCTTTTCTGACCTGCTCAATGATGTACTTTGTCTGCCCGATCTGACCGTATACAAGACCTGCCTGCATACTGGTCACCGTTTCCCGCGCGAGGATCGAATCGGGTTTTCTGATCTCGATCTCCGGCAGCTTGGCGGTATCTTCCCAAAGTGCCTTGGCGGAGATACGCATACCGGGGGCTGTGATGCCGACGCCGAAATTGCCCTTTTCATCGACGAGATCATAGGTCGTTGCCGTCCCGAAATCCAGTACAAGCGTCGGACCGCCGTAGAGCGTATATGCCGCGACGATATCGACGATGCGGTCGGGACCGATCTCCTTGGGATTATCCGATGTGATATGGATCCCGGTCTTGATGCCGGGGCTCACAATATAGGGACGCTTTCCGAGATAGCGAATAATGCCGCCCACCAGAGCGTGCATGACCGCCGGCACCACGCTGGCGATGATGACGCCGGCGACATCGCTCACAGCGACACCGCTCTCCTTGAGCAGCATCCTGAGCGTAATGCCGTATTCATCCGAGGTGCGCCGCGTGGCGGTCATCATGCGGAAAGTACTTTTGACCGTTTTTCCCGCGAACGCGCCGCAGGTGATGTTGGTATTGCCGACGTCGATCACGAGAACCATGATCTCTCCCTCCGATCAGAGTGTTGCGTAAAGCACTGCCTTGATGGTGTGCATCCGGTTTTCCGCCTCCTGAAAGACCAGGGACTGCTCGGATTCAAAGACCTCGTCAGTGACCTCCATCTCCGTCAGACCGAACTTCTCATGGATCTTGCGGCCGATACCGGTGCCCAGATCATGGAAGCTGGGCAGGCAGTGCAGGAAGATCGCATCCGATCCGGCGTTTTCCATCACTGATCTGTCTACACGATACGGGGAAAGGTCCCTGATCCGTTCCTCCCAGACCTCGTCGGGCTCGCCCATGGATACCCACACATCCGTGGAGATCACATCCGCGTCACGCGTGCCTTCCCTGACATCCTCTGTAAAGCTGATGCTCCCGCCGTGTTCCAAAGCCAGCTTTTTGCATTCTTCAACAAGCTCGGATTCCGGCCAGTAAGCTTTCGGTGCGCAGGCGGTAAAGTGCATGCCGGTCTTGGCGCACGCGACCATTAACGAATTGCCGGTGTTGTATCGGGCATCCCCGAGATAGACAAACTTCAGACCGGAAACCCTGCCGAAATGCTCCTTGATCGTCAGAAGATCCGCGAGCATCTGCGTGGGATGGAACTCATTGGTAAGTCCGTTGTAAACGGGCACATCCGCGTACTTCGCAAGCTCCTCAACGATCTCCTGGCCGTATCCGCGGTATTCGATCGCGTCAAACATTCCGGAAAGAACACGGGCCGTGTCGCGGATCGATTCCTTTTTCCCGATCTGCGAATCCGTCGGATTCAGATAGGTCGTCCCCATTCCCAGATCATGCGCGGCGACTTCAAAAGAGCAGCGGGTTCTCGTACTGGTCTTTTCGAAAATGAGGGCGATATTGCGCCCGCGGTAGACATCATGTACGATGCCCTCTTTTTTCTTCTGTTTCAGCTCTGCGGCAAGATCAACAAGCCCCAGGATCTCCTCTGTAGAAAAATCCAGGAGCTTGAGAAAATCCCTGCCCTGCAGGGGATGTCCTTTCATGTCTGAGATTACTCCTTCCCTTCGGGCACTTCTGAGATGATGTCCTTGACAGAAGCCGCCAGGCCCGCGATCCCCTGGATATTAGAGGGAATGATGAGTTTCGTCGCCTTGCCGTTGGCGGCCTTCTCAAAGGCCTCCAAAGACTTGATCCTGAGAACCGCCTCGTCAGCGGATGCTTCCTTGATCATGCGGATACCGTCCGCGGTCGCCTGCTGCACCTGACGGATCGCTTCCGCGCGGCCCTCGGACTCACGGATCTGCTTCTCCTTCTGCGCCTCAGCGGCAAGGATCGTCGCCTGTTTTTCCGCTTCGGCGTTGAGGATCTGGGAGGCTTTTCTACCTTCGGATTCAAGGATCGTCGCCTGCTTGACACCCTCTGCCTTGAGGATGGCTTCACGCTTTTCACGCTCCGCCTTCATCTGCTTTTCCATCGCGTCACGGATGGCGGCCGGCGGCGTGATGTTCTTAAGTTCCACACGGGTGACCTTGATACCCCAGGGATCCGTCGCCTCATCCAGCGTCGAACGCATCCGGGTGTTGATGATCTCACGGCTCGTCAGCGTCTGGTCGAGTTCCATATCACCGATGATGTTTCTCAGGGTCGTGGCCGTCAGATTTTCGATCGCGAGGATCGGATTTTCTACACCGTAGGCAAAGAGTCTCGGATCCGTGATCATAAAGAACACGATCGAATCGATCTGCATCGTGACATTGTCCTTGGTGATAACGGGCTGGGGCGGGAAATCACAGACCTGCTCCTTGAGATTGACACGCCTGGAAATACGGTCGATGAACGGAACCTTGATATGAAGGCCGACATTCCAGGTGCCCTGATATGCACCGAGCCGTTCAAGAACATACGCGTGTGCCTGCGGAACGATAACGATGCAGGACGCAAGGATGATGAGCAGCAGAACAAGCAGACAGATCAAGATAATTACTGAGACTTCCATTTTACTCTCCTTTCGTAGCGGTCTCCGGTTCGACCAGCAGTTTTACGCCGTCAACGGCGCGAATGATCACAACACTGCCAACGGGGATCGTGATCCCCGGCTGTACGCTTCTGGCGCTCCAGTCCATGCGCCCTACCTTAACCTGGCCGCAGCCCTGAGTGTTATCAATGTCATCGGTGACGATCGCCTGCCGGCCGATCATCTCCTCTACGTTGGTCCTCGCGCGGTCCTTATTAAAATACCGCACGGCGATCGGACGGACGATCATCAGCACGATCAGCGAGACGACCGCAAAAACTGCGAACTGCAGAAGAAACGGGCTATCCGGAAAGACCGCTGCCACGATCGATGCTACGGCGGCCCCAACGGCGAACCAGATGGTCGTCAGGCCCATCGTAAAAAGTTCGATCACAACACAGACGACCAGAACAACAAGCCAGGTTTGCAGCAGATTCATAACCCTTTCCTCTTACCAGAAAACATGGCCGCCGATGACGGTACCTTCATGCGCGCCGGCGCGGCGGAAGTGACAGGCACCTCCGACAGTCGTCTCCCCGTTGATCGCGGCCTGCGCCGCCTGGATACAGCTGGCCGGAATATTGCCGTTGTATGCGTTTGCCACATGTCCGGTCGCTGCCGGAGTGAACTGCCCGGAAGCGTAGATAACATCAACAATGGTATTGGGATAGGCAGCGCTGCGCACGCGGTTCATGACAACAGCACCGACACCCAGCTGCCCTTCATAGGGCTGATTTCCGGATTCACAGTAGATGAGCGCCGCAAGCAAACGGACCTCATCCTCGCTTGTCTTGATCGCCCCGCGATTGGCGGTGAGCTTGGCCTTGGCCTTGCGTTCCTTTTCCGCCTTTTCGCGGGCAGCGATGGCTTCCAGCGTCTCCCCGCAGTCAACCTTGAATTCCACAGTCACATAATCCGAGCACAGATATCCTTCCTTACCCTCGTAATCAATGAGCACAAATCCGGATCCGCTGTCCTCTTCCAGAACCTCAAAGGAATCTCCGGCCGCGACAAGTCCGAGGACATTGCTGTCGGTACTCGGCTGCTTGCGTACACGCAGAGTATCCGTGGTCGCAGTGGCTTTTAAAACGCCGACATCCCTGGCAAGCTTTTCCGCATCACTGCCGAAGAGCAGATAGTCATCATTGGCCCAACCGACGAGACTGCCGCTCTTAAGCTTTGTCCAGCCGTTCTGCCGTTCCAGGATCGTACCGCCGCAGTCCTTGTAGAGAACACCGATCTTTTCCGACGAGGCATCGGGCTCGGTGCGGACATTCATGACCTCGTTGACATCCGCCATGACCAGCTGGGAAAAAGCCGAATCATCCTCCGTTTTCTCTTCCTGAACGGGCGCTTCCTCCGCCGCGGTCTTACCCGCATTTTCTGCATCATCCGATGCCGGATCCGCAGATGTCTGTTCTTCAACAGGAGCCGTCGCGGTCACCGACTCAGGGATCGCCTCAAAGACAACGCCCCCCTGCGCAGTACTGTCCGTCGGCTCCCCGGCCGAACTGCGGGGATCCAGCAGGGCGCCCGCACCGGCGTACAACTGGGGTGTACCTTCATCGGCAGTTCTGGCTTCTACGGGATCGGGTTTGGGCATGGCAATGATCCCGGCAAGAGCAATGATCGCCAGGAGAAGCATCGGATGCAGATGAAATTGTCTGTCACTGTCATTCATCATGATGTTCGATCACGGTAAAAAGAAACAATTCCGCAATATGCAACACTTAACAAAAGTGTAACATATTTTCGGAATTGTGTCAAATAACTAGCGAAATACCGATATATTGTATTCGGTAGAGCGTTATCCGCAAGATGTGGTATAATGCCCGGAATACAGCCCTTACTACTGGTAGATCTCGGCGTTCATCTGCACCTTGTCCCAGGTGTCATCCGGAACGATCGCGATATACGTCTTACCGCGGTTGAAAGCGATCTCCTGACCGTTATCGTCATAGAACCTCGTGAAGTCCTGATCGCCGTTCTTGACCCAGCTGATACTCTTTGCAAGGCCGTCCGTGATGTAGAAACCGTCGCCGGTGCCCAGCACATTGTAGACAAGATACCCTTCATCATCCAGCTTGGTAAAGGAACTCTTCTGCAGAACGACATTGGTAAAGGAGAGCGGCTCTCCGTTGATCTCGTCGAAATATTGATTGCCATACTCGTAGTATTCATACTCACGGGTGTCATCATTGAACAGCAGCAGCGACGAATTATGCGGGAACGGCAGGATGATCTGCTTCGTCGGATAGGTGCGCTCATAGAGAGACGCGAGATCCGTCTTTGTGCCGTACTCGACAAAATTGAAATGCGGGGTATCCGGCGAGAAACCGTCCTTGTAGTCACGGCTCACGCTGTCTCCGAAATTCTTGTCCAGATCACCGGGGAGGATATACTCCGTGTACTCCCTGCTCTTTCCGTTATTCACACGGGAAAAGGTCCCGGAGAAATGATCCACAAAGCCCTTGTTAAAATACGGCGTGATATGGACCACCGGTCCGCCGTCATGGCAGAGCACGGCGTTGTATTCCGCCGCCAGCATGATGTTGGTGGGACGTGTCGAGCGGATACTGCCCATCTGTTCGATCGACTCCCAGTCCTTAAGAAGCACCATCAGACGCGTGATGCGATTATTCTTTGTGCTGTTCACCATCTCATAGACGATGTCCCCGTCCGAGGTGCCGAAATGCGGCAGGGCGGTTACCTCATTGTCCACCATGACCGCGATCGGACGCTGCATCGCCAGTTCCCTGCTGATCGGAAGACCCGTGAGTTCGGAAGCGTACATATCATCCGGGATCGTGGGGATCTCTTCCTCTGCCTCGGGCTCCTGCGCCGGTTCCTCACCGGGTTCCTCCTGGACAGGCGCCGCGATAGGTTCTACATTTACCGAAGCTGCTGAACTGCCCTTACCGGCGTTTTCTGTACCGTCTTCGCCTCCGCATCCCCAGACACAGGTCAGCATAGCCGCAGCAGTCAGGACAGAAAGTGCTCTGGTCAGCATTTTTCTTTTCATGTCGTTGTTCCTCTTTTCAGACGAAAACCGCTGTGATAAGCGATAATTTACCCAAAAACTCCGTTATTTTAGCAGATTCCGCCCAGATAGTCAAACTTCTTTTACGTTGTCACTCTCGAAGTCCTGACAGATGCGGGAAATGAGTTCCTCATCCAGACGAAAGCGCGTCGTATCAAGCGTCTTTTTGCTGCGCTCTTTGTTGAGATAGACCACACAGACGTCCTGCCCGGGATTCTCCCCGGCGTACTCCGTAAGGATCCTGTCCAATTCCGCCTCCCTGGCATCGTAAGCTTCGCGGTCGGCAAAGCGGATCCAGAGGCTGCGGGGAACCTCGGAAAACATCCGGATCTCATCGGCGATCAGCTTGGCAGGGGCATCCGCCTCCCAGGAGCAGCGGCCGCTGATCAGCAGCTTGCTGTCCTCAAGAAGCTTGGAGCCGTATTTCTCAAAGCATTTGGGAAATACCAGGACCTCCACGCTGCCGGAGAGATCCTCCAGCTCGCAGATCGCCATCGGCTGCCCGTTCTTGGTATACTTGACCTTTTTACCGACCAGGATCCCGCCCAGAGTGACCTGTGCCTGATCGGCCACCTGCGGTTCTTCTGTCTCCTCATCCTGCATGAAATCCGCGGCGCAGGCATTTGTCCTGCGCTTCAGAAACGCGGTATTGCTCTCCAGCGGATGACCGGAGATATAGATTCCCAGGACTTCCTTTTCATAAGCAAGAAGCTGCGGCTTTTCGTATTCGTGTTTATTCTCCGATCCTGTCTCGCACGCCGGCTGCGGGCTCTCCTGTCCCCCGCCGGGGATCAGATCAAAGAGCGAGATCTGGCCGGAGACATTGTCCTTAGCCTCCTGCTGCACCCGGGCAAGACGCGGCATGATCTCCTGCATGAGGGAAAGCCGGGTCTGTCCCAGCGAGTCCAGCGCGCCTGCCTTAATGAGGTTTTCCGCGGCCCGGCGGTTTAAGTCGCTTTCGGTCATACGCCTGAGGAAATTGTCGAGCGAGGTAAACGGTCCGCGGGCTGTCCGTTCCTTCACAAGATCCGCGATCAGGGAACGTCCCACCCCGCGGATAGCGGTCAGAGCGTAGCGGATATCCTCCTTGCCATCCTGCGCGGAGCGCACGACCACGAAGCTTGCGTCCCCTTCATTGATATCGGGAGAAAGCACACGGATGCCCATGGCCCGGCAGGATGCAATGTATCCGGAGAGCTTCGGCGAATTGTCGATGACACTGGTCATGAGCGCCGCCATGAACGAGGCCGGATAACGGGATTTGAGCCAGGCTGTCTGCATGGCAACGACCGCGTAGCAGGCAGCATGCGATTTGTTGAACGCATAACGCGCAAAATCCATCATTGAGTCATAGATCCTGCCGGCGATATCCGCAGGGATCCCGTTTCCTTCGCAGCCCGGGATCCCCTCCTCCGGAATGCCTTCGATAAAGCTCCTGCGCTCCACCTCCATGACATGCTGCTTCTTTTTGCTCATGGCGCGGCGCAGCAGGTCGGCACGTCCAAGTGAATATCCCGCGAGTTTCTGCACGATCTGCATGACCTGCTCCTGGTAGACGATGCACCCGTAAGTGGCCTCCAGAATAGGCCGGAGCTCCTCCGTCTCATAGGTGATCGTGGAACGGTCGTTTTTCCCGGCGATATATTTGGGGATGAAATCCATCGGCCCGGGACGGAACAGAGAGATCCCGGCGATGATATCCTCAAAGGACTGGGGCTTTAGTTCTTTCATAAAGGACTGCATGCCGGCGGATTCCAGCTGGAAGACCCCATCGGCGTGTCCGCTGCCGATGAGCGCCAGCGACTGCGCATCGTTAAGATCGATCCGGTCGATGTCCAGGAAGTTTGCGGATCCCGGCGCCGACTCCTGCAGACGGTTGACGGAATTCACCGCATCCTTGATGACAGAGAGTGTCCTGAGGCCGAGGAAGTCCATCTTGAGAAGGCCCAATTCCTCGATCGTCGTCATCGGGAACTGCGTGATGACGGAACCGTCCTGCGTCCTGGCAAGCGGGACCAGATCCATCGCGGGTGCACTGCAGATAACGACACCGGCGGCATGGACCGACGCGTGCCGGGGCAGCCCCTCAAGCTGGCGTCCGTAGGACAGAAGCTTCGCGACCACGGGATCCGACGCCGCGGCGCTCTTCAGATCCGGGTTGATCTCCAGGGCCCGTTCCAGAGTTATGCCCAGTTCATTCGGGATCATCCGGGAGATCTGATCCCCCTGTGCGTAAGGCAGATCCATTGCCCGCGCAACGTCGCGGATCACGCCTTTGGCCGCGAGCGTTCCGAATGTGATGATCTGTGTGACGCGGTCCCGCCCGTACTTTTCCGTGACATAATCGATGACCTCCTGCCGTCGGACATCCTCAAAGTCCACATCGATATCGGGCATCGATACGCGCTCCGGGTTCAGGAAACGCTCAAACAGAAGCGCATAGCGGATCGGATCTATGTTTGTGATCCCAAGACAATAGGAGACAAGACTGCCCGCGGCACTGCCTCTGCCCGGGCCGACCGCGATGTCATGTTCTCTTGCAAAATTGATATAATCCCAGACGATCAGGAAGTAGTCCACATAGCCCATCCGGCTGATGACGGAAAGCTCATAGGAAAGCCGCTTTCTCAGCGGGTGCTCCTGATCCCCGACGTCTTCCCCGGGATAGCGCGCCGCAAGGCCGTCATCACAGAGATGACAGAGATAGGTCCAGGAATCGTAGCCCTCCGGCACTTCATAACGCGGAAGCTTCGTCTTGCCGAATTCCATTTCCACATGACAGCGATCGGCAATGCGCTGGGTGTTTTCCAGCGCCTCCGGAGCATACGGGAACAGTGCGGCCATGTCCTCCTCGCTCCGGACATAAAACTGCCCCTCCGCATAGCGCAGACGATTCTCATCGTCAAGCTTTTTGGCGGTCTGGATGCACAGCAGCACATCGTGTGCCTCGGAATCCTCCGGCAGTGTGTAGTGGCAGTCGTTTGTACACACCAGCGGAAGCCCGAGTTCCTCATGAAGCTTCAGAAGGCCGGCATTTACGATCTTCTGCGCGGGAATCCCGTGGTCCTGAAGCTCCAGATAATAATGCTCGGGTCCAAAGGTATCGGCATACCAGCGTGCCGTCTCCCTGGCTCCCTCATAATCATTGCGCGCCAGATGCTGTGCGACCTCGCCGGCGAGACACGCGGAAAGGCAGATCAGGCCCTCATGGAGGGATGAAAGCAGCTCCCGGTCGACGCGGGGTTTGTAGTAATACCCTTCCGTAAAGCCCAGGCTCACCAGCCGTGTCAGATTCTCGTATCCCTTATTGTTTTCCGCCAGAAGGATCAGGTGGTAGTAGCGTTCCCTGTCCTCTCCGGTCTCCCTCGCGTGACGGGAACCGGGAGCCACATAGACTTCACACCCGAGGATCGGATTGATCTCAGCAGCCTTACAGGCCCTGTAAAAATCAACAACGCCGTACATGACACCGTGATCCGTGATCGCGGCCGCATTCATGCCGAGTTCTTTCACCCGGGAGACATAATCATCGATCCGGTTACAGCCGTCCAGCAGACTGTACTGGGTATGTGTGTGCAGATGTACAAAAGCCATGAAGTATTATTTGTCCGTTTTCCGTTACAACAGGGTCAACAGGTGATATGATTATACCATGTGTTTTCTCTTTGCGTCTTACGAATATGTGTTTTTCTTTCTGCCGCTGCTGCTTATCCTGACAGCGGTTCTGCGGCACTTTATCAGGGATGCGCAGATGTTCGCGGTCTGTTTTCGGCGGGGACTGGCCGCCGCATCGATCCTGTTCTATGCCTCCTTCGGGCTGAACAACCTGGCCGTGCTTGCCGCACAGGCCGTTCTGGGCTACACCGCGCATCTGATCCTTGCCCGCGGCTGCCGCGGCAGAAAAATCCTGCTCCCCGTTCTTATCCTTATGTTCCTGGGGCTTCTCGGCTTTTACAAGTACGGTCCGTTCACACTCCCGATCGCTCTGTCCTTTACGACCTTTTCCCTGATCTCCCTTCTCATGGATACTGCCCGGGGAGAGATCAGGGAATGCTCTCCCGCGGACTGCCTCCTCTACTTTTTCTTTTTCCCAAAGCTCCTGCAGGGACCGATCCAGCGATACCCCGATTTTCAGGCATCGCTCCGCAAAGCCGAGACAACCGCCCCTGATGCACGGACGATGGCCTCCGCGCTCCTCCTGTTCACACTCGGACTCGCCAAAAAGGTCCTCCTCGCGGATGTCCTGGCGCGCCCTGTGGACCTGGCCTATTCGGATCCCGGAAAGCTTCTGTGGCTGGAGGCGCTGCTGACCGTATTTGCCTATGCCTTCCAGATCTACTTTGATTTCAGCGGCTACTGCGACATGGGCATGGCGGCGGCATGGATGCTCGGGTTTGATCTGCCCGTGAACTTCGATCAGCCGTACCGGTCCGTAAACCCCGCGGAATTCTGGAAGCGCTGGCACAGCACGCTCTCTCAGTTTCTCACGCGTTACCTGTATATCCCGCTGGGAGGAAACCGCCGAGGGAGAATGCGGATGCTCGTCAATACAATGATCGTCTTTGTCCTGAGCGGGATCTGGCATGGCGTAGGCTGGGGATTCCTCATCTGGGGACTGCTCCACGGACTGCTCGTGTGCATCACCAAACTCTTCCCCCGGCCGCTCCCCCTTCCCCGGGTGATCAAAGCTGCCTTCACCTTTCTTGCGGCCGCTTTTCTCTGGGTTCCGTTCCGGGCGGCTACGCTGTCCGACGCCTGGGAGGTCATCCGCCGGGCTCTGGACAAGCCATGGTTCGTCCTGCATGACCGGTTCATCGATCCGTGGCGGACGGACATCCTGTGGTATCCGCTCAAGGTACTGGGGGTTCCCGATGCGCGTGCGGGGGGAAAGATCTGCCTGATGATCATTCTGGCCATCTGTTTTCTGCTTGTTTTTATCTTTCCGGATGCACGGCGCATCACGGATCGTTTTTCAAAAGGAACGGGCACGGCAGGCAAGGTACTCATGGGAGTGCTTACGGCTGCTTTGTTTGTCTGGTGCGTACTCTCCTTTGGCGAGGTAAGCGGATTTGTCTACTTCGATTTTTAAAAAGTTCATAGCCGTTTTCGCAGTCATCGTGTTTCTGCTCCTGGCCGCAGTTTCCGCCGTGGTGGCGTACATTGATCCCTTTTTCCGCTACCATGCGCCAAGAGAGGGCTTCCCCTATGTGATCGACAGCCAGCTCTCCCAGAACATCGGCATGGCCGAGCGGTTTTCCTATGACTCCGTGATCACCGGATCGTCCATGACAATGAACTTTGATACACTGCATTTCACGGAACTGATGCAGCTGCAGCCCCTGAAGCTCACCGTAAACGGAGCCTATCCCGAAGATATCCGGCGGATGCTCGATGCGGCGGATCGCGGGGATCAGCCCCTGCGCGAGGCATTTATCGCGCTTGATGCCGCCACCTGGACAGCGCCGCGCGGCGAGGTAAAATACCCGTACCCTTCTTACCTCTATGACCGCAATCCGTTTAATGACGTGAAATATCTCTGGAATCTGGACGTACTCCTTGAGTACTGTCTGCGGCCTCTGGCCGAACGTGAGGCGACCCCGCTGAACCGGATCTACATGACGGAATGGGAGGATGATCTCTACTATACTCTCACATGGATCCTGGATCACTATGAAGAATCCCCGAAGGAGCCGGCGGAAACTCCGGCGGACGCCTTTCTGGCAGATACAAAGCGCAACCTCGAGGAAGTCCTCCTGCCCTTTATTGACGCCCATCCGGAGACGCGATTTACATTTTTCTACGCGCCCTATTCGATCCTCTTCTGGCACAATGTGGTACAGGAAAACCATCTGGAAGCAACGCTCTCGCAGGAACAGCTGATCGCGGAAACCCTGCTGACCCGGCCGAATGTGCGTATCTTCCAGTTTCAGGAGCAGAAAGAGATCATCACAAACATGGACGGCGGCTACATGGACGAGATCCACTTCCGCCCGGAGATCAACCGCTATATGGTGGAATGCTTTGCCTCAGATACCTGCCGGATGCATGACGCGGGTGAAATGCAGACAAGCCTTGATCGCCTGCGTGAGATGATCGGTTCCTATGACTATGCTTCTCTTCTGATGCGGAAATGACTTCTTAACGCCGGCGCTTTCGCTCCATCGCGCAGAGTACGGCCAGTGCCGTCAGACTGATGAAGATCCCCGCAGCCAGTCCCCGGGGAGCATACTGCATTCTCAGATAAATCGTTTCATCCCGCGCACCGCCCTCATCTTCGCCGTCCCCGTCCAGGATCACGCGGGTGTAGTAATCCGCCCAGGGAACCACGGTGACCTGCCGCCTGTCGGCCGTGATATACCACGCCTCATCATAGGGAATCATGAACAGAGCCGATTCTGCAGCTGCAGGAACCGCAGCGATCAGGTCCGCCGAATTCACGCACGCGATACCGCCTGCCCTTTGGCGGATCTTTGCGGTAACAGCCGCGAGCGCATCCGCGTCCTCCGTGTAAAATAACGGTGTCCCGACAAGTTCGCCGTCATAGGCATGAACGGTAAACTCCGCTGGAACACCCGCAGACTGCTCTCCCAGAGAGACGACCCGCAGCGCGGCGAGATTACCGTACGGCAGGAATTCCTCCGTTCCTCTGTCCAGAAGCAGATTGGAATCACCGGAGCAGTCCTTAAGGTAGAAAAACAGTTCGCCGTCCGCTTCGGGTGTGATGGTAAAATGATACGGAATATCCCCATCCCGCGTCGGATGTCCAGTTTCACAGCTGAAGCCGGCCTCAGCGAACAGTCGCACACGCTCGCCCGCCATCGCTGACAGAAGTGCCTCCGAACAGGCGAAAGGATTCCCAGAATCCGCGATGACCGGATCCGTGTCACAGACAAGCGCCATAGGCAGATATGAACCGATCTCCTCCGCCTCGCGGCCGTTCAGTATATAGCGGATCCCCAGAAGTGCGTCCGCACTGCCGGTATTGTCCGGTGAATACTCCGCATATGATCCGTTGTCGTTGAATCCGATCTCCCGAAGAAATTCCCGCTCTCTCAGTGACGATCCCGAACCGTATCGGGTGATCCCGTTATAGCCCAGGAGCATGGCATTGTTTTGCTCATACGGCGGAAGGCTCTCCGTGCGGTACAGGATATCTCCCGCCGGCAGGGAAGAGACCGCCTGCTTCAGATCCGCATACCTCGCGAGAAATGAGGAATAAGGTGTCTGAAACACACTGCTCTGTTCATAGATCTCTCTGGCGTTAACGAGCAGATCAAGGAGCTGCACCGCAGCCAGAACGAGCAGTACCGTTTTCGCCATACGCGGCCGTTTCTGTCTCGCGCCGAGTAGAAGAAAACACAGGATCACACCGGCGGCGATCAGAAACAGATTGTAGAATTTGTCGTTTCGGGAAAGGTGGCTGAAAAAGTGACTGAACACATAAATGGTCCCCGCCAGGAGCAGGATCAATGCCATGAGGACCTGTCCCGGCGTCGCTTCCGCCCTTAGGAGCGCATATAGTCCCCGCAGCGCAAGGATCACAAGAAGGAACGCCATCAGAAAGGCATCATTCAAAATGAAAACGGACAGAATACACAGAAGGACAAGCGTGCGGAGCTTATCCGCAAATCTCACACCCCCCGTCACAAAGAAAAGGATCGCCGGAAACAGCAGTAAAGTACCTATATACAGGTGAGGTGCCCCTGCCGTGATCAGCGTCTGATCAAAGCTGCCGGAATACAGGTGCGACAGGAGTTCCGGGACAGATGACATCTCGACATTCGGCCAAAAGCCGATGGTTCTGCTGTTCCCGGCAGCCGCCTGCATGGAAAGGAATGCAGGCACCAGAAGAAACGCCGCAAGCGCCGCGCCCCAAAGAAGAGAGATGCCGTACCGGACCAGCTCCCGGATCCGGGAAGGCCTGATGAATACCAGGACCGCCAGCGCCTCAAAAGCGAGAGTTCTATATGCCGTACCGTAATTTGAGATCAGTACGAATGCCACAAGCAGGGTATGCGGAAACATCGTTCCTCCCTGCATGACATGCCTCGCGGCCAGACAAAGGAGCGGCAGGAGTATGACCACATTCAGCACCGCGATATTGGTCAGGTTTGCCATGAAATAAGCAGAAAAGCTGAAGGATGCCGCACAGAGAACCAGAGACAGCATCTCCGCACGGTTTTCTTTTCCGGGCGGCAGGACCGTCTCAAGAAAAAGCCCGCAGGTAAACGCCGCAAATATCACCTTGAAAAACAGCAGAAAAGAGACCACAGCAGGCAGAAACTGCACCGGTATCAGGAGAAACGGCAGGAGCATCGGATCCGCCAGATAATCGGCAATAAACAGGACCATCTCACCGCCCGGGCCCTTTCGGAAGGAATAGAGCGGGCTTTCGCTTCCCAGAAACAGTTCGCGGAACTCTGCGAAGAAAGAGAGATACTGCCGCTCCATAGAATCGAACAGAAATGTTCTGTCATCAAACGGTGCGATCCCGGAGACGAGAAGAAGCAGCAGGAACAGTACACCCGACAGCGCCGCCGCATACAGCGCCGGGCGGTGTTTTTCTGCCGTTTCGCGGATGCGTCCCGTCATTTTCCGTTCTGCTTGTGGGAACGCGCCCTGCGCTGACGCGCCGCTTCAAAAGCAAGGACAGATGCCGCGACCCCCGCGTTAAGGGATTCCACTGCGCCGTGCATCGGGATCGTGATCCGCTGATCCGCCCCGGCGAGAGCCGTCTGCGAAAGCCCTGCTCCCTCGTTGCCGATCAGCAGCGCGACTGCGGCTGTGAGGTCACTGGTATCATAGGACAGATCCGTGTGCACATCCGCCGCGACACAGCGGATGTGATGTTCCTTCAGCCGTCTCAGAGCCTCCTCTATGTCCGCCACATGGATGGCCGGCATCCGGAAAACCGCCCCCATCGTGCTGCGGGAAACCTTAGGGCTGTAGATATCCGCGCAGTCTCCGACAAGAAGGATGCCCGTGACACCGGCAGCCTCCGCGCTGCGCAGGATCGTCCCGAGATTGCCCGGATCCTGCAGATTCTCTAAAACGAGGATCAGCGGCGGCGCGGCATTTTCCGACGCATCGCCCTCCGGAGAAGCGAACAGTTCGTTTAATGTCCGTTCGTGCTTTTTTACGACCGCCAGCACACCCTGCGGATGCACTGTATCGGAGAGGCGCTGCATGATCTCCTCAGACACCGTCTCCGCTTCGCAGGAAAATGCTGTCATCATCTTCCTGTCTTCCGGGGTGCAGCCATGTAAAAAGGCCTCTGTCACATAGAGCTCCATAACATCCTCAGCGGGTGCTTCCCGGAGAATGCGAAGTCCTTCGATGACAAAGGCCTGCTGTTTATCCCGCTCCGCTTTCCTGTTCAGGAGCGCTCTGACCGCGCGGATCCTCTGATTGGAAAAGGATGTGATCACGGCAGGATGACGTCCTGTGGCTTACAGGATCCTGGACATCTCATACTGGTACTCACTGATGGATTTTTCCATGGAAAGCGCCTCCTCGATGTCAAAGTCCGTAAACTGTCCGTCCTTGTATGCGATCACGCGGTTGCTCTTGCCCTCGGCAATGATATCAGCCGCATAGCAGCCCATGATGGCCGCATAGAAACGATCCTTGCAGGTAGGGCTTCCGCCGCGCTGCATGTATCCCAGGATCGTGGCACGCGTCTCCATGCCGGTCGCCGCCTCGATGCGCTTGGCCATGGAGGTGGAGTGCCCGATGCCCTCCGCGTTCACGATGATATGATGTGTGTGTCCGCGCTTACGGTTGCGCACGATGTTGTCGATGATGTTCTGCTCGTTGAAATCGTATTTTTCAGGGATCAGGATGTCATCCGCACCGGTCGCGAGCCCGCACCAGAGGGCGATATATCCGGCACGCCTGCCCATGACCTCAACGATCGAGCAGCGCTCATGGGAGGACGAGGTGTCTCGCACCTTGTCGATTGCCTGCATGGCAGTGTTGATGGCGGTATCAAATCCGATGGTGTAATCGGTGCACGCGATGTCCAGATCGATCGTGCCCGGAAGCCCGATGGTGTTGATGCCGTGTCTGGCAAGCGCCTGCGCACCGCGGTAGGAGCCGTCTCCTCCGATGACCACGATGCCGTCGATGCCATGCTTTCTGCAGATGTCCGCCGCCTTCTGCTGACCTTCTTCCGTCTTGAATTCCAGGCAGCGCGCGGTCCCCAGGATCGTGCCGCCCCGCTGTGACAGATCCGCAACGCTGTGCCTCTCCAGATCGACGATCTCCTCGTTGAGAAGGCCCTGATAGCCCTTCTTGATCCCCTTGACGGTCAGTCCGTTGTTGATCGCCTTGCGGGTGACCGCACGGATCGCCGCATTCATGCCGGGCGCATCGCCGCCGCTTGTGAGAACACCGATGGTTTTGACCTTACTGCTCATTTCTTTTTCTCCTCTTTAGGATCGTCTTTGGGAAGACGTCCGTAAGTATCCGCAAGCAGGCGGATGCTCCGGGCGAGGTCATCGGAGAGGAAATTCGGTTCCAGGCGCCACTGCCAGTTGCCGTCCGCCTGTCCCGGTGTATTGATCCGTGCCTCCCGTCCCTTAACGAGATAATCGGTCAGCGGGATGATGCAGAGATCCGCCACGGAGCGGTATGCCTCGCGGATCAGGTCCCAGACAAAACGTCCGCAGTCAGTCCCTTCGGAGTTGACATAGCGGCGTACAAAATCACGCTCGCCGTCGTTGATGTCCTCAAACCAGGCACGGCTGGGGGTGTTATCGTGCGTGCCGGTATACACGACGCAGTTCCGGATATGCTTATGGGTGATGTATACACTGTCCCAGCTGGTATACGCGAACTGAAGCACCTTCATGCCCGGAAGGCCGCTGTCCGCAAGGAGCTGCTCCTTTTCCGGAGTCACATTGCCCAGATCCTCGGCGATCATGGCCACATCACCGAGCTGCTTCCGGATGGAATCAAAGAACGCCATCCCCGGGCCCTTGTGCATCTTGCCATGGAGCGCGTCCGTATCCTTATACGGAATCGCATAGTATTCCGCAAATCCGTGGAAATGATCGATGCGGATCACATCATAGAATTCGTAATTGCGCTCGATCCGGCGGATCCACCAGGCAAAATCACGCTTTTTCTCAGCCGCCCAGTCATAGATGGGATTGCCCCAGAGCTGACCGGTCGCGGAAAACGCATCCGGAGGGCACCCTGCAACAACTGACGGCGTCAGATCTTTGTTCATCAGGAAGGCTTCGGGATGTGCCCAGACATCCGCCGAATCAAGCGCCGTGTAAAACGGCAGGTCACCGATGATCCGGATGCCCTTCTCAGCCGCATAGGCATGCAGCTTATGCCACTGCTCATCAAACTTGAACTGGCGGAACTCATAGGAGGCGATCTCTTTGGCCAGGCGCGTTTTCGCCTCGGCAAGCGCCTTTTCACTGCGCTTCTTCAGCGGCTCGTCCCACTCAAAGAACGGCTTCCCGCCCTGTTCGTCCTTGATCGCCATGAACAGTGCGTAGTCCTCGAGCCAGAAGCTCTCTTTTCTGCAGTAGTCCTTAAAGTTCTTTTCCTTGTCCAGGCCCTTTTCCAGAAAGCGCTCATGTGCCTTTTTCAGGAGCGGAAAACGATTCTCATAGAGCTTGCCGTAATCCACCCGAAGCTGATCGCTCCCGAAATCGGCGGCGTTCAGCTCGTCCCAGGTGAGCAGCCCCTCCTCGGCGAGTGTCTCCAGACAGATAAAGTACGGATTGCCCGCGAACGCGGAGAATGGCTGATACGGGGAATCACCGAATCCCGTAGGGCCGACCGGCAGGATCTGCCAGTAGCGCTGGCCCGATGCCGCCAGAAAATCGACAAAAGCATACGCCTCCCTCGAAAATGAGCCGATGCCGTATTTCGAGGGAAGCGAAAAGATCGGAAACAGAATACCTGCTTCTCGTTTCATTATTTTACCGTAACCTTGGTGATGTGCGGGTTGGCACCTTCATACCAGTAAAGGAAGCCCTCGCAGTCAATGGTGTCGCCGACCTTGAGACCCTCGACCGCCTTGTAGACATCGGTCTCGGAGCCGCGCAGGTAGGACTCGACCGTAAAGCTGTAGGTGCCGCCGTTCACGGTCACATCGAAGTAGAGGTCGTCGCCCTGCGTGCCGGAATTATCCCAGTTGTAGAAGAACGCCTGGCCGTCGCCCTTGTCCGCTACGGTAAGACCCTTGAAGGAAACGAACTCGTTCTGATGCTTTTCGAGATCCGCGCTTCCGAGAAGGGAGGTCGCATCAAACGCGGGGGCGATGTAGTTGCCGTCCTCGATCTCAAAGGTACCGTCGGCGATCTCAACCTCGCCGTTCCACTCGGCCTTGACACCGGTCACCTTGATCTTGGTGCCGGGGGTCAGCTTCTTGTAATCCTCCTCGCTGCAGGCGCAGTCATAAAGGAAATAGGCGCCGTCCTGATCCTGGGTGTACATGGTCGCCTTGTTTTCCCACCAGGACTGCTTGTCCTGCACATAGGCCTCGATCGTGACCGTGGAGTCGACCGCTGCTTTGAGGTACTCGTCGTGGGTCATGACGCCCTCGCCCTTGACATCCTCAAAGGGGGCGGACGCAGCATCCCCCGAGCCTGTTTTTCCACCACAGGCGGCAAGAGAAAGCGCGATCGCCAGTGTAAGTGTTACTGCTGTCAGTTTTTTCATAATCTTCTCCTCTGTAAATCTGTAATGATGATTCCTATTTAAAAGAAACAACAACAGAATTATACAAGAATCATCCTATTCGTCAAGTGAGGATGATTCTTCCGAGAGCAATCCCCGTAAAAAGAGCATTGCACCGAGGCTCCAAATGTGCTAAAAAAGAACCATGAAAGTTCTCTTTGACCATGTGACAAAACGTTTTCCCGGAAGAGGAAAGAATAAGCACGAAGAAGTCATCGCCGTCGATGACTTTGCGTTTGAGATCCCGGACGGCAAGCTGATCGGTCTGCTGGGGCCGTCGGGCTGCGGCAAGAGCACCGCGCTCAACCTGATCTGCGGTCTGCTCACCCCCACAGAGGGGCGGATCCTGTTCGGCGACGAGGATGTGACGAACATCCCGCCCGAAAAGCGCGGTGTCGGCATGGTCTTTCAGAATTACGCACTCTATCCCCATCTGAGTGTTGAGCAGAACATCATCTTTCCGCTCCAGAACCTCAAGGGAGCTGATAAACTCACCAAGGAACAGATGCTGGAAAAAGCGCGCGAGGTCGCTTCGCTCGTGCAGATCGATCAGCTGATGGAACGCCGCCCCTCGGAGCTCTCCGGAGGCCAGCAGCAGCGTGTCGCGATCGCCCGGGCCCTGGTCAAGCTGCCCCGCGTCCTGCTTCTCGACGAGCCTCTTTCCAATCTGGACGCAAGACTGCGCCTTCAGACACGCGAGGAGATCCGCCGCATCCAGACACGCACGGGCGTCACCACGATCTTTGTCACACATGATCAGGAGGAGGCGATGAGCATCTCCGATCTGATCGTCGTCATGAAGGACGGGCGCGTTCAGCAGATCGGCAGACCGCAGGAGGTCTACGACGACCCCGCCAATCTCTTTGTCGCGCAGTTCCTCGGCACGCCGCCGATCAACGTCTTTCGCGGTACGATCCGCGGGAACAGCCTCTATATCGGCGAGGAAGCCGTTCTCAAATGGGAAGCGCAGGATGCTCCGCAGGGTTCGGAGAGCACCGAGGCAAGGCCCGTCACGGTCGGCATCCGGCCGGAGGGCTTTATCGTGGATGCAGACGGACCGTTCACCTGCAGGCTGAACGCCGTGGAGGTCATGGGCCGCGACGTGAGCGTCGTCTGCGAGCACCCGGAGCTGACGAGCGCACCGCAGATCCGCGCGGTCATCGATGCCGACGAGCAGCCTGACAGATCGCAGGAGACGGTCCGGTTCTCCCTCAAGCCTCACAAGGTGCTGCTCTTTGACGCGGCGAGCGGCGAGCGCCTGCACACCGGCTGGTAAGGCAGTCCTATGGAAGATCGGAACTATAAAGGCTATCTCTATCTGCTGCCCGCCATCCTCTTTCTCGGCGTCTTTTTCGTATATCCGCTGTTCGACGTCTTTGTCTATTCCTTTGAGGAGAGCTACAATTTCGCTTCCGGCACCTACCGCGGCGTCGGACTGTACAACTACCGCTATGTCCTAAGGGACCCCTACTTTCTCAAGGCACTCCAGAACACGCTCCTGCTCGTTCTGATCACGGTCCCGCTCTCCACGGGCTTTGCCCTGCTGATCTCGGTCGCCCTGTACTCGATCCCGAAGCTCCGCGACTTTTTCCAGACCGTCTTCTTTCTTCCGTATGTGACGAACACGCTGGCCGTCGGTCTCGTCTTCATGATCCTCTTTCAGAAGACCCCCTACTCCAACGGTCTGATGAATCTGCTGCTGGGACTTTTCGGCATCTCGCCGATCGATTTCATCGAAGGTCCCTACGCCGCCAAGCTCTTTGTTCTTTCGTTTTACACGATCTGGATCGTGCTGCCGTTCAAGGTGCTGATCCTTACGAGCGCGCTCGCCGGTGTCGACGAACAGCTCTACCGCGCGGCCCGTATCGACGGGACCTCCCGCGCGCGGATCTTCTTCCGCATCACGCTGCCGATGATCTCCCCCATGATCTTTTACCTCGTGATCACCGGTTTCATCGGCGCCTTCAAGGCCTACAGCGACGCCGTCGCGATCTTCGGCGTCAATCTGAATTCCGCGGGCATGAACACGATCGTCGGCTATGTCTATGACATGCTGTACGGGGACAGCGGCGGCTTCCCGTCCTATGCCTCCGCCGCGGCGATCCTGCTGTTCGCGATCGTCCTGACCATCACCGTTGTCAATCTCCTGGCGAGCCGCAGGCACGTCCACTATCACTGAGGGCAGCCATGGAACAGCAGACAGCGGGAAAAGCCACGATCGGCGAAAAGACACTGAAATTCTTCACCTGGGCTCTGCTCATCTTCTGGGCGATCCTGGTGCTGTTTCCGTTTTACTGGATGCTGCTCACCTCGCTCAAGGGGTACGGTGCCTACAACGCGGAATATATCCCGAAATTCTACACGCTCGCGCCGACGCTTGAGAACTACGCCGAGGCGTTCACCGCTGTCCCGCTCGCGAGATACTTTCTGAACACCATGCTCTTTACGCTCGTGACCACCGCTGTCATGCTCGCCGTGATCACACTCGCGGCCTTTGCGTTCGCGCGCCTTTCCTTTACGGGGAAAAATCTGATCTTTGTGCTGTTCCTGTCGCTCATGATGATCCCCAACGAGCTGG
>JAILFA010000104.1 GCA_024687125.1 Lachnospiraceae bacterium
TCTTGTCTTTAACAGGAAAGCAAAGAAGTCGCCGATCATCGACTGGGGGATCAAACATGGCTGCTATGCATATGAGGCAAAAGATGCTTATTCTTATGCAAAAAAGTTGAAGCTTTACGATCTTGCCCCGGTCGCCGACAGGATCACGCAGGATATGCTGATCCTCGGCGCGAACGGCGATCATTTCATTGACTATACGCTGATCGGACGGGAGATCAGATTGTTAAAGAATGTGAGATCCCTGACCTTCCGCCTGTTCACCGACAAGGAGGACGCCCAGAATCACTGCAATGTCGGCAACGGTCAGCTGACCATCGATGTTATCTGCGACTGGATCGAGCAGACGGACAAAAAGAATTTCGAAAAATAACCAAAAAACTGTTGACAAACGAGAGCGAACACTGTATTCTCTCATACGAGAGCGTACAGTGTTCGCTTTTGAGTGAGGTGTGACGGATGCCTATCGATAAGACAGCAAACCACGAAAAGATCGTCGCGGCGGCAGAAAAGGAATTCCTGACGTATGGATTTACCGATGCCTCCATGCGGCGGATCGCGCATGAAGCGGGGATGAGCGCCTCCGGACTGTATAAGCATTTCGCGAGCAAGGAGGAAATGTTCTCCGCGCTGGTGGAACCTGCCTGTCAGGGGCTGCTGGACGCCATCCGGCAGGAAATAAATGTTCAGGATGGGATCATCGGGACAGGAGATCTGAGCATCTGGGAAAACGGGAAAGACGCAAAGCTTACGATCTCCTACATCTATGATCATCTGGACGCCTTTCGCCTGATCGTCTGCAGATCACAGGGAACAAAATACGAGACATTCCTTCATGATCTGGCTGTACTGGAGGAGAAGACAACCCTGGCTTTCATGGAGGTTCTGAAGAAGCAGGGCGTGAAGCTCAACGACTTCAGTGAGAAGGAGCTTCATCTTCTGATCACGGCAAATGTCAACGCGGTATTCCAGACTGTAGAGCATGATTTTACCAGGGAGGAAGCCCTGCATTACGCGGATACCCTGGACCGGTTCTTCTCCGCGGCGTGGAAAGAATTCTTCGGATATTAGGATAGCAACGCCTTCCCCATCCGGCGCAAAGAGAAGGCGTTTTTTATCGAGCTACAGTTAGACGATGCTAACATAAGAAGGAGGTGCATTTATCTTGAAAGAACAGAAGTCAAATCCCATGGCGAGGATCTGGGAGATTGCGAAGCCCGAGCACGGAAGGCTCCTGCTGTCCGTCGTACTGGCGGTTCTGGGCGTCGTGTCCGGTATCGTTCCATTTGTTTCCGCGGCAAAGATCATTTCGGGAGTGATCTCCGGAAACAGGGAATGGAATTATTATATTGTATTCATCATCGCGGCGTTTGCGGGTTTTGCTTTTAAGAGCCTGTTTTATGCAATGGGACTGAGCGTCAGTCACAAAGCGACCTTTTCTCTGCTGGGAGAGATACGCAGGCAGATCTTTGCCAAGCTTCCGAGAATGCCGCTTGGCACGATCATCGATACTTCCAGCGGTACACTCAAGCAGATCATCGTCGATGAGGTGGAGCGGATGGAACGCCCGATAGCGCATATGATCCCGGAGCTTACGTCCAATATCATCGGCGCCATCGCCGTCTGGATCTATATGATGATCGTTGACTGGAGAATGGGCCTCATATGCCTGATCTCCGTACCGCTCGGCCTGATGTTCTTCGGCTTTATCGCTGCCAGTTATTCGGCGGATTACAAAAAGTCCGTGGAGATCACGCAGGATATGAACGCGAGTATCGTTGAATATGTTCACGGGATCGAAGTGATCAAAGCGTACAGCCAAAGCAGATCTTCGTATCAGAAATTTAAGGATAAGGTGCTTGCGAATGCTGCTTTCTACTGTTACTGGATGAAAAAGACGGAAGTCTGTCAGGCTCTCTGCTATACGATCGCGCCCTGCACCCTGATCACGGTGCTGCCGATCGGCTGGTACATGTATGTCTCGGGCAGTATCACCGCGGATGTTTTCATGACTTCGATCATGCTTTCCATGTGTATCGTCGGACCGATCCTTGCCGCGATCCAGTTTACGGATTCTTCCGCGAAGGTGTCGACAACTGTGGCCACAGTAGATAAGCTGCTGGCCGGTGAGGAACAGGAGCATTCGGAAACACCGGTCACGTTCGCAACCCATAACATAGAATTCTGTGACGTCAACTATTCCTATCACGAAAATGAAGAGGTCCTTCACAATGTCAGCCTCACGATCCCGGAGAAAAGGTTTACCGCGCTCGTCGGCCCTTCGGGAAGCGGGAAATCCACGATCGCCAAGCTTGTCGGGGGATTCTGGGATGTGAAGGACGGTTCGGTAAGGATGGACGGAAAAGACTTAAGATCGATCCCTCTGGAACAGCTCTATGATCAGGTGGCGTATGTATCGCAGGATAACTGGCTGTTTGACGATACGATCATGAACAATATCCGCATGGGAAAGACATCCGCTTCCGATGAGATGGTCCGTGAGGCCGCCAGAGCGTCCGGGTGCGATGAATTCATAACGGCTCTTCCGGAAGGCTATGAAACAAAAGTGGGAAGCGGCGGGGCCCGCCTGTCGGGCGGCGAACGTCAGCGGATCGCCATTGCCAG